>CALISG010000011.1 GCA_938042065.1 uncultured Candidatus Saccharibacteria bacterium
AAATCTCAATAAATTCACCAACCTCGACGCCAGTGTCGCCCACCAACTCATCGACGCTGGTGATGGTGGGGCGGTAGTCAGATATCTCGATAACTTCACTGGCCTCGACGCCAGTGTCGCCCACCAACTCATTGACGCTGGTGATGGTGGGGCGGTAGTCAGAAATCTCAATAAATTCACCGGCCTCAACCACAGCGAAATCGCCCACCAGCTCATCGACACCGGTAATGGTGGGGAGGTAGTCAGATATCTCGATAAATTCACCGGCCTTGACCATAACGAAATTGCTCACAAACTAATCGACGCCGGCAGTGGTTGGCTAATCGCTCACAACCTCGATAAATTCACTGGCCTCGACGCCAGTGTCGCCCATAAACTAATCGACGCTGGTGATGGTGGGGAGGTAGTCGTATATCTCGATAAATTCACCGGCCTCAACCACAGCGAAATCGCCCAAAAACTCATTGACGCTGGTGATGGTGGGGCGGTAGTCAGATATCTCGATAACTTCACTGGCCTCGACGCCAGTGTCGCCCATAAACTAATCGACGCTGGCTACGAATTACAAGTATTGCAATGTGCACATGTCTTTGGTGAATCTACCTCAGAAATAGTTCTTGGTTGTATAGATAAGATAAAACTAGACGCTGATGTAGCGGACGCTGTCCTCGAGCATTTATCAGATTACGGTATGGACGCAGCTGCGCAGTGTACTGTATTGTGGGCGTGTGCTAATCACTATTCGACCGCGCAAAAAGTTGCTCAACTTGACTTAGAGGGACTTATTGGTTCAGAAGAGGCGTCTAAGCTACGTGCGCATATTGCCGAACTCAAGCCAGATCTGCAGGGCGTAGAGAAATATAATCCGTATGCTGATGAGGCGGGCGATATGGAACACGTGACATCATCTCGACCAGGGACGAAGTTTCACGAAAGAGCAATCCAAGCCAATCGACGTTTGCGATCTCCCGAGACCGAAGAAGATAGAGAACTTGCAGAGACAATTCAACAAGCTTACGATAAACTACGGGCAGATATAGCGTCGCAGTACGGAGACCAATATTCTCAAGAGATGTTTGGTAAGCGTGGTGACAAGTTAGGCGATATCTGGCCAGCGTATCGTAGACTGGTAGCAGATTATATAGCCGTAATGGACGAGTATGGTCTACCTGAAGCTCTAGAAAGAGCGGCTAAAGCATTCAATCAGGTACTTAGAGTTGATACTAAATATTACGATAAATTGTTTGCCGAGTGGGACGCTAAGCGAATAGGTGAGAAAGAATTTCAAGAAGTATTCCTCGGTCGTGACGGCGTCTATGCGTACGTGGCGCGCCGCGCTCAACTCTACGCGCGCCGCCGCAGGCTTGGTATGAGTAGCCACGCGGCGGGCGGGTCGCTCATGGAGTTCCCTACCTACCTTGTGTATCCGCGAGGGTTCCGCGATGAGCTTGATGATGTAGTGAAAGATGAATATCTGCACCCTCGTATCCAAAATCCAGATGCTGCCCATTACTACGATACTGGATTTACAGGAACGATTCCTGAAGACATTATGAGAGTGCTAGGAGTGTCAGAATCAGACCGTGACAATCAAATTAGACTGCTTAGTGCAAGTGACCGACCAAGAACAGTGCTGGGACTAAAAGGTGACAAGCCAGAAAGAGATCAGATAGTAAATACTATAGAACACCATGTCAAGGACGAAGAGTCGGCAGAGGGTTTGTATCGCACCGAAGATGGCAGGCTGGAACCATATAGCCGACCGACCGAACCTGATGAACGGCTGGCTTTTCGTATGACACAGCTAGCTCTGAGCAGGCATTATTATACTCGCGAGCTAAAAAGCACGGAGCCAGTCAATTTGGGTTACGAGGTGAAGCGCCTAGAAGGCCAACGAGAAATGAGAATCGATGGGGAATATAGCGAGGCGGTGAAAGGCCGGCTGGCTGAATTGTTCTCGAGCCATGATATTGGTGCTGAGCTATTGCAGTCTGCGACATCGCTCAAAATAGCGAACCCAAACGATCCGTATCCTGGTGAGGCGGTTTTTGAGCTATCGGTTGGCGGCGACACCGAGGTGATTGTGAAAAACGTCGTGAAGGCAAAGCAGCAGGGGCCAATCGATGAATTTGAGGCACTTTTATTGCTACGCAAACTTGGTGTTGATACGCCAAAGCCAATCGCCCGGGTCTTTACGAGCGGACAGCAAGGCTTTGTAGTGATGGAAAAGATAAATGGCGAGAGCGGGCGAACGATACGCGAATTCTTTGCAAACAACGCTGTGTCGGAGGAAAATAAGCGAGAGTTAATGACTGACGCTCTTTCGCGCATGCGAAACATTGCTGAAACCGTACGGCGCGACACTGGGATTGATAAGCCGTGGCGCTTGAAAGACTTTATTATTGAATACAGCAGGGACGGTAATGATCAATACCATATCGCATCAATGCGGCCGATCGACTTTGAGCGCGCAAAAGTCTTTGATCCAGACGATCCTCACAGTATTGAACTTGGCCAGGGGTTAGATGATCTTGTGAGGAATACACAGACAAAATAATTAAGTGGCGTTGTTCATTGTTGCACTGCATATGCATAAGTGATGTTGTTGATTTGCGTATTGTAGCGCTTCATCAGGTATGATCGCCTAGCAGTTAGAGTTTCTGTTGAATAATAGGTTACAGGATATCATCATGAGGAAGAAGTTTGATTTTTTTCGCGAGTACGAAAATGCATGCTGCTATTGTCGTAAGACTGATGTTGAAAAGCATTCGTGATATGCAAACACAAAAGCTTACGACTTTATAATAGTGAAATGTAGGATATAATAGAGCAGTGAGTCAAGTTATCCAACCCCTGCCTGGCTACAAAGAAGTCAAACCCTTCGTCTACGCGGGGTTTTTCCCGGTGTCCAACGAAGATTACAATGATCTGAAAGAGGCTATTGAAAAGCTGAGTCTGAGCGATTCAGCGCTGCAGTTTGAGCCGGAGAATTCACCAGTGTTGGGGTATGGTGTGCGGATTGGCTTTTTGGGGCTGCTACACATGGATATCATTCGCGAGCGGCTGGAGCGCGAGTATAATTTGGATCTCATCGTCACCAATCCGAGTACGGATTATCAAGTTAGTTTGACGAACGGCGAGGAGTTGGATATCAAATCGGCCAGCGAACTACCTGACCCAGCGCAGATCAAAGAAATTCGCGAGCCGTGGATTGACGGCGAAATTGTGGTGCCGCAAGATTATATCGGTGCGGTGATTCAGCTGATTGTTGCCAAGCGCGGCCGGCAGAAAAATCTCAGTTACATCGACGAGCGGGCGCTGATTTCTTTTACGGCGCCGCTGGCAAATTTGCTGACGGATTTTTACGATCAACTGAAGTCGGTGACCAGCGGGTATGGCTCGTTTAATTATGAGTTGGCGGGCTACCAGTCGGAAGATTTGGTGCGGGTGGATTTTTATGTGGCGGGCGAAATGGTCGATGCGCTGAGCGTGATGTGCCACCGCTCGGAGGCGCCAGGTTTGGGTCGCGAGATCGTCAAAAAACTCAAAGACGTGGTGCCACGCCAGAGCTTTGAGGTGGCATTGCAGGCGGCGATTGGCGGCAAGTTTATTGCCCGCGAGAACATCGGCGCTTACCGCAAAGACGTCACTGGCTATCTGTACGGTGGCGACGTCAGCCGCAAGAAGAAACTCCTCGCCAAACAAGCTCGCGGCAAAAAGCGTATGAAACGCTTCGGCAAGGTTGACATTCCTAGCGAGGCATTTACAATAATGCTAAGGAGAGATTAGTGCGAGTAGAGGGATTTAAGTCTCAAGGGTGGTTAATTGATAATCTGTATCAGGCGCCGACGTTAGCTGATAAGGACGCACGACCCTATGCTGGTAGCGATATCTCAATTGAAGATGTTCGTATTGATACTTTTCAGCCGACGCAGCGGTATGTTATTGACGCTGGTGTACGCAAGCAAGAGGGTTTAAGAGAGCTTGTCTTGCCGTACGGTGAAGATACACTGTGCATGGAAACTGGCGGAATTGATATTGTTGATGAAGAAAACGCGGGGGGCGGAGTTATGCTCCCACCTATCATTGAGGAGGATTATCATGAAGGATTATTGCTCGTCGACGGTATGCATCGAACAACATTGGCGAGGCGTATGGGTATAAAAATAATTAGAGCTGTAGTTATTAGAGGTGTTGACAGCGACTTTGCTGTCACGAAACGTCGCTTGCCAAACGAATGGAATGAAGTGACAACATTCCCTACACTTGGCGACTTGAAAATTGCTCGTAAACAGGGCTTTGTTCACCGAAATAGGGGTAATGTAGCTGGCGACGGAAGTGCTGCGTATCGTGATTTCTCATCTTTCACTGGCAGAGGTAAAGATGAACGAAAATAATAAACCGATTATTTATATCGACATGGACGGTGTATTGGTGGATTTTGAGTCTGCTCTTACGAAGGTTTCGCCCGAGATGCTTGAGAAGTTTGCGGACGAATACGACAATATCCCGGGCATTTTCGCGCTGATGGATCCGATGCCAGGCGCCCTTGAGACGGTAGATGCTTTGAAAGAAAAGTACGATCTATATATCTTGTCGTCATCACCATGGGAAAATCCGACAGCGCTGGATGATAAGCTAGCGTGGGTAAAGAAGCACTTTGGCGGCGATGGCCGGGAAAATATTTTCTTTCGCAAAGTCGTATTTTCGTCGGTCAAGCAGCTGAGTCGCGGTGATATTTTGATTGATGACCGGACAACTAAAGGCGCTGCTGAGTTTGTCGGCCGGCATATTCATTTTGGCACTCCCGAATTTCCTGATTGGCAATCGGTGCTGGATGAGTTATTATAAGCAGATATTATGTCAAAGATCGAAAAGCTTATTAGAGAATATCAGCCGAGTGAAGCGGTTCGCCAGCTCATTATTCAAACCAAAATTGTGTTGCTCGTTGGTATATCGGGTGCAGGCAAGGATACGACCAAGCAGCGATTAATGCAGTCGCCGGAGTTTGCTGATATTGTGTCGTATACGACTCGCCAGCCGCGTCAAAATAAAGGTGTATGGGAGCGTGAAGGTATTGATTATAACTATATTGATGAAGCGACTGCCGCTAGGTTGTTGGAAAGTCATGCTTTTGTCGAGGCGAAATTTGTGCACGGTACAGTTTATGGTACTGGCGTCAAGCAGATTCAGGATATTCATGATGCTGGTAAAATTGCGGTTACTGATATTGATGTGCAAGGTGTCGATGAATATAAAAAGCTGTCGCCAGGCGTGGTAGCGATATTTTTGTTACCGCCAAATTATCAAGAATGGCGCCGTCGTCTTAGTGTACGTTATGCTTCGCAGGAAGAATTTGATCGCGAATGGCCGAAGCGTTACAATAGTGCGATTCGTGAAATTACCCATGCGCTTGAAGTGCCGTATTATCATTTCGTCATTAATGATGATATTGATGAGACGGCTCGGATTGTGCGGGCAATCGCTCTAAAGCCAGATGTCTATAACCGTAAAGACGATGAAGCTAGACTGGCGGCGCGAGATTTGCTAGAGCAATTGAAAGCGAGTAGTTAGCACTCGCCTTGCATGAGTGCTAAAAGTGCGCTATAATTAGTTCATGACCGAACGTCAACAGGCTATTCTCGCCGCCATCATTGAGCAGTATGCCGAAATTGCGGCGCCAGTTGGCAGCGTGACGCTGGCTAAATTGTTTGGTGTGTCCAGCGCCACTATTCGCAGCGAAATGGCCAAGCTCGAGGAGATGGGTTTTATTGAGGCGCCGCACACTAGCGCCGGGCGAATTCCCACCGACAAGGGCTACCGGTTGTACGTCAATGGCATCACCGATGCCCAGATGACGGAGCTGCCGAGCGGCATCGATCGCAGTGCGAGAGCGATCGAAGCGCATGTTAACTCGCACGTTGATAAGTCGGATCGGGCAATTCGCAGCGCCGTTGATAGCTTGGTTGAGCTGACGGGTAACTTTGGCTTTGCGTCATTTGGCGCGCACTTGTATATGAACGGCATGACGCAGCTGTTTAGCCAGCCGGAGTTTGTCGAGGGCGATCATGTGCAAGCGATTGCCAGGTTGATTGATAATATCGAGCCGTGGCTGCACGAGGCTGCGCCGAACCAGCCGCTTAATGTGTTTATCGGCAGCGAAAATCCAATTGGCAAAAGTTCTGGTGCGACGTTGATTATTAGTAAATTCCGTTCGCAGTTTAGTGATGATAGCTATATCGGTGTGATCGGCCCGACGCGGCAAAATTATCGCCGGACGATGGAATTGGTGCGCCGAACCGGTGCTATGCTAGAGGGAATGTTGTAGGAGGAAAAAATGACAAAGAATAAGACTAACAAAACTGAAGACTTAGAGCAGCAATTGGGCGAGTTGACGCTGGATTTGCAGCGGACGCGGGCGGATTTTGAGAATTACCGCAAGCGTGTCGAGGCGGAAAAGCAATCGGCGCATCAAATGGGCCAAGCGAAGTCGGTGATGAAACTATTGCCGGTAATTGATACGATTGAGCGAGCGATTGCCAACGTGCCAGAGGAGCTGAAAGATAATCCGTGGGCGAAAGGCGTGGCTGGTCTTAATAAGCAGCTCGACAAGCAGCTCAAAGAAATTGGCCTCAAGAAAATTAACGCTAAACCTGGCACATTATTTAATCCTGAGCTGCATCAAGCCGTTCAATTTGATGAAGAAGCCGAAGGCGACAAAGAAGTGATCGCCGAGGAACTGCGTGCCGGCTACACGCTAGACGGCGTAGTGATTCGCGACGCTATGGTCAAAGTTACGCGCCAATAAATCCAGCATTCCCGTACTTATTTTGCTTGCATTGTATCGTCATTAGCTATATAATCATAAGCGTCATCAGGCGTTAAAACAAAAAGAGTTGAGGGATTCAATGAAAAAGAAAATAGTAGGATTATTCATCGCCGCTGTTGTTGCGGTGAATTTTATCGCGCCGCCGGCTGCGCATGCCGGTTCAAAAACCATTCGGCTTCGCAGTGTGGTCAAAAGTTCGCTATCGAAAACCGAACAGAATTCCATCGCCTCAGGAAAAATAACGTTGACTACTAACGACGCCAATTCGGAATTTTTGCTGGCGTACCAAGGCGGCGGACGCTTGGCTGAGACGGGCAGCGATGCGAGGATTTTGGTAGCGTATTTTGCTGTTGGCGGCTTGCTGGCGGCGCTGGGCGGCTATTTCTTGCTGCGCAGCAAAAAGGGCCGAGCTCTGCTGTTACTAGCGGTTAGCGTTGGCGGGTTGGCGCTTAACAATCAAGCGGCTTCGGCTATCATTGATAGTATCGGCGCAACCGACACGGTAACCGTGCAAGACGGCGAAAGTGTTGAGTATTCTCCACCAAAGATCGACGGCTATGAATATCTGGGGTATGCTAAGAGACCGGTTTCTGCGGCTTCGACAAATAATAGCACAACTCCAAATCCGACACCTACACCTACACCTACACCTACACCTACACCGACTCCGTCACCAACCGTCCCGGCAGCAGCTGGTAAATATAATCGCTTGGCTTTTGAAGATGATTTTGACTCAATCAGCACCATCGACACCGGCAATACTGGCGCGCCAGGCTTCAAATGGTACCCGGCGGGCGTACACAAATGGGGCAAGCCCGATACCCAGCCCAACGAGTATTCCGTGAATAATTCGGTGCTGCGGATTGCTCCGACGCACAGTACTTACAATCGTAATTTCATGACGCGCGACCCGAATACGTATGCAGGACAGTCGTTTGGGCATGGCTATTACGAAGTGCGGATGCGCGTTGACGCTAATGGCGTGCGCAATGTGCCGCCGGAAAATTCTTCATGGCCGGCATTTTGGGCGCAATCGCATTCCAGGCATCGCAATAACGCCATACCGTCTGCTGAACTTGATATGGTTGAAATCATGCGGCCGGGCGAGATGTTAGGGTCGGCATGGGCGTATTATGATTCAATGGATCAAACTAAAATTATACGCAACCGAGGACATTATACTTCGCAGGCAGGGCTAGATGTGTCGCAATGGCATACATACGGATGTTTATGGACTACCGAAAAAATTGAGTGGTATATTGATGGTAAATTAACTATACGCTACTATTGGGGTGCTACCCGCGATCAGCTAGCGCCGAACGACCCTCGGCAAGATCCGGTGACGCAAGCCGGCGGTCCGTCGCCAATTAGTAACCCGCTCGCGATATTTGATTCAGAGACAGCGATGGATGTCATATTAGGCACGGGCAAAACCTGGCCGATGGAAGTTGACTGGGTTCGGATTTGGCAGCTGCCGCAGTAAACTGCCTTTTTGACGTGGAATTCACGGTGGTAGTCGCTTGTTGCACTTTTGGCTAATTGTCTATAAAATAAGGGCTATCAGCAAGCAGGAGGTTGTAATGAAAAATTGGAAAATTCCAGCAATTATCGGAGGAGTGTTATTACTTCTAGTGATGATGATCGCCGGGTCTTATAACGGCATGGTGTCGAGCCGCGAGTCGGTTAACACGGCGTGGAGCAAGGTTGAGTCGCAATATCAACGGCGCAGCGACTTAATTCCTAACCTCGTGAACACCGTCAAGGGTGCGGCCAATTTCGAGCAAGAGACATTAACAAAGGTAGTCGAGGCGCGCGCTAAAGCTACGCAAATCAAAGTCGATGCCAATAATCCAGATGACATAGCCAAATTCCAGCAGGCTCAAAGCGAGGTTAGCTCGTCGCTCAGTCGGCTGTTGGCGGTAGCTGAAAACTATCCGCAGCTCAAAGCAACGGAAAACTTCAGAGATTTGCAGTCGCAGTTAGAAGGTACAGAAAATCGTATAACTGTGGCGCGCAATGACTTTAATGACGCTGCTAAATCATATAACACGAAGGTTAAATCTTTCCCAACAAATTTGTTAGCGGGCATGTTCGGTTTCAAGGAGCGACCGTATTTTGAGTCGGATGCTGGTGCTAATAAAGCTCCGTCGGTTGATTTCAACGCAGCAAATTCAACTAAACAAGAAAATTAGCTATGCGTTGGCGAAGCTTGGCGGTCGGTCTGGTTGGATTGTCTACATCTGCAGTATTGTTCGGCTGGCTATTAAGCGGTACGGCTTTTGCTAAGCTGGAAATCCCGGCTGCGCCGCCGCTTGAACGTCCTATAATTGACCAGACGGAAAGTTTGGCAAATGAAGATATTGACCGCATTGCGCAGCTGATTAATGCTGAGCGCCAGAAAAAGTCATTCCAAATCGGCGTGTTGATGATTCCAACGCTTGGCAGTGATGATAGTCTAGAGGAATACAGTCTCAAAGTAGCTCGCCAATGGGGTGTCGGCGACAAGAAAAATAGCAATGGCGTATTGTTACTTATCGCCAAGAACGATCGTAAAATGCGAATTGAGGTTGGTAATGGTATGGAAGGCTCGTTAACCGATGCGCGAGCTAGCCAAATTATCCGTAACACAATCGCACCAAAGTTTCGCAGCGGCGATTATGCTGGCGGCGTTGAAGCTGGCGTGAAACGAATCATTGACGCTGCGGAAGGCAAAGATCGATCAGCCGATAGCGAGGATATGGAATCGATAATCTCCTTAATATTCATCATAGTCCTCATATTTATTGTTGTAATAATAGCTACAAGGAGAGGCGGTCGATCCGGCAAGTGCCGATCAAATCGCTGGTGGTGGATTGGCGGTATCGGTTCGGGCGGC
Organism: uncultured Candidatus Saccharibacteria bacterium; assembly: GCA_938042065.1. Lineage (GTDB taxonomy): Bacteria > Patescibacteriota > Saccharimonadia > Saccharimonadales > Saccharimonadaceae > Saccharimonas. The sequence continues at coordinate 9,705 of CALISG010000011.1, forward strand.
AGTTCTAACAGTTCAGGCGGCTCGTCTGGCGGCAGCTTTGGCGGCGGCGGGTTTTCTGGCGGTGGTGCCAGCGGCGGTTGGTAAAACTCGAATTTGCATATATAATTCTAATCATGCTTAAAATTTTCAAGATAATTTTAGCTATGTTTGTTGTAGTATCGGCTGGAGGCTCATTTGCTAGCGCAGCCAGCTACGCAAACCAAGCGGACATTGATATAATCGCTGTCTCGAACAAGGCTTATGTAGATTTTATAAAAGCAATAAATGACGAGAAGTCTGTGGCTAATGGTACGGTTATTACTCAGACCGTCGCTGCATCGTCGGCATTCAATAATGTTGCTAGCCATAATTTCTCCTCTAAACTAGGCGTCAAATACATCAAAAAGTCAACAGAAGTTAAAAAGTATGCCGGAGAAATTAAGGTGCTGCTCGACGAAATCGCTGTCGTTTTGCGCGAAAGAGACTATAATGCCGCAAACCAATATTTGGAGCAAATTCGTAACTCTGTCAAAAAATATTCTGCAGCTATAGAAGAGATGAACAAAGCTGCTAGCGAGTCTAATTCGTATGCGGAATATTTTTTCTTGCTGGTGACAATTGCTGCAGCAGCTATGGCGGTTGGATCGTTTGTTTGGTTCGCTATTGGCAGAGGTAAGCAGTTGAGCCCTAGTCTTTTGGCGGCGCGTAAATCGGTTGCCTTTTCGTCATTAGCTCCGCTGGTTGGCGCTGTTATCACGTATGCAACGTTTATACTGGCCAACAACACCGGCGGCACTTACACGATTGCTTACGGTTTGATTTTGGTTGGTTCGGCAGTTTATATTATTTCGGTTGTGCAATATATTACACTAGCCAGAAAGACGTCGGCAGTGTCGCCAGTCCAGCCAACTACTACAAAATAGACAGTAATGCAAAAATCTAAATTAGCACTCTTGACACCAGAGTGCTAATTATTTATACTAAAATAGTTGGCACTCGACATAAAAGAGTGCTAAAATGAATATAAGAAAAACCAGATGTGATCGAAATAAGAAAGGGGAATCATATGGGTAAAATTATCGGAATTGACCTCGGCACAACCAACAGCGCCTTTGCGTATATGCTGGCAGGTAAGCCAGAAGTTATCGCTAACGCCGAAGGCAACCGTACTACGCCATCAGTGGTGGCAATTAATAAAAAGGGCGAACGCTTGGTCGGACAGGTGGCGCAGCGCCAGCGGGTAACCAATCCAAAGAACACGATTTACGGTGTCAAGCGGTTGATCGGGCGTAAGTTTACTGACAAAGAGGTCCAGAAAGACTTGGATATCATGCCGTACCAGATTGTCAAAAAGGGTACCGGCGTGGCGGTAAAGATGGGCGACAAGGAATACACGCCAGAAGAAGTTTCAGCTATGATCCTCAGTAAAATCAAAGCTGATGCCGAAGCGTTCCTGGGCGAAAAAGTCACCGAAGCGGTCATCACCGTGCCGGCCTACTTCGACGATTCGCAGCGCCAGGCGACCAAAGACGCTGGTAAAATCGCCGGCCTGGAAGTTAAGCGCATCATCAATGAGCCAACGGCAGCTGCTCTGGCGTACGGCCTGGAAAAAGGCAAAAATGACGAAACCATCGTGGTGTTCGACCTTGGTGGCGGTACGTTTGACGTTTCCATCTTGGAACTTGGCGACGGTGTGTTCGAAGTGAAGGCGACGAATGGTGATACTCACCTGGGTGGTGAAGACTTTGATAACGTCATCGTTAACTATTTCCTGGACGATTTTAAGTCTAAAGAAGGCATTGATCTGCGTAAAGACAATGCGGCCATGCAGCGCCTGAAGGACGAAGCCGAAAAGGCTAAGAAGGAGCTGTCAACGGTTACTGAATACGAAGTTAACATTCCATTCATTACCGCTGATGCTGATGGGCCAAAGCACTTTGAACTGAGTCTAACACGGGCGAAACTGGAAGATTTGGTGAAGGATTTGTTAGATCGCCTCGACGGCCCAGTTGAAAAGGCGCTCAAAGACGCTAAATTATCAAAATCTGACGTCAATGAAATCGTCATGGTCGGCGGCATGACCCGCATGCCGGCAGTGGTCGAGCGGGTGAAGAAATTGTTCGGTAAAGACCCAATGCAAGGCGTCAACCCAGACGAAGTGGTGGCCGTCGGTGCGGCGATTCAAGGTGGCGTGCTGGCCGGTGACGTCAAGGACGTGCTGCTGCTGGACGTAACGCCGCTGAGCCTTGGTATTGAGACGATGGGCGGCGTATCGACCAAGCTGATCGAGCGTAACACCACCGTGCCAACCAGCAAGAGCGAAGTGTTCTCGACGGCTGCCGACAATCAGCCGCAAGTGGAAATCCACGTCTTGCAAGGTGAGCGCGAATTTGCCAATGACAACAAGAGTTTGGGGCGCTTTGTGCTTGACGGTATCGCACCAGCGCCACGCGGTGTGCCACAGATTGAAGTGACATTCAATATCGACGCCAACGGTATCCTTAATGTTACCGCCAAAGATAAAGGTACCGGCAAGGAGCAATCGATTACCATCCAAAACTCTGGCAACATGAGCAAAGAAGACATCGAAAAAGCTCAGAAAGAAGCTGAACTCCACGCTGATGAAGACAAGAAAAAGCGTGAAACCGTTGATGCTAAAAACCAGCTGGAAAACGCTATCTACCAAGCCAAGAAAATGCCAGACGAGTTTAAGGATAAGATTTCTGACGACGACAAGAAAGCGATTGACGAAGCGGTCAAGGAAGCAGAAAAGCACAAAGACGCTGACGACAAAGACGAGCTGGAAGCAGCAGCCAAAGCCTTGCAGGATGCCATCATGCCGATCGGCGCCAAAATGTACCAGCAAGCTGCCGATGATAAAAAAGCTGACGAGTCTCAGGACGATAAAAAGTCCAACAAAGACGAGCCGGTCGAGGGCGAAGTGGTCGACGAGAAATAGCAGAGTCTAATGCAGGCTAATATAATACCCCAAGTCTCCGGGGTATTATATTTTTCGCTGGACGACACAGTTGAGCGGTGGAATTTCGGTAGTTGGCGGCGCGGCGGCGCGCGATAGACTAAGGCGAGGCTCTGAAAGGCGAGCAAAAACGTTATTGCTACTATAGCCCGGTGTCTCTTTCGAAAATTTCTCCATGAAAAAACCCTCCCGTGCTATACTAAAATTAGCATAAGGGGAATTAAGCATGGAATTAATTTTTCTGTTAGTGATTGTCATCGTGATAATTAAGGTGGCGCAGAGAGGTAATAATCGACTACCTTGTCAATCCGAGGGTTACCGGCGCGGTTACTGGGACGGCGTGTGCGATGCGCAGAATGGCCGTGCGAAAATTGAAGGTAGCGACGGTCAGGTCAAACTTATTACCGAGAATCAGACTGCAGCTTCACAATTTGCTGGTTTTGTAGTAACTCGCAACGAATCAAACGAGCCTGATGTAGTATTGCCTACTAATGCTGCGCCAGTTGAAGAAAATACTAATATTCCCGATGAAAAGACGCAGATTGTCCAGTGGCTATCTCCAGCCAGTAATAAAGATAAAGAGAAAAATCGTCAAACCACCATCAATGTGGCGCTCTATACGGCATCATTATTGCTAACCGCTGGTATATTATTGTTGGCGCAAACGATTGAGCTTTCGGCGCAGCTCAGGTTTAGTTTGGTCTGGCTGTTTATTTTTGTCTATTATGTCATTGGCCAGGTGTTATATACCCGCTTGCTAATCTTAAAGCCGGCCTCGACGGCGTTTATTGGTACGGCGCTGGCTGCTGTGCCGATTGGCGGGTGGAGCATGCACTTGCTTTTGGGGATTGATCCAGCGCTGTGTTGGCTTGCTACCTCTTTCATCGGTACATTTTTATGTGTTGATGCTACGGTCAGGCTCAATAGCCAGCCGCTCGCCTATATTTCGCTGCTGTCGATGTTCACGATGACCACCAGCTTGCCAGCTGTTATGCATGCTCAGTTGGTGTGGTATTATGCTGCGGTGTTATTGTTCGGATGTCTGATGACCTTGGCTGCGTATTTTTCTAGTCGTTTTCCGCGCCAATTCACCGAGCCGTTGACGCTGGTTAATCCGTTTATCGTCCCGTCCACTTTGCTTCTCGCTATCGGTTCGTCGGTGCATATGGGAACGCTTGACGTCAGTATGCTGCTGTTCATCAGCGTTACATATTATTTTACTGTTGCCCTCGTCGAGAAATCAAAGGATATGCGCACGTATGAACTAACGACGGCGCGCGTGCTGTTGATGGCGATGACTGCTAGTTTTGCGCTGTACTTATCGAATAACGACAGGCTGGTTATGGGTGTAGCGCTTGGGGTAGCGGCACTTGGTAATATGGTTTGGTCTGTCAGATTGATATATATCCAAAAGCAACCGGATAAGCAGCACGAAATAGTATTGTGGGTTAGTTTCGTTGTATCGCTGGCCGCTTTCTTGGTTATAGCTGGCGTCGAAAGTCCGCTAAGAGATATGGTCATATTTATCCTGTTGAGTATGATATCGGCAGTGAGTTTTATGGCGCTTGCATTGCTGCGCCGCGCCCGTTTTGGCGGTATGGTAGTAATGTCTGGAATTTTGTTGGTGCCGGCTGGCGTTAGGCTATTTAGCCTCGACCCCATAACAGCCCTGCATGCACATTACTCTATCTTTATGCTTATGGCTTTCCTGCCAGTTGTCTGCCGATTATTGGTTTTGAAACGCCCAAATATTACTAAAAGTCAAGCAATACTAGTGTATGGCGCTGCGGCCGCTTGGTGGTTAATGACGGTGTTTATAGCCTTAGCTTTTTTGACTGCTCATCCAGCGGGAGAAGGTTTGCTGTATCTGTCAGATTCGGTGGCGGTTGCCGCTATCGTCATGGGTATTGCTGCGTGGCGTGAGAAGGTTTATGGCTTAGTGATTGGTATTCATGCCTCTTTTCTGGCGATAGCGTTGCTGCTGGCTTCTTATTTCAAGCTGGCTGGCGAAAATCTTGCTATTTTGATGGCGTGGCTGAACGGTTTGTCGTTGATGTCGTTAGTAGAGTGGCTGTACAATTACCGCAACGAGGCGGCGGTTAAGTGCCGCGAATTGTTGCTATATTCTGCCATTGGAGCGGCTATCTTGATCATCTTTTCGTCTATTCATCCGGCGGTTTGGCTGCCGTTAGTAGCGCTGCTGTATTATGCGTTTTATCGGCGGCGTGAAGATGGTTATCTGGGTGGGGCATACTTGACGACGATTGCTTTGGCGTTATTGTTCTTGCATTGGTTGAATGTGTCGCTAAGCGATAATTTCACGATCACTGCTTGGGCGACGTTTGTCGGCTTTGGGGTAGTATATTGGTCGCTGGCGATGAATAAGCGAGCGTCAACTATCAGCGATATGACTCTATTGGCTGCTACGGTACCAGCGGTGATATTACCGATGATAAATCTATCGACGACATACGAATTGCCGTTCAAAATCTTGGGCTGGTTGGCGGCTGTCGCGGCACTTTATATGGTAGTGTATGCCAAGCGGGATTGGCGGCCGATGGCGATATTGGCGCATCCAAGTTTGGTATTGTTATTCTACTTAACTGCACAATGGCTCGGCGTTAAGCTTGAGTTTATGTCGATCGTTTCACTGATTATCTTTGCGGTGTTTTATGGCGTCGCCGTGACTGCGCGAACCAAGAAATTATCAGTTTATTGGTATTATGCGTCATTTTGGAGCGCTATCGGCTGGTCGATGACTTTACTGCTGATGGCTATGCCGGCCAGTGTTGCGACGGAGGCGGTATTACTGGCAACCTTGACGTGGATAGTCAACGGCAGTGCTCTAATAGCTGAGGGGTTACCGAAGAAGAATATTCCGTATTTCGATTCGGGCATCCTTTTGGTACTGTGCGGTATTTTATTTGCTATTCATATGCTAATTGCGCCTGTTCACGGCATAGTGGTGCCATACCTGTGTTCAGCGGCAATTCTTTCAGGGGCGGTGATGTCGTGGCGCTGGCTAGGGTATGTTCAGATATCTACCATTGCGCACTTGGTGCTGGCACTCGCTGTGTTTAGTTTATCGACCCTTGTCCTGGCGCTAGCGGGTGATAATGCCATGGAAATATTGTTCCTGGCCGAGCATTCGCTGATGGTTATCATCGGCTTGGTGCTTGGCAGGCGGCTGATTACTATCTGGGGTGCTGTCGGCGTGACGCTGGCTTTAATTTATCTGCTGTCAGGCTATGCTTATGCGCTGGCTATTTTGGCCGGACTATCAATTATCACGGCAGTGGTGGTTGTGGTAGCTAGAGGACAGAGGAATAAGCAGAAAAAAGTTGCAAAGAAATAGAGCCCGACTCTGACAGTGAGGTAATAATCTATACACAGAGATGTTGTTGGTCAGGTTTGATGAGTAAGTATAAAGTCCGAAAAGATAGCGTCTTTTCTTTAGATTAAAGTATATTTTCTAGCTTCAACAATTTAATTTTCTTTTCAATTCCGCTAGCATACCCCGTCAGTTTATCGTTACTGCCGACAACCCGATGGCATGGTACGAAAATTGAAATTGGATTGCGCCCGACTGCTCCGCCGACGGCTCGTGCCGACATTTTGGCGATACCGCGTTTCTTGGCGATATTTTTAGCAATTTCTCCGTAGGTAGTGCGCTCGCCGTACGGTATGGTTTGCAAGATACGCCAGACTTCCAACTGAAAAGGCGTTCCATCAAGCTGTATTGGCGGGATTTCTCCAGGATTTTTGCCAGCGAAATACGCGTCAAGCCAGCGCATTGCCTTAGTGAAAATCGGTAAATCAGAATTTGCGTTATTCTCGCCTAGCTCAGCGTCAAAATGTTTTTGCTTAGCGAACCACAGGCCAGTGATAGCGCTGCCGTTGCTTGCTATGGTAATTTCGTCCAGCGGCGATTGGTATTTACAAAAGAAATTACTCATAATAAACGTATTTTAACATAGTAACTCTGTCCGATATTGTATAATAAATATATGATATTAGAGGTGAGCTTGCAGACGGCGGATGATTTGATACAGTTTGGCGCGAAGCTTGGCGGCTTATTGCATGGCGGCGAGACGCTCGAACTTGTCGGTGATATTGGCGCTGGCAAAACTACACTGACCAAGGGATTGGCGCGCGGCTTGCAGATTGACGACGAGGTTCAGAGTCCGACGTTTACGATTAGCCGCAATTACGAGGCTGCGGACGGCTTGCGGTTGGCTCATTATGATTTTTACCGATTACCAGATGCTGGTATCATGAAAATGGAACTTGATGAAGCGATTCACGATTCGCATACAATTACTGTGATTGAGTGGAGCGATGTAGTAAATAACGTACTGCCAACGGACGTATTGCAGATCGTCATCCAGGTGCAGCCTGACGATAGTCGCAAGCTAACTTTGAAGAGCAGCGGTGAAAAATCGCGTCGAATTGTGGAGAAATTACGATGATTGTATTGTGGAATAGCGCTGAAATGACGGTGCAATTAACGCTAGTTGACGGTGACAAACGAACCAATTACGAATGGTCGGCTGAACGCAATCTCGCGCGCGATATGCTAGCTTATTTACGCGACCGCTTAGCAGAGAATGGGGCCAGTTTTGCTGATATTTCGGGCATTGGTGTATTTCGCGGTCCGGGGAGTTTCACTGGTTTGAGGATTGGTCTGGCAGTGTTGAATACGATAGCGCACGAACAACGTATTCCGATCGTTGGAGTTACTGGCGATGTTTGGCGTGAAGAGTGCTTGGAGCGGTTGCAGAATGGCCGCAATGATGAAATAGTTTTGCCAGAGTATGGCGCTGAGGCTCGCGTCACCAAACCGCGTAAATAGTTGCTTATTTTGTTATAAACGCGGTACAATGGTAGTGTCTACGAATGTGACATTGATAAGTTTAATTTTGATAATTTTGCGGTTTTTTGACTTGATGCGTTGACTAATTGCCGCGAAAGAAAGGAAAAATATGGTTGAGGGAATTATTGCCGCGATTGTTGGTATTATTGCTGGCGTTGGCGGTAAAGTGGTATATGATCGCCAACAAGAGACCAAGAGCAAAAATACGGCTGAACAGGTCATAGCACAAGCTGAGCGCAAAGCTAGCGATATCGTACTCAAAGCTAAAGATGAAGCGCTGCGAATCGAGAAAGAGCGCCGCAAAGAGCTTCAAAAAACCGAGAATCGTCTGGCGGACCGTGAGGAGTCGCTTGACAAGAAACTTGACCAGCTTGATAAACGCAGTGAAAAATTACGCAAGCAAGAAGACGAAGTTGAAGAATTGAAGAATGAGATCCGTGACATTCGTACGCGTCAGCAGGAAAAGCTTGAGAAAATTGCCGGCCTCAAGAAGAAAGATGCCGCTGATAAGTTGATGAAGATGACTGAACGCGACATCAAGGGTGATCTACTAAATCTGGTTGCCAAAATGCAGCAAGACGTTGAAGCTGACGCCGAGGAGCGGGCGCAAACTATCCTCGTCGAAACGATGGAACGCATGGCTAGCGAGGTAACTGCTGAGCGCACGGTTACCGCGGTTAAACTGCCAGACGACGACATGAAAGGTCGAATTATCGGCAAAGAAGGCCGTAATATTCAAGCGATGCAGCGCGTTACTGGCGTAGACTTCTTGGTTGATGACACGCCAGGCATGGTAGTTCTATCGAGCTTTGACCCAATTCGCCGCCAGGTAGCGCGTCTCGGTCTCGAGATGTTGATGAAGGACGGTCGTATTCACCCAGGGCGTATCGAAGAAGTCTTTGCGAAAGCTGAAAAGCAAATCGACAAGGAAACCCAGCGTGCTGGCGAAGATGCGGCGCGCGAAGTTGGCGTTACCGGTATCCCGCGCGATTTGTTAAAGCTACTTGGCGAGCTAAAGTTTCGGACCAGCTATGGTCAAAATGTTCTTAAGCATTCGACCGAAATGGCGCATATGGCCGGTATGATTGCTAGCGAGATTGGCGCTGATGTTCGTACTTCCAAAATAGCGACACTGCTGCACGATATGGGCAAGGCAGTTACTCACAAAATTGAAGGTAAGCATCACCATATCGGTGCTGAGCTGGCTCGCAAAGCTGGCCTGAGCGAGGGTATCTGTCATGCGATTGAGGCTCATCACGACGACATTGAAGCGACTACGCCAGAGGCCATCGTCGTTCGTATTTGCGATGCGATCAGTGCCGCTCGGCCGGGTGCGCGTAATATCTCTGCTGAGAATTTCGCTGAGCGCATGCGTGATCTCGAAAATGTTGCGACTAGTTTCCAAGGAATCGAGAAAGCATACGCCATAAGCGCCGGCCGCGAGATTCGCGTGATTGTCACGCCAGAGAAAATCGACGACCTTAGCGCTATCAAGCTAGCTCGCGACATCGCGACTAAGATTGAGTCAACTATGCAGTATCCTGGAACTATCAAGGTAAATGTTATCCGTGAAACGCGCGCGGTTGAGTTCGCCAAATAACTACCTCTTTATCTGCCTGCAATTTATAATCAAAATACTCTACTGTATGATAACCGGTAGAGTATTTTATTGTTCGACTTGACCGAGCAGCTTGCCTGTGATGACGATGCGGCCAGTATCAGAGCCGCCAAGTTCGCAACTGTATAGAGTCAGCTTTGCTTCTTGGGACGGAGCTTCGATTTCAGTCTGATCTGGTTTGACATCAAATATTTTAGTGATTTCGTAAGCATAGCGAGCACCTTCGTAATCGACTACAATGTTATCGCCTAGTTTCATCTTATCAATGTTATAAAAAGGCGATTTCTCAACAGTACCCTGCGGTGTTGGCTGGATACTGAAGCGGTGGGCAGCAATAATGAAATTACCGCCATCTTTGGGGTTGCCATGGTTTGGCTGTCGCCATTCAGCACCGCGATCGAGTGCGGTGCGGCCTTTGTCGTAGTGAATATTGACGCCGATGCGCGGTATAACAATGCGATTCTCGCCGATTTTGGCTTTTGGCAGCGATTTAGCATCAATCGGCTTAGTAAAAATCAGAGGCGCTACCGACGGCGATAAGGTCAGCATCATAAAATACACGCCAGTGCTAATCAGGCATATCGCCACTGCAAAAATAGCATATGGACGGCGGCGCTTTTTTTGTTTGATCGAGAGCAACTAACCTCCTAAAACGATTATTCGTTAGTAGTATAACATAATTAGTTTGATACGAAAAACACCTCTTGACAAAGAAAAGGCGTTTTTCGCTTTGTAGAAGTAAAACCTACAGATTTACTTATTCGCTAAATGGCTGCGCTAGCGTCAATGATTGGTCAGCTTCGGCGATACGTAATAACTCGTTATATTTAGCGACGCGATCGGTTCGCGATAGCGATCCAGTTTTAATCTGGCCGCAACCCAGGCCAACGGCCAAGTGGCTGATTGTCGTGTCTTCGGTTTCGCCAGAGCGATGGCTCATGACGGTGCGCCAGCCAGCATTTTGCGCCATTTTAACAGCTTGAATAGTTTCGGTCAGCGAGCCAATTTGATTTGGTTTAACTAGCAGCGCGTTGGCAGTTTGTTCAGTGATAGCCCGTTCAATCAGCGAGGTGTTCGTGACAAGCAAATCGTCGCCGACTAGCTGGATGCGGTCGCCGAGCCGTTCGCGCAGCAGCTTCCAGCCATCCCAATCATTTTCGGCTAGACCATCCTCGATTGAGACAATTGGAAATTCATTTGTCAAGGCTTCTAGCCAATCAACCATTTCGCTGCTTGCTAGCGACTTGCCTTCGCATTTAAGCTCGTAGCGTCCTTCTTGATAGAATTCGCTTGACGCCGCGTCCATCGCAAAGACAACGTCGCGGCCGAGTTCGTAGCCGGCGTTTTGAATGGCTTCGGACAATAAGGCCAGCGCTTCGCGGTTGCCGTTGCGGACGCGCGGTGCGTAGCCGCCTTCATCGCCGACAGTGGTTGGGTAATCATAATTTTTTAGTACTTTGGCTAGCGCATGAAAGATCTCGGTGCCCATTTTGAGTGTGTCTGCAAAAGTCTGCGCACCTTTACAAATGATCATAAATTCCTGAATATCGGTAGCGAAAGCTGCGTGAGCGCCGCCATTGAGCACGTTCATCATTGGTAATGGCAGGACAGGTGTGCTGTCGGTCATCTCTGCGACGTAGCGCCACAGCGGCTGATTCTTAGCGCTGGCGGCAGCTTTAGCGGCGGCTAGGCTGACGCTGAGAATGGCGTTAGCGCCGAGTTTGGATTTATTATCGGTGCCGTCTAAATCGAGCATTATTTGGTCGAGAGCAGCTTGGTCGCTGGCATCGTGTCCAGCTAGTGCTGGCGCGATTATCTCGTTAACATTGCGGACTGCTTGGTAAACAGCCTTACCCGACCAGTCAATGCCGCCATCGCGCAATTCAAGCGCTTCAGCCGAGCCAGTGCTAGCGCCGCTCGGTACGGCAGCACGGCCAAGCGTGCCGTTACTTAAAATAACGTCTGCTTCAACGGTTGGGTTGCCGCGGCTGTCGAGGATTTGTCTTGCTTTGATTGATTGAATTGTGAAATCGTTCATAGTTATATTATAGCATTTAATGCAGAAGACTAGACTGTTTGAAATCTCACGGATAAAATATTTCAGGCAACTCGTTTTTCGCGGTATAATGAATTTATGGAAGTGCAAAAACAGGGAATTTTAGTTATTAGCCGCCACGCAGAAAGCGAGTGGAATTTATTAGGTAAGTGGACTGGCTGGACAGATGTCAATTTGACAGAAAAAGGCATGCGCGAAGCCGAGCAGCTTGGTGAAATTATTCGCGATATTCACTTTGATGCCGCTTATACTAGCGAGCTCAAACGTACGCAGCAGACTTGCGATGGAATTCTGCGCGGCAAGGGCGACCAGGCGGATCTCGAACGGATTATCGTCAAGCCGCTTAACGAGCGCGATTACGGCGACTTAACCGGCAAAAACAAATGGGAAGTCAAAGACGAGATTGGCAGTGAGGCATTTCAGGGAATTCGCCGCGGCTGGGATTATCCAGTACCAGGTGGCGAGACACTCAAAGATGTTTACGCGCGGGCAATTCCATATTTTCAGAGCGAAATCTTGCCGCGGCTGCAAAGAGGCGAAAATATCCTGCTTGTTTCGCACGGTAATACTATTCGCGCACTGATGAAGTATCTCGACCAGATTCCTGATGAAGAGATTGGTAAAGTGGAAATGCCGTTTGGCACACTGCTCGTCTATAAATTTGATACTGGTCATCAATTGCCGTTAGATAAGCAAACGCGCACCGTAGACATCATCCCGCCGAAAGCTTGAATTATTACCAAATTTCTTTATGCGGCACGCTTAGGATTTTAGCTAAGGCATACTGGATAAGCCAATAAACGGTTGACACCACTAAGCAGAAATTGCCGACAATAGTCATAACTTGGTGCGGTAGTTTAGGAATTGTCGGCGCAAAGAGCAGCAGAATGACCGGCAGAACCGTCAATATTAATTTAATGCAAATTATCAGTTTGTACGACAAGTTTAATTTCCATTTTTTTGCTGGTTGTTGTTTTGGCGGGCGGGTATTGGCGGCTATCACGTTGGCTGCCGAATGCGTGATTTTAGCGCCAGTCTTGCCGATTTTCTTTGGCAATCCTATCAGCGTGATTATTGACATAACAATAATTGCAGCTGTAATGGCAATAGAGACGATGGCAATGAAAGGGGCGGCGTCGCTATAGCATCCAGAGTGGCTCACGACGGGGCGAGGCGCTTGGCGTTCTGGTAGAAAAATCTTTTGTACAGCTTCTGATTGGAATAACGGATATAGTAATATAATTGCCGTCCACGTCCACTGCAAAAATACTGACAAATACCCTAATGTGCCAAAAATATTAACGACTATGCGGCGGCGCGAGTGTTGTTTGCTTTTCATATAGTTATGATAGCATGAGGAGTATGGGAGGGCAAAACAGAATAATAACAAAACCTGCCGCTTGTTGGCAGGTTCATGATTCAAATGGTCGGGGTGAAAGGACTCAAACCTTCGACCTCACGGTCCCAAACCGCGCGCGCTATCAACTGCGCCACACCCCGATAGATGTACAAAGCTATTATATATTATTTTGCGAGTTTTTCCTAGTCGTAATATAATCAAAGCATGAAAATATTATTTTGGAAGCATAGTAATGACTATGACAAGGTCTATAGGTGGCTGATAATTGCTGTGCCAGCAGTAGCGGCAGCTCTTAGTTTATGGATTGGCTTGCGGCAGAGCGTTTGGTTTGATGAAGCATATTCGATAATGGTAGCCAAGCGGTCTGCCAGCGAGATTATTCGGCTGTCGGCACTTGATACTCATCCGCCGCTGTATTATCTCGTTCTGAAAATTTGGGCGAATGTTTTTGGCTGGAGCGAACTAGCATTGCGCTCGCTAAGCGTGATCTTTTATGGAGCCTCAATTGCGGTAGCTGGTTGTTTTATTAAAAGGCATTTTAATGCGCGAGCAGCCATTTATGTGCTAACAATGTTGCTTCTGGCGCCATTATTAATGCGCTACGGTTTCGAAATTCGCATGTACGCTATGGCGTCGTTAATCGGCGTAGCGGCGACGGCGATGTTGGTACGGGCGCACTCTAGCAAGCGGTGGACTGACTGGCTTATTTATGGAGTGCTAGTGGCGCTCGGTATGTACACGCTATACTACTTGGCGCTTTTGTGGCTAGCTCATCTAGCCTGGCTAGTCGCGATGGATGCTGGTAGGTTGCGTAAGTCTTTATGGAAAGAGTGCCGCTGGATAGGGGCTTATGCGTTTAGTTTGTTGCTGTTTCTCCCGTGGCTATCGTCTTTTTTGAAACAGGTTGGCAATGGAGCGCTTGCACCAATTGGGCAGCCAATGAATCTCGAGCAGTTAGTTGGTATTGTTTCGTTTAATGCAATATACCAGCCGCTTTGGCAACTGGGTGTGATTACCTCAATATTGGTGCTAGCGATAATTTTTGTATCTGTCCGCTCAATTGTTATTACTTTTCATGTTAAGAAAAAAAATGATATTTTGTGGCTATTAGTTAGTTATATCAGCGTGCCGATAATGCTATTGATGGTGATTTCTCTGTATAAACCGATGTACGTCGAGCGTTATTTGGCGCACGTTGCGATTGGCTTAGTTATGCTCGTGGGAGCTAGTCTCGCGCTGTCGACCGAACATGAGAATCGTGAAGTTTGGCGAATAGCTTCACCGTTAGTTCTGCTGGTAGTTCTGGCGGTCGGGGCAACTAATCTCAGTCAGGTTGGTAATTATAACTTTCAACGTATGCAAAAGCCAAACGTCAACTCTGTTGCTTCTATGATTAGGTGTAGCGAAAATGATGTGGTATTGGCTGCCGATCCTTATGTGGCGATTGAGCTAGATTATTATCTACCGAATTGCCAGATATACTTTGCTAGTAGTGACCAACATCTTGGCGGCGGTTATGCTCCGCTGGATGGCAGCAGCCGCCAAGTTGTCGACACGAAAAAAACATTTACCCGCGCAAAGAATATCTATAATGTCTACTATAGCGACATGAAAGCTGATCTGCCAGGTAACTATCGCGAGGTCGAAACGATCGATTTATCACCGCTAAAAATCACTAAGTTTAGCGCGGAATAATCTTCATCAAAAATTTGGTTCGCACTGCTAGGTAAATAATTGCAATTACCAAAATCGATAGCGCGAGGTTTTGAGGAATCTCGGCTAGACGGTCAAAAGAATTAAAATAACTAGCTGGTGCGCCATATTGCGGATTGACTATTAGATGCGCTCCCATGACTACGAAGGCATGAATTGAATAAACGTAAAGTGAATTAGTCCCAAAAGGAATAAGTAGCCAGCCGAGATAGCGTTTAATTTGTTTTTCAAAACGCTGGAAAATCATAAAAAACCCAATAAACCAGAGCAGCGACATAGCTACGCGCGCTGGCGTTAGAGCTAACTTATCGAAACTGGCCGCTAGAATAGGGCGAAAATTATTAATAGCTGTCGAAAGATTATCGTTTAAGGCTGGCGCGAAAAACTCGGCAAAAACATTGGCGATAAAAGTGATGATAAACAGGGTAAAGATGACAGTTTTAGTATGGCGCCGCGTTTTGGCAGACAAACTATTCCACCATGATTTAATTTGCGGCGAGTAAAATCCTAGTGTGAAGGCGATGAAAAAAATAAATTGCCAAGTAAATGGCTGAGTGAATTCGTTAACCGGCTTTGGCGTTAGCAGCCAAACTAGAGTACTGATGGCTAGAACGATGTACCATTTGCCGCGGCGCAGTAGCCAAAGCGCAGCTGGTGTTAGCGCCAAAAATATCGCATATAGACGCAAGTAATCGGCCCAGCCGTAGAATTCTTGCAAAGTAACTATTCTCCAAAATAGACTAAAGATATTGCTATCTAGCGGAGGCAAAGGCGACTTGACGCCGTCGTTACCAACAAAATGCCAGCCGATTGCAATCGATAATATTGTAATGATGATACTGGTTAGATATAGCATGAAGCTTCGCCGCCAGATCAATTTAGCAGCGTATCTAAACGAGCGCTCTGTTAATTTAGCGCCGCGGACAATACCTAATACTAATCCAGAAATAATAAAGAATCCTTCGGCGGCAGTGACGTATAATCTGCTGTCGCCGCTTATGAACACGAGGCCGTTTGGAAAATAACTCAAATGATCAAGTATGATTATCACCAAAAACCAGCCTCTCATTAAATCTAGGCTGACAATACGATTAATTTTTGGTTTTTTTACAGCGCTCATTTTGGTCACTTCTACCAGTATAGCAGGTCCAATCTGAGGATAGTGTTAAAAGTAGTGGCTAGCGCGGGCGTTTTTTAGCGATATTACGAGCTTGTTCAGTGTACTTGTCTTCAAGCGGGTCTAAAACGACGGCGCCGTATTTACGGATTATAGCTTGCGAAATCATCCAATCGGCGATGTGCGGATTCTTTGGCAAGAGCGGACCGTGCAAATAGGTACCGATAACGTTACGATAACGGGCGCCTTCACGGCCATCAATATTATTGTTGCCTACGCCTTTGATGACGTCGCCGAGTGCTGTGGTATTTTGGCTAAGCGTAGTTAGCCCAGAATGATTCTCATAACCGATAGTTTCACCGAACTCTGGACTTTTGACGATAATATTACCAACAATACGCTCGTCACCACCAATTGTCTCTAGGTCAAGAATACCGATACCAGGAATTATATCGCCGTCTTTGGTAGTAAACGAGCGGCCGAATAGTTGGTATAAACCGCAGATAACTAACATTGGTAAATTGTCGTCAGCTAATCGTTTGAGCTGAGGGGCAATCTTTTGCAGGTCGTCACTAATTCGTAATTGTCCGGAGTCCTGCCCGCCGCCGCCGACAATTAAATCAACATCGTCTGGAAAAGTATCGCCAACGTTGTATTCAATTAGTTTAGTAGCAAAACCACGCCATTCTAGTCGCCGCTTGAGAGTCAGGACATTGCCCCAGTCGCCGTAAATGTTCATATCGCGCGGATAAAGTTGCAAGATAGTGATAGATTGCGGTTGCTTTTTCATCGGATTTCCTCCACGTCGGTATAGCGGGCTAGTAGTCGTCGTAGTGCTAACATTGCGGTGTAGCTGCAGTAAATACGTTTTGGTTGGCGAGTGTGTTTAGTGATAAGCTGGCGCAGTGCAACCGCCAGGTCGGTATCAACAAAATCGATAGGCACTTCGTCGTATTCTAGTCGCAGGGCCATGTCATAGGCGCGGACACCAGATACAGCAGTGACGCCTTGTTCTTGTAAGCTATCGAAATCGACATCCCAAAGCCAGCTCATGTCGCGGCCATCAGCGTAAGCATCGTTAATAGCTATCATAGTGGCATAGTTTGCTGGATCGAACGAAGCTAGGGCCAAACGGAAGCCAGCCGGGTTTTTGACCAATACTAGCTCGCAGGGTTGTCCGTCAATTATTAATTGCTCGCCGCGGCCAAAAGCTGGCTTAATACCTGATAGCGCTTTGAGCATAGAATCAACATTTAGACTATTACCGAGAATTGCGCGCACTAAAGCAACAGCACCGGTGGCATTTTGAAGATTGTAGATGCCACGCAAGTTTAGATCTATCGAGTGATCGTTGCCACCAAAAGCGATAATGGCGTGCTGGTCTTTAAACTTTTCAAGACTGGTGTCGTCAGCGTACAATTTAGCCGCATTTTGCTCGCTACTACGTAGAGAATCATCAGAAGGGAAAGTCTGCGAATATTTTGGGTTAACGCCAAAACTTCGCAGCGGTGATTTAATATCGTTTACAAAATCAGGACTACTTAGTCGCGGGTCGTCGCGGTTAAGGACTACGCACTTTGTTGTGTTTATTGCAACATTGTGGAGTAGTTTGGCGGTATTGTCAATTTCGCCAAAGCGGTCGAGCTGGTCGCGCATGACATTTAGCAGTAAACAGTAGTTTGGCTTGATTGCTTTTACAAAGTGAACAGCATAGGCTTCGTCGAGTTCAAGCACGGCAATATCAGCGTCCATTCGTCCGTGCAAATCAACTTCGCCTAATAGCGCTGCTGCCACGCCGCGCGTGAAGTTGCTGCCAGTACGGTTGGTGAATACTTTCAGGCCTTGGCTTTCTAGTAATTCGACAACAATTTTGGTAGTAGTAGTTTTGCCGTTGGTACCGCTAATGAGTGCTACGCCCATTGGTAGTTGCTGTAATGTGCGGCTAACAAAATCTGAGTCGATTTTTTCAATTACCAAGCCTGGTAAGGCTGAGCCGCTACCGCCGCGAATCTGTGCAGCTTTCTTAACAGTCTTCCCGAGCATAGTCGTGAGAGTTTGACGCATAAAACTCATTATACCTGTTTTTGGCGTATTATAGTAGCGTCCAAACACTTTTTGAACTATAATAAAAAGCATATGTTTATTGTGGGCATGATTTCGTGGTGGTATAGCGTTGGTTGGAAGCGGGCAGCAGTAGATGTTTGGGAATCTATCGAGCGATTATACGACACGTTTTCGCTGGGATTATTACTCAAAACACTATTCGCGCCGTGGCGGCAAATTTCAGCTGGGAAAGTGCGCGGACCAATCGGGGTGCAACTACGGGCGTTCTTTGATCGCTTAGTGTCGCGGATTATTGGCGGCTTTATAAGGATAATAACGCTGCTGATAGGTGTAGCAGCCTTGTGCTTGATGCTGTTGATTGGTCTACTGCGTTTGGCTATTTGGCCGTTAGTGCCAGCGATGCCAGCGGTAATGGTTGTTGCGGCAATATCGGGGTGGATACCATGGCATCTTTAGGTACTTTTAGATATTCGTCTCAGCGAGCCAGCGAAGCGCGCTTTGGGCGGCTGCTGTCGCCGATGATTGCAAAAAGTCTTTCATGGTTAGCATTATTACTGGTGATATCGGGTACTATGCTAGTAACTATGGAGCGTCTGTCGCTAGGTTGGCTGTGCGGCGCTCTGGCGGCAGTATTATATATGGCGGTGAAATTTTATAATTGGCACGTTCACGATCTGCCAGCTGGTAGGGGCGGCTCAGTTGATGATTTGTTAGCTGGCGACGTGTTGGGCCGGTTGTCGCGAGAACCGAATGTGCGAGATATCGCTAAAGTAATTGGTGAGGTGCCAAGCGGTCAATTCATGGGGGTACGGCTTGGTATGACGCCGTCATTTTTAGCCACTATCGCTGAGGGTTCGACGATTTCCGTTGACGAACTGTGGAGTGTAGCTGACGACATTCGCCAAGCCAATCAATTAGACCGTATCAGCGGTGCCGTATTAGCTACAGCGCTAGTGAGGAGCTTTCCGAATTATCAATCAATAATAGCGCAAACTCATTTGGGCGATGAAGATTTGGATGCCGGTATTCTATGGCAAGAGCATTTGATGGAGATTGTTCGGCATTTTGGCCAGCGGCGGCGGACTGGCGGTTTGGCACGCGATTGGTCGTTTGGTTGGATTCCGCACCTTGAGCGATTCGGGCAAAATATCAGCGAGCAGATTGGCGCTAGCCGTAATACCTTGTCGATTGACATACCATCGCATGTTCAGGTGATTGATCAGCTAGTGGAAGCTTTTGGTACGGGCGGTCGGCAAAACGCGGTTCTTATCGGTCAAGCTGGTGTTGGTAAAACATCAGTAATTCATGCTTTCGCGGAACGAATTTTGGACGCTGATGCGAATGTACCCGAAAATCTTCGCTTCCGCCAGATCTTCATTCTTGACTCGGCGTCGCTGATTGCGGCAGCGCCAGGACGCGGCGAGCTTGAAAACTTAATCATGCAGGTTTTAGGTGAGGCTTACAATGCCAAGAATATAATTGTTTGTCTTGATGACGCGCAGTTATTCTTCGAAGAGGGCGTAGGGTCAGTAGATTTAACAAATGTTTTGCAGCCGATTTTAGACGCTGGCAGGTTACGCTTAATTTTAAGCATGGACGAACAGCGCTATCTCGAAATTAGCCGCCGCAACCCGTCGTTAGCTAACTCGCTTAACCGTATTAATGTCGCCGAAACCAACGAAGCAGAGACTAAAAAGGTTCTACAAGAACAGTTGATTGCAATTGAGTTCAACCGCAAAGTTACTTATATGATACAAGCGATTAACGAAGCTTATCGCTTGAGCCAGCGTTACATTCACGATATAGCTATGCCTGGTCGGGCGCTTAAATTGCTAGAGTCGGCGGCTAGTTTCAGCGAGTCGGGTATCGTGACCATGAATTCTGTACAGCAAGCAATCGAGCGGACAATGGACGTTAAAGTTAGCGTAGCTAATACGACCGAAGACCGCGAGCGGCTGCTGCATATGGAGGACATAATTCATGAACGAATGGTTAATCAAGTTCGCGCCGTTAATGTCGTCAGTGACGCTCTGCGCCGCGCTCGCGCGGGCGTACGCAATGAGAATCGGCCGATTGGTACTTTTCTGTTTTTGGGGCCGACTGGTGTCGGCAAGACGGAACTATCAAAAGCGCTGGCCGACGTATACTTTGGCGGCGAAGGCAAGTTAATCCGCTTAGACTTGAACGAGTTTGTTCGCTCTGAGGATGTCGCTCGTTTAATCGCTGATGGCGCAGATGACCCGATGAGCTTGACCGCGCAAGTAATGAAACAGCCTTTCAGTGTGGTGTTGCTCGACGAGATTGAGAAGGCTGCGCCAGAAGTGCTAACTACACTCCTGCAATTACTCGACGAAGGGATTTTGCGCGACGCCAAGAACCGTGAGATTAGCTTTCGCGATGCCATCGTAATTGCTACTAGTAACGCTGGCGCTGATAGGATCCGCGAATATATCGAGCGCGGCTATCGGCTTGAGCAGTTTGAACAGCAGTTTATCAACGAATTAATTAGTTCAAACCAGTTTCGACCAGAGTTTCTAAATCGCTTCGACGAAATTGTGCTCTTTCGTCCGTTTACGCCAGCCGAGTTGGTGCAAGTGCTTGATCTGATTCTGGCTGGCGTCAACAAAACTCTATTGCCGCAAAAAGTGTCAGTGACTGTTGATGAAGACGCGAAACAGCTTCTCGTTCAGCAAGGATACGACCCGCGGCTAGGCGCTCGGCCGATGCGCCGCGTCGTTCAGAAAGCGGTAGAGAATACTATCGCTAAGCTCATGCTATCGGGGGCGGTTAATCCGGGCGATTCGGTGAACATTGATGCCGAGCAAGTACGGCGAATTTTTGAAGAATCTGAATCGCAAGTAGCTCCATTGCAAGGCGATGTGCCTAACCAGCAGAACCAAGCTTAAGAAAGTTTTCTAACAAGAGTTTTGGCGGCGCGGCGGTTGATAGGCGCAACAATGCCAACGGCTAGCGCGCCAATACCGCGCACGAGCGCCCGTGCTTTGGTTTTGTAGCGTTCTTTTTTACTGAGAGATGTATTAGTGGTATCAAGCTGCGGCGACTCGGACCAGAATGCTAGCCGCACCGCTCTGACGCCGAGTGCCAAGCCTCGCTTTTTATTGCCGGCAAGCGTCTCGGCGTAGCTGGCTCGAGCGGTAAAATTAATATCATATTGATCAATACGATTTAGTCCGTCGGCATGTTTGTGCGAATCCTCGAGTTTTTCTAGTCCGTAACGAAAAGTTTCAACAGTCTCGGTATTATTTTTTGGAGTATCAAAAGTTTCATCGCTTGCTATGCGCGACAATTGCATGGTTGCCAGCATGGCTGCGCTAGCTCCCAGCTCGCGCAGCGTGCTGCGATTTGGTTCTTGTTCAGCTAAAGTTTTATGTTGATCAACTGCCTCAGTAAGCCACTTTTCAGCTTCTTCGTAGTTACCTAAATGACTATAGGCGTTACCTACGTCGCGCGCCATCCGAGCCTTTTCGGATGGATCTGACGTCATATTGTACGCCATTGTCGCTAGCGTTGCGGCAAGAGAATAAAATCCATCGCGAATTGCTTGTACAGCCGATCTTGAATAGTCGTTAAAACCCAGTTCGCCGCCGTTAGTCTCCATGCCTATATTATAACATAAACAATTATCTAATGCAAGGCATGCGTTTCGTATTTTTGCCGGCAATTATCCCACTAGTCGCCAAGGCTTATTTTGATAGTGACGTAGCTAGTTGGCTCGTGGTCGAATTTATTGGCGTCTATTTTGGCGTACGGCTTGGCTATCTCGGAGGTACCGTATACATAATCTTTATGCAGCGCCTGCGGTATAACGCTCAGGTATAAAATATGGCCGTTAGTATCCTTGAACGTATCACTTTGAATGATAGTATCTTTATCTTTCGTACTGATAAGCGAGAAGCCGGCCTCTTTAATTTTTTTGGTTAAATCTATACGAGTTTTACTTACAGAAGTATTATGGCCATACTCTGTAGTGATGGATTTATCATTCGAAATATTACTTTTATAAACTGCTAGTCTATAAGATTTATCTAGCTTCAAATTGTTATATATACTATGAATTTGATTATAACGAGCAGTGTTGTTATATTCTACGACCATTCTGTCAACTAGATATACGCTCATAGCCGTTAGCCAAAAAAGTACAAAAACTAATATCGCATACACCAGTAAGCTGCGGCGCACCATGAAGTGAGTATCTGTTTTTGTAATGTGTTTGACACGCTGTTTGCGAGTCTTCTTGGGAGATTTTTTTGCCTTAGTAACCATAAACATAGTGTAGCATACCGATGCGATTATTGGCTAAGTATAGTCGTGGTGACGGATGATCCGTTGATTATTGCGCCGGATAGCAAAGGTTGTTCCGTGGCTCTATTCGGATCAAGCGGCTGGCGGCCTAAATTGTTGACGCTATCAACGAGGCTAGGGAAATTCTTTGCCAAATCATTGTATGGCCTGCCATCAGGGATCGTACTATCGGTGGTGATGAATACCCAGCCGGCATTGCGTTGGCGCGATAAATTGATTATTTTTTGGTAATCGCTAGCTTTTGCGGCATAAATCGTATGGAAAATACGATGGGAATTAGCTGGGTCTTTTTCAAAGGCAGAGTAAGCGGTCTTATAGTTATTAATATATTCGTCAGCAGTGCCTTCGTTGGTCATGAAAATATCGGCGTATGGCGCAATCGCGTCGGTGATGTGCGTACCAGGATTGGCGACGACTAACTTGTTGCCGTAGGTGCTTTTCGTGTAGTTGTATAATTCTGCCATGTAAGCCGTTGCGCCGTTATTTCTGGACGATATCTCGTCGAAATAGAATCCGTGAATTTTATCTGCCCCGTAAAGTTCAATGAACTTAGCCATGGCGGCTTTAACTTCGGCAATCGGGCGAGTTTGATGAATAGTGCGGATGTAAGCGACAGTTTTGAAACCAAGCTCGGTGTTCTTTTTTAGCAGCCGTACATAGCCTGGGTCGAGCTTGGCGTCAGGGCCGCCATCTGCCATGATGAGCGTATACGGTATTTTGCTGCTGCCTGCTGCATGAACCGCTTTCCAGTAGTCGGAGAACTCGCTGCCGCCAGCCTCAGCGAGCGGATAAACGTAAGATAGCATAAAGACCGATTGAGCATTGACCGCAGCATAGGTACTAGTATTTGTTTTATTAACCATACCAGCGACAGCGTTGCTAAGAGAAACGGTGTAAGTTTTACCTTTACCGTCAGTGCCGGCATTGGTATCAACGTAGAATTTGGCGCTAGTCTCTCCGGCTTTAATAACCACTCGCTGGCTGTCCCAACGGACATTGAGATTGTTCGGGTTGCTAGTATTGTGCGTGATTTTGATGTCCGCGCTAACATCGGTACTGGCTGCTTTGTCTAAAGTTGCCGTGTAAACAGCAGTCTCTCCTTCTTTGACGTTGGCTGGCCCATGAAGGGTAATTTTTGGCGCAGTCGCAGCAGGACTGATTATCCCCGCGCCAGTACCGCCGCCCAAATCATCAACGACCGACCCGCTAAATCCACTAGTGACGCTCTCTTTATGTCCTTTTTTGTCGGTGTAACTGGCTTGGACGATAACTTGCATACCGAGGTGATCTCTGGTTTGCGCGAGAGTTTTGCCAGTTCCCAAGAATTTGCCGTAAAATTCGTACCATCGGTAAGTAATACCGCTCTCTGGCACGCCATCGGCATCGGTAATGTGAGCAGTGAATACTTGTCCGACTCGGTTAATTCCGTCGATGGTGACGCTACCATGGTTATTATTTGATGCGGCGTTGCCGACAGCTGCCGTAGCTGGGCTAATTAAATTCTTCATTACGTTTTTGTTGTTAGCATGAGTTGTTTTGACGGTGATTTTTTTACCCACTTCTGATGGTGTCAACTTGTATGAGAAATAACTAGCCCCAGGAATAGCCGCGCCGTCGGCAAACCATTGATAATACCGTATACCGCCGTCTTTCAACCCGTCAGGATCGTCGATTTGCGCGATTAAGGTTGAGCCGACTTCTGCTGCACCGACGATTTTTACAGCTGCCTGCGTTGGCTCGGGCGTTGGCTTAGGCGGCTTGGACGGATTGGGCGGTGTAGTCGGTTTGTTATTGTCAGGCTTAGCGGACGGAGTATTCGCAGGTTGATGGTTAGCAGCATTGTGAATTGACGGTCTGCCCGGCGACGCTATTTGGCGGTAATGATAAGTATTGTGATTTCCAACAACCGAGACGCCATTTCCAGCCGTCTTGGTAGAATCACTAGGCGAGCTGTTCGTGGATTCATCAGTCTTGGTCTGGCTAGTCTCGTTCTTGCCGTCCGGGTTTGAGCTTGGTTCTGAATCCGAATCTGGTCGCTGCGGCTTGCTATTTTCGTCGTCTACTTGAGAAGTAGTACTATGGCTAGGTCCTTGATTTGTCTGATTATGCTGATTCATGCTAATCAAACTGGTAAACAGCCAGTACAACAAAACTGCTGCTAGTACAATGGCCAATATCCCGATAACGACTTTTATTTTTCTATGGTTCGCTTGTTGGTTTTCCATATTCCTCTCCTCAGAATACAATACTTCAATTTAAGCATAGGCGATATGGAAAGTCAAATAACGAATCAATCGATCAAATTAAAAAAATAGACAGCTGTCATTGCTGCTATCTTTGGTACCCCGCACAGGAATCGAACCTGCAACCTTTGGTACCGGAAACCAACGCTCTATCCAGTTGAGCTAACGGGGCACATTTGGTACGCCCGGCAGGATTCGAACCTGCGACCCCTTGGTTCGAAGCCAAGTACTCTAATCCGCTGAGCTACGGGCGCCTATCGCAATTATATCACATATTGTATAATCAAACTATGAACATACAGCAGGACATCTCTCTCAAAAAGCTTACAACTATGCAGCTCGGCGGCGTGGCTCGGCAAGTTGTCGAGGCTAGAACTCGCGCCGATATCGCCGAAGCAGTACGCTATGCCCATGAGCACGATCTGGATATATACGTTCTCGGCGGCGGCAGTAATACGTTAGCGCACGACGAGGGCTTCGACGGACTTATTATACTCAATCGCATCCCAGGTTTTGAAGTTGTTGACGAAACTGACGATTTGGTGACGATTGTAGCTGGTGCTGGCGAGGTTTGGGATGACTTCGTACGGCGGACGGTCGAGATGAATCTCAGCGGCGTGGAATGCTTGTCGGCGATTCCTGGTACGGTCGGTGCGGCGCCTGTACAGAATATTGGCGCTTATGGACAAGAGGCTGCTTCGACGATTGTCTCGGTCAATGCCTACGATACGCGCGATAACCAATTTGTAACTATTAGCAATGCTGAGTGTGACTTTGCGTATCGTCATAGTATTTTTCGCGGTCGTTGGGCGGGGCGCTATATTATAACATCAGTAACGTTTAACTTGTCGCGGCATCAATCTCGACCGCCGTTTTATGTAGCGATTCAGCGTTATTTAGACGAGCACGATATTCACGATTATTCACCGCAAACATTACGCGAAGTTGTGATGAAGATTCGCTTTGATAAGTTGCCCGACCCGAAAGTCCGCCCAAACACTGGTTCGTTCTTCAAGAACGCTATTATTTCGGCTGATAAATTATCTAAATTGCAGCAGAAGTATCCTGATATCCCGCATTATGATATGTCGCATGGTACATACAAAATTCCAACTGGCTGGCTAATTGACCAATGTGGGCTCAAAGGTACGCTTCATTATGGTATGCGCGTCCACGACAAAAACGCGCTAGTCCTTATTAATGAGTCGGCACAGAGCTATGAAGATCTAGCGCAAGCTCGCCAAAAAATCATTGACACCGTTTACCAAAAATTTGGTATCACCATTGAGCAAGAGCCGTTAGAGATACCTGGCAAAAACACAGAAAAAGCATAGCCATTTTATAAATTGTGCGCTACAATTAAGTCATGAAGCGTAAAGAGGGCGGGTTTACTATAGTTGAAGTGGTTATTGCAGTTACCGTCATCGGTGTGCTGCTGATAATTGCTATGACTACGCTCAATGGCTTGACGGCGAAAGGTCGCGATGCAACCCGTAGAGCTCGCGCTGAAGCCATGGCTCTAGATCTTGAACGTTATTATAAATACAACACCACTTTCAGGGGGCATGAGTACCCAACTGGCAACGCGCTGTTAGCTGATATAGGCAAATATTTTAGTGACACTACAGTTGTGCAAGACCCCTCCCGTTCTGGTAATAGACTAGTCAAGGGCTGCCCGGCGGCTGGCCCGATACCAGCCAGCTGGGGCTGGACGGACGAGCAGAAAATGCTCTATAGGTATTGTGCTCAAGACAGAGAGAGATCCGACTGCGATAAAATTTACGGCGCTTCGGGTAAGGATGTTTGCGTCGGTTTCAGAATATATTACTATAGCGAATCAGATAATGCGCTTTATCAGGTGAACAGCATATGGTCAAGGTGAGAACGGACGAAGGTTTTACAATTGTTGAAGTGGTAGTTACGCTGTTATTTATTTCGATAATATCGCTTGGTATATTAACGATGCATACCCAGGTTAGTATACTCTCGATTATCAACCGCCAGGATCAAAAGGCTAGTTATTTAGCGTACGATAATATGCGTAAGTATGTTAACGGAGCTCCGCCAACGTGGTTTTTGTGTACCGATCAGCTGCCAGGCGCTGTGCAGCAGGTATTGCTTGACTCAGAAGGGCATATTAGTGAGTTGCCCGGAACTACTAAGCAAAAAGTTGTGGCATCGGCGCCGTATGGTTGCGGCGACACTGTCAACAGTTTGGGTATGCCGATTCGTGTTGAGTCTGTAGTAACATATGGTAATGGTAAGAGGGTAACCCATGTTGCATATGCGGCATTCTAACCAATCTGGATTCACCATCGTAGAGCTAATGGTGACGACGTTTGTTATGTTTATAGTGGTTGTAGTATTTGGCGGTATTATATCAGCATCTTACCGTCAGGCTATAGCAGCAGATGCGCTTGCTTCAATGACGCGTGACATGCACGTGACGATGGACGCTATCGAAATGGATGTTTTAGCTTCAGTCGAGATTGCCTCAACTTCTAGAAGGGGTGATATGAATATGCTTGATCGATACGGATATAGCGCTGTAAGTAATCCTGCACCTACTCTGCAAACTTGGAAATATTTTGGTGGAGGTAGCAACAAACGAGCCTTGCTCCTGATACAATATGCGACTAATTTGCGGCGCGGGGCAGGCTCTCGCGAAGTAGTTTACGCCGCAACAAAAAGGTTTAATTGCAGCACAGAAAGACGTCTCCAACCAAAATACAGACAGATGGTGATCTACTTCATGCGGGACAATACATTGTATCGAAGGGTTATATTTGATGATATAAAAAGCGAAAGATATAAAGCCCTTGGTGTTAACGCTTCTGCTATATGTGGTACCGGTGATGAAAATAACGAATTTTGGCGCAAGATCGCAGTACAATCCATACCTCCGCAATCATCCGAATTTACTGGCGGTGCAACACCAGGGCGATCGCTTTATCGCGACGAAACAATTGCTCGCAACGTTTCGGCATTTGATGTTCAATATTTTAAGGATGATACGCCAATAGCTAACCAATACGATGCTGCTCACAGTTCCGACCATATGTTTGAAAATGCTAACAAGGTTAAAATTGATATAACAATTAGTCCTCCTGTGGGGGGAGTGTCTAAAATATCTCAGTCATTAACTGTTCGGAAAGGAAATGAGGAATGATTCGCTTTGATAAGGGCTATTCTCTAGCAGTAATGATTATAATGACAACATTTATATTGGCGGTGCTAGCGGCTGCATACCGTGTTACTACGCGTTCGTATATTTATTCTCGCGAGGAGTATTATTATAAGCTGGCTCAAGAAGCTGGCGAATCGGGGACGGCGGCAGCTAATGCTTGTCTAGATATGAACAACTGGAAACAAACATGGGGCCATGTTGCTGGAGCTGCTGGCTTGTATCTAACGCCAAACAGCGACTGCAAAGGTCAAGACGGCAAGATTCCGACCAATAAATACGTTATGAGCGAAGGTTCGATCCGTACAATTTTCACCGTTGGCGACCTTAATTTTCATGATGATCATCATTCGGATGTCTCGGCTATTGGCAAAACACAGCTTGTGGACTCTGGCGGTATGGTTTTGCGAGAATACACTGTTTCGGTCAAAAAACTTATCACGCGTCCCGGTCTGATTGCGACGAAGTCTTCTAGCGGTACTTATCGAACGTGCGGTATTCTATCCAATAGTATTTGGTGCTGGGGTAGGAATCGTTATGGCCAGTTGGGCAATGGGAGGTCTGTTGGTCATAATCCAGGCAATCCAGCAAAAGCTGCGCTTAGCGTCGATTCCGATATACCAGTCAAAGTAGTTAAACAAACAGGAGTTCTCTACGGTAAGAGAATTGATGACTTATTTACCGCCCAGTATCATAGTTGCGCTCTGGCTGAAGGTAAAGTTTATTGCTGGGGCTACAATGGTACTGGTCAGCTTGGTAATGGACGATCCGGCGACGAAGAACATTCAAATGTTCCTATTGAGGTTAAGGGGGCGCTGGCTGGTAAAACAGTAACTAGCATCGGCGGTTCATATAATACTTCGTGCGCCATTGCTGGCGGCAAAATATATTGCTGGGGCGAGGGTTATCACGGTGTGACTGGTACTGGTGACAAAACAAAGGTGCGCCCATGGCCGACTTTAGTTAGAGCAGGTGTTTCTGGCGGTCTGCCGAATAATTATACGGCAACTGCGCTAGCGACCAGTGGTACGCGGTCGATGAATATGTGCGCTATCGCCAATGGCTTTGCTTATTGCTGGGGCCAGAATAATGTTGGTCAGATTGGCAATAATACATCTGCTAGCCCTGCCACTCAGCCAGTCTATAGTCCTATGAGAGTTTCTGGTTTGACCAATGTAACGAATATATCGCAGGACGGATATTTGGCTCAAAGCGGTGAGCCAGACAGATTTACTCATGTATGCGCTGCCGCTAACGGCGAGGCGTACTGTTGGGGTAACGGCCGTGCTGGGCAACTAGGTATGGCACACATTGGCTATATTGCCAAAAAGGCTACTCCAGTCAAGGTTGATCGGCCAGCAGGCTTGTCGCCGTCAGATAGAGTGAAAAAGGTCGAAGTGGGTATTTGGCATTCGTGTATGTTGATGACCAGCGGCAGGGTATTTTGCTGGGGGACGAATGCCTACGGTCATTTAGGGGCGAACCTTGCTCCTGGCGCGCTTCCCAACAACCGATCGGTAAAACCGATAGAGATATTGGTTGGCCCAGGCGGAATTCCGGCGGGGCAGCGGATAATTGATCTGGCTGCTGGCGCTAACCGTGGATGCGCGGTGGTAGAAAACGGACACTCGTATTGCTGGGGTCTGAATGACGCCGGGCAGATTGGTGACGGTACCCATATTGATGCCCGCGCACCAACCGAATCATTATTCTTGCGCCCGACGCAGAACCGCTACATCTATTAAAAAACCACTTGCGCTTTCGTTATCGGTGTAGTATTATCAAATTACAATTAACTAACATAATAAATAGGGGGCACATTACTGTGACAACAAAACAACTTAAAAACCGAGGTTTCACCCTTGTTGAGCTCTTGATTGTGATCGTCATCATCGCGATTTTGACGGTGATTTCATTGATTGCTTATAATGGTATTCAGAACCAGGCACGTACAACAACCGCAGAATCAAGCGCGAAGACGCTGGCTGATAAGGTTCAGATTTATTTCACAAATGAGAGCGACTATCCAAAACCTGCCGACCTAGATTCTTCGACGACTACTCCAGGTAAAATGGTTGACCCGGCTAATGCTAGTAAACCTTGGCACGTGGATACCAATGCATTGACAGTAAGCAGTACTGCTATTACTGATGCGAATAAGCCAAGCAAAGAGAACGTCTTGAACTATGCGACTTGTGGTAGTCCCGCCACTGGCGCAAAAATCACTTACTATGACTACACAGCGAGCAAGGCAAAAGAGCGAAAGATTGGTTCTGGCTGCTAAATAACTATAGAAGATTAAGTTGAAAATAGAAACGTCCTGGCGTGTGCTAGGACGTTTCTGCTGTAATAGACTTAAAGTTATACTGATGATAATTGTAATGCCCGACAAAACTCCCTCACTTCCTGGCGCAAAACTCCTAATCTCTTCTCGTTCTCGCGGGCGTCAATCGCTTGCTTGATCCACTCAGCGATTTGCGCCATGTCGTCGGGCTGGCAGCCGCGGGTGGTGATGGCGGGTGTGCCTAGGCGAATGCCGCTAGGACGGAACATCGGCAGTGGGTCGTCGGGTACGGCGTTGGCGTTTAGTGTCAGACCGATCTTATCGATAGCGATCTCGGCAGTTTTGCCATCGATACCAAAACTCTTGTTGATGTCGGCCAATATCAAGTGATTGCTAGTGCCGCCAGTTACTAGCTGGAAGCCGCGTTTTTGCAACTCCTCGGCTAGCCGTGCGGCGTTAGCGACGATATTTTTCGCGTAGTCGCAGAACTCGGGCTGCAGCGCCTCGCCGAAAGCTACCGCTTTGGCGGCAATGGTGTTCATATGCGGGCCGCCTTGCATACCTGGGAAGACTGCCCGATCAATTAGTGTCGGGATGTTTTCGAGTGTTTTGGCAGGTTTTTTGAGCGGACTAGTCACCTTGCCCATACTGAGTATTAAACCGCCGCGAGGACCGCGTAGCGTCTTGTGGGTGGTAGTAGTCATGACATGAAAGCCGTAGTCAAGCGGATTCTTGGCTACGCCGCCAGCGATCAGCCCGGCAATATGCGCTACGTCAGCCATCAGTAGGCAGCCGTCGATTTCGCGGCCGATTTCGACGAATTTCGCCCAGTCCATTTCGCGCGGGTAGGCGCTGAAGCCAGCCAAAATAATCCGCGGCTGATGCTCATGTGCTAAGCGGCGAATCTCTTCATAATCAATTTCGCCAGTTTCGATATTTTTCATTTTGTACGGGACGAAGTTGTATAAGTTAGCGCTGCGGGTGACAGGCGAGCCGTGCGTCAGGTGCCCGCCATGGCTCAAGTCCATCGCCAAGATAGTATCGCCTGGCTGGCACCAAGCACTATAGACCGCTTCGTTAGCTGGCGCGCCGCTGTGCGGCTGGACATTGGCGTGGTCGGCGCGGAATAATTTCTTGGCGCGGTCAATAGCTAATTGCTCGACGCAGTCGGTGAATTCTTGGCCGCCGTAATAGCGCTTTCCAGGGTAACCTTCAGAATATTTATTGGTAAAAACGCTGCCAAGCGCTTTTCGTACGTCCTGGCTGACGTAATTTTCGCTTGGTATTAGTTCCAAACCGTCACGCTGGCGCCCCTCTTCGCCGGCGATACAATCAGCAACTGCGATGTCTGTCATGATTATCCTCCTTTTTCTTATCTATATTTTAGCACTTATGATCATTTATTGTAACGTTTTGAAATAGAGTTGGTTGCGATTGAATTTCTTGACAATATATCATATCAGGTATATTATGGTGACATGAAAACGGCGAAGTATCTCAAAAATATTGGCGCGCTCATCCAAGAAACGCGCCAAGCACGCAATATGACTCAAAACGAACTGGCAGAGGAGCTTGGCACTAGCCAGTCGGCAATTAACCGAATCGAGAATGGCAAGCAGAATATCAGTCTCGAGATGATCGCGCGTATCGGCGAGGTGCTGTCAAGCGAAATAGTACGGATTAATAGCTCGGGCAAAACTAACTTTCGCATCAACGGCGGCCGGGAGCTGCATGGTGAAATTGAAATCAAAACTAGCAAGAACGCTGCTGTCGGATTGCTGTGCGCTAGTCTACTCAACAAAGGCAAAACGACGCTGCGCCGGGTAGCACGGATCGAGGAAGTTAATCGAATTATTGAGGTTCTGGAAAGTATAGGCGTGCGATGCCGCTGGATTAGCGAGCATGACCTAGAGATTGATCCGCCGAGGGTCTTGCAGCTCGACAGTATGGATGTTGAGGCCGCCAAGCGGACGCGCAGTATCATTATGTTTTTAGGTCCGCTATTACACCAATACGAGACGTTCAAGATACCGTTTGCTGGCGGTTGTAGTCTGGGTACGCGGACGGTTGAGCCGCATATGGCGGGCTTAGCACCGTTTGGTTTGAGCGTCGAGGCGGCCAATGACAACTATATTGCCACAGCCAAGCCGCAGCGTGTTGACTGGGCGATTATCTTAACTGAACGTGGCGATACAGTCACCGAGAATGTCGTTATGGCGGCAGCGCTTTATGATGGTACGACTATTATTCGCAATGCTAGTCCGAACTATATGGTGCAAGATGTTTGTTTCTTTCTAGAAAAGCTAGGTGTCAAAATAGAGGGCATCGGTACTACTGTTCTCAAGATTACTGGCAAAAGGTCAATTGACTGTGACGTCGAGTACTTCCCAAGCGAAGACCCAATCGAGGCGATGAGTTTCGTGGCGGCTGGCGTCGTGACTAATTCAGAAATTACTATCAAGCGCGTGCCGATAGAGTTCATGGAGTTAGAATTGGCGACTTTGGCGGGTATGGGTCTGCAGCACGATATTTCCGAAGAGTACATGGCGCGCAATGGTCGCACTCGTCTAGTTGATATCGTGCTCAAAAAATCCGAATTGCATGCTCCGAAAGATAAGATTCATGCTCTGCCGTTTCCGGGCATCAACATGGATAACCTGCCGTTCTTAGGATTATGCGCCACGGTAGCCAAGGGTCGCACGCTGATTCACGATTGGAGCTACGAAAATCGAGCAATCTACTTTACTGAGCTAACTAAAATGAATGCTCAAGTAAATATGGTCGATCCGCATCGGGTTTATATCTCTGGTCCGACGCGCTGGAAGCCGGCTGATATCACAGCGCCAGCCGCACTGCGTCCGAGCGTAGTGATTTTGCTAGCGATGCTGGCGGCGCCTGGCAAATCGGTACTGCGCGATGTTTACAATATCAATCGCGGCTACGAAGATATTGCTAACCGCCTGAACTCGTTAGGTGCAGATATCGAAACTGTTTGGGAATAGTGACAATCAAGCGCCTGTCTGCTATAGTAATAGATGCCCCGAGAAAGGGGCAATATGGCGGAAGTAGCTCAGTTGGACAGCCGTGAGCATCAAAAATAGCACTCGCTCTAACCAACTGATAGATTCTGCTAGTACATTTCGTAGTATTCATTATGGCGGAAGTAGCTCAGTTGGGCAGCCTTGAGCGTTGAAAATAGCGCTCGCTCTAACCAACTGATAGATTCTGCTAGTACATTTCGTAGTATTCATTATGGCGGAAGTAGCTCAGTTGGTTAGAGCGCTGGATTGTGGCTCCGGAGGCCGTGGGTTCGAATCCCATCTTTCGCCCCAAATAAAACACCCGGTTTTCTTCATTAGTCTCGGGTGTTTTATTTGACTCTAAATCATAAATACTATCGGTTGAACGGGTCGCGCGACGGCTTGATCGGCTCGGTGAAGGTGCGCGACGGAACGTCTGGCTCGGTTGTAGGCGTGATGAGTGACGATTTATTTGTCTGCGTGGTTCCTGCGCTTCGCGAGTTTGCATCAGAAACCCGCGAGCTTTGCGGCTGGTTACTATTAGTCGCTTGCGTTCCGTTGGTGCTGGCTGCGGCGATTTGCTGGTTTTGCCAGGCTTTGCGATAATCTTGTCTGACTCCAGAATCCTTGTATGCGCCGATATATTGCCGGTTAGTGTTGGTACTTTGGCGCTGCTGGAAGCTATTTTTGGCAATCCTGCCGCCAACCTGCGGCTTGTTGTTGGTTAATCCGCTTGAGTGCATAGCATCGCTTTGCGTGCTATTGGTTGAGAAGCGGTCAAATAAACGTCCCATGCTTTTATTATACACTAACGTAATGATATAATATATAGTGCGCGGGTGTAGTACAGCGGTTAGTATGCGAGTTTTCCAAACTCGAGATCGGAGTTCGATTCTCCGCACCCGCACCAAAGTATTTGCCCCGATAGCTCAGCTGGTGAGCCCTCAGCGACAAAAATCGCATAGCTCTATCCAGCTTTTGTCTAAGCGAATCGGGCGACTAAATACATTCTCAGAGTGCCCCGATAGCTCAGCTGGATAGAGCAGGAGACTTCTAAGCTCAAGGCCGCAGGTTCGAACCCTGCTCGGGGTACCATTATTCAACTAGGCGATAATAAAAACTCATCGTAATGATGAGTTTTTTACATGGAGTTTCGTGGAGGGCCAGGAGGGGCTCGAACCCTCGACACCCTGCTTAAGAGGCAGGTGCTCTAACCAGCTGAGCTACTGGCCCTTATCTTTTCATTATAGCATAGATAGAGGTAAAAGTAAATATGAACGCTAGGATTTTTCGGTCTGTTGGGTAGTCGAATGATAACGCTTACTCTTGCTAATTCTGTGAAAATCGACGATAATATACGAATAATGCCAGAGTTGAATCAAATTGGCGCCCACTTGCGGGCAGGTGTTATATGTGCACAGCGGCAGTCTGATGAGCGGCAGCAAATACTTAGTCAGGCTGATAAAATTAATGTCGTTGGTGCTGGCGGCATGTTGACGGCGGCTTACGAGCAGCTGCGCAACGCTGCTGAAAATACCGAGGAGCACTTGCTGCTACAAAATGCTATCCGGCGGTTTTTCAAACAATCGTTTATTGTTCGCGATGAGGCGTTGGTCCGCAAAAGCGGCGAAGAATTGGTGGTTGAATTGACTTTTGCGGGATATTTGCCCAACGATAGCGTGTCGCGCAGCCAAATCAAAGAGATTTCAAAACTAGCAACAGCGCACTATAAAGTGTATGAAAAGCTGATTGCTGATCGTTCAATCAATTTGGATCGTTCTTCGGCATGGCTGTTAGAAACTCTGTCGGTACTGGCGGCGAATGTATTGGTTGATCACGCAGACGATCATGTGTTTATTGATTTTGTGTATGAATATTTCGAGACAGCAATTCCGCGGGATGCGCTGCAATCGACTTCGGCTGATGAATACGGAGCTGTGCTTTATGTGGCTATTCAGCAGGCGCTGATGAAGAGCGACGTAGCCACGGTGCGCGCAGGGCTATTGGTGCGTTATGGAACGAGCGTTGAGTCGCTTGAGGCTTTTGTTGAATTTAATCGTAAAATTGATAAGATGCTGCGCAGTACGTCGGTTGAAGAGCTGCGCCGCGTGGTTGATCGGCAGGGGGCGCCGCTGCGTGTTATTCGCCATATGATGGAGACGCAAGACAATTTCCCGGCATTGTTGCAAAAACGCGAGGCATTTCTCGACGAATTTGAGCGGCAAGTGAACCGTGAATATTCTAGCATGATGGCGCGAATTAACCGGGCTATTATGCGCAGCGTGGTCTTCTTGGTAATTACTAAGTTTTTGATTGGCATCGCTATTGAAGTGCCATATGACCTGTGGGCGCACGGACAGATTGAGTGGTTAGTATTGATGATCAATTTGTTTTTCCCGCCGATATACATGGTGTTGCTGCGCTTGACGCTGAATGTGCCGGGATATGCAAATACCGAAGCGCTGATTAAACGGGTCGATCAGATGCTCTACGGCGGCGATAATACTGTACTGATGCGGCGGCAATTAGCGGGACGGACGTATAGCTCGATGTTTTCGATTATGTACGGCGTAATGAGTCTGGCGGTGTTCGCGCTGGCGACTTGGCTGCTGACGTTGATTGGTTTTTCACCAGTGCATATTATTATTTTCTTTGTATTTTTCTCGGCGGCGAGCTTCCTAGGCTTTCGCTTGAGCCGGTTGATTCGTGATCTCGAGATTGTGCGCAGTGCTAGCAACGGCTTTACCTTTGTACGTGATACGCTGTATCTGCCGTTTGTAGTCGCTGGCCGGTGGATGAGTGATAAATACGCGCAGGTTAATATTGTGTCGATGGTGTTGGATATGTTAATTGAATTACCGCTCAAAACCATCTTGCGCAAGATTCGGCAATGGGCAGCTTTTATTGATGATAGAAAGGACAGTATATCATGAAACAGTTAAATGGCAAGGAACTGCAAGGTTTTATTAAGCAGCGCCAAGCGCGTCAAGTACGAAATCTACGCCAAGAATATGGTGTGGTACCAAAACTAGTTATTATAATGAGCAAAAACGCTAGCCAAGCGATTCAAACGTATGTTCGGATGAAAACACGTTACGCAGCAGATATTCTGATTGATGTTGACGTACAAGCAGTCGCGCAAGCTGATATAGCAGCGGCGATTGATCAAGCTAACAACGACCCAGCGGTGCAGGGAATAATTCTGCAATTGCCGATTGATGACGTGTCGCAGACCGAAAAGCTGTGCCAATTAATCGCACCAGAGAAAGATGTTGATGGTTTAGGGGCTAGTAGTATCTATCCAAGCGCTACCGCCCAGGCAATCGATTGGCTATTGGCTGGGTATAATATCGAGCTATCGAATAAGCAAATTGCTATCGTGGGCCGCGGTAAGCTTGTCGGAGCACCGCTCGAAAAAATGTGGCAGCAGCGCGGTCTAAACGTGCAGGTCTACGACAAAGCGAATCCAGCTACCGCGGATAGTTTGCGAAAATGTAACGTAATTGTAACGGCGACCGGCGTGCCGCACTTGATCACCTCCGAAATGATCGCGCCAGAGACGGTAGTGGTGGATGCTGGTACGGCGAGCGAAGGCGGCGTGTTGGTCGGCGATGTTGACGATGCAGTTCGCCAGCGCAGCGATATTAC
The DNA here is from genome assembly GCA_938042065.1 of uncultured Candidatus Saccharibacteria bacterium. Classification (GTDB taxonomy): domain Bacteria; phylum Patescibacteriota; class Saccharimonadia; order Saccharimonadales; family Saccharimonadaceae; genus Saccharimonas. The sequence continues at coordinate 46,164 of CALISG010000011.1, forward strand.
GATTACACCGCAAAAGGGCGGTGTCGGTCCGTTGACATACGCAGTATTATTTGATCATCTGATTGAGGCGTGCTTGCGGCGAGTTGGTAAGTTATAGTAATTCTATCGCTTATCGTTCAGCGCTTCTTTGGCGTGGATGACAACTTGGCTAGGTGTTAGATTAGCCTTGACGATATAACTATGAATACCTAGGTTACGCAGCTCGGCAGGTGCCTCTTCTTCGCCTAGATTGGTTAGAATGATAACTGGCGTATTAGCATTAGCGGGTTGTTGGCGGATTTTTCGCAGCGCTTCGGTGCCGTTCATATTCGGCATCTGCAGATCAAGCAAAATAATGTCAGGATTAGAGTGCTGAACCACTTTGACGCCAGTCTCGCCGTCGCTGGCAGTAACCACTTCGAAGCCGGCTGCTTCGAACTTCATGCGGTACATTTGGTTGATTACTTGATCGTCCTCGATAATAGCGATAGTTGTCATGTTTTTATAATAGCATATCCCAGTTACTTTTCGAGTAAGCTCTAGCGTTATCGTCGAGAAAAGTGTAATATAAAGGCAATGAAGCGGTTTTTTGGTAGAGTTCGCCGTCCATCGTATCGTTCGCAACAAGTTGTGGACGTTCTGACGCGCAAAATGGTTGATGCCAAAGACATTGATACATTGCTAAATAGCTATTTAGAAACTTTTGTTAGTGTACTGCAAGTACGTTTTGCTGGCGTGGCTTTTTGCGATCAATATCACCAGCCGTATATTGCTGGCAAGCGTAATGTGCCGGCATGGTTGGACTCGCAGACGCTTGGTTCTGGCGACATTGGTGATTATGCTCGATATGGTATTGCAGCAATCTTACCGCTATGCGTTGCCGATCAGAAAATTGGTTGCCTGGTAATTGGCGAGCGGCGTGACGGCTGCGAGATTCGCGGTAAGGAATTTGAGCTGTTTGATGTTTTGGCGCGTAACCTATCGGTGGCACTTTTGAATATGTTTCGCCTAGAGGAGATTCGCCGCTTAGCTGGAAATTTAGAGAAGGAAGTCGATGAGGCGACTAGTCAATTGCGCCAGTCCAACAAAAGATTGCAGGCCCTGGATGCCACTAAAGATGAGTTTGTCAGTATGGCCAGCCACCAGCTGCGGACGCCGCTGACCAGCGTAAAAGGCTACCTGAGTATGGTTCTCGAGGGCGACGCTGGCGAGATTACACCGCCGCAGCGGCAGCTGCTAGAAGAGGCTTTTCGCAGCAGCGAGCGGATGGTGCGATTGGTTAGTGATTTTTTGAACGTGAGCCGTTTGCAGACTGGTAAATTTATTATCAATCGTACAGCGGTCAATTTATCGCAGCTGGTTGCCGAAGAGGTTGCGAACGTAGATCAGGTGGCAAATACGCATAAGGTCAAGGTCACGTATCGCCAGCCAGCGCGCTTTCCGCTACTGTATCTAGACGACACCAAGATTCGCCAAGTTATTATGAATTTCATTGATAACGCTATTTATTATTCACCAGACGCTAATACGGTAAAGGTCCGATTGTCAATTGAAGATGGCCAGGCAGTTTTGCGAGTAATCGATAGGGGAATGGGCGTATCGCCATCTGCCAAGAAAAAGCTCGGCACTAAGTTCTTTCGCGGCGACAACGCTCGGCGGCAGCGGCCGGACGGCACGGGGATTGGCTTGTTCTTGGCGAAGAAAGTAGTCGAAGGGCATGGCGGTACGATGATTTTCGAGTCGGAGCTCGGCAAGGGTAGTACTTTTGGCTTTCGGCTACCGATTGCGGAGTTAAAGTCACCGCCAGCTCTAGACGGCAGCAAAGCATAAATGGTATACTTTTATTTATGAAGAGGAAGACGGGATTTATCATAGGCGGTAGCCTGGCGGTTATAGCAGCTGTTGTCGCTGCGGCAGCACTGGGATATCTTTACGGCGGCGTAAAAACGCCAGAACAGCGCGCGCTGGTTTACTATAATGTGTGCGGAAATGATATCATTGATAAGTTTAATGGTAGTATATCTTCCCCTGATAATCTGAAGAAGATTGCTGACGAAATAGAAAAAAAGAATCACTATGCTGATGACGCCACGTGTGTTGTTGCTTTGTATTTTTATCATACGACCGCAGATGCGAACGGTCATAGCCAGAAGACGGACGATTTATATAACAAAATAAAAAACCTGTCAGACAAAGGAATATACGCTAGCGGCAGGCTGAAGGTGCCAGTTAACGTTGAGCAGTTAAATTTGCTGCGCAGCAAGCAATCAGTTCCGGAGAATAAGCAATAATGCACGAGGGGCTGCTGCGTGGCTTGAAGTGGTGGCTTAGCTGTTTTGTTATTGTAGCGGCCGCAGGTGTTGTTTGTTTGCTGAGAAGCGATACGTCGTATGCAGTTTATGGTTGGAATTCTGGACGTAACGATATGGAGAAGCAAGCTTGGGGCGGCGATCCTTGCGGCGATTATATTAATCACCCGTGCGCTGTCTGGTGGGCGTCTTATCATAATACGAACTATTTCAGTATGGTGGGGTCTTCGCCAACCAACCCGATCGAGATGGACTGGAATGCAACGACACTATACTTTACTATACGAGGCTCGTGGAATACCCAACGATTTCGTAATCCAATTAGAATTTACTCTCTTTTCACTTTCAACGGGCAGGGTAGGTCTGTTTGGGTAACTAATCCAGCAGGTCATATAGACGGTAACGGCAATTATTTCTTTAATAGGGGCTACTATGGCGGCGGCGGTCCTGAATATCAATGGATAAACGGTGAAAGCGAATGGGATCAGTTAAATCTAGGAGCTGACGTTAACGGTGTCGCTCAACCTGGCGGCCCGTCAGAGCTGGTTACGTTTGGTGCGAAAAGCTGTTTGGCAGTTATGAGAGGTAATAAAGTGTACACTTATAGCGGTTCTCATGTTAACTGCGGTACCGACAATATCTCACTGTGGGTACGCCGTAAGCCGCGACCTAGCGGCTGGAAAGTCCAAGGCGAAAGCTATATCTATAATCGTTCCGACAACAAGACTTATGCAAATTATAATAACTCTAATGCTTTTGGTAGCTCTCGTCCGTATGCTGAGCGTCATCTGGATGGTAAGCCTGATGTTTTTCCTGGAAAACAGGCCGAGTTCATAGCGACTCTTCGGAATACTCCATATTCAAATTATCAGCATACAAATTCTAGCGTACAAGTAGTTATAGAATCGGCATATTTTAATAATCTGCACGATGTTGCTAGCTGTGCCGGTAAGGATTGGCGCCATTGCGGTGGTAGCAATAATGGACATAGAGTTCTCATTGCACGCGGAGCGGTCAGTAATATTTATAACAATAAATGCCGGTCGGCGCTTAATAACTTAGTGCAAAGTCCTAATAATACAAATACTTGGAGTGGTCGAGACGGCGACGACTGTATGAAGATTCGCGTACCTGGCGATGGTAGCAGGGCGGGATCTTATATATGCACGCAGATATGGTGGACGTGGCCTGATTCGGTAGTACGTAGGGACTGGGCCTCTAGCGAGCCTGCCTGCGCAAGGGTGGCTTCGGACTTTAATTTGGTGCCAGGAGTTGGTTCGGCGGGCGGGTCAACGGCTATTGGCGTACTAGAACAAGGTAATGCGACAACGCTAGATAGCACCATATACAATACCGGCGGGCGTCGCGAAGCTGGCGGCAGTAGTGATGCCGATGTCTTTACATTTGCCTTCACTGGATCGGCTGCGGAAATGTCGGATGGTCAACTGGGCAGTATACTAAATGGCATATTCAATAAGAATGACGGAGACAGGCACTATGCCGATACGACTTATGGCGCAGGCGTGAATACATGTTCTTGGCTCAACGCTCAACCGCAGTTGTCTGGTAAAATTAGCGATTGTACGCCAACAAATAACAAGCAGAGTGCTTTTGACAGGACTGAAGTTATTGATACATCGGCGCTTGATACGGCGCGATACAAGATTGGCGATGTAATTTGCCGGGTAGCTACTGTTAATAAGTATAACTGGGATACAACGGGAGATTCTTCAAAACGCCGCGTATCGTATCCGCGTTGCTACCGTATTTCCAAGAGGCCAATGGTACAAATCTGGGGTGGCGATGTGCGTGTCGGGTCGAGCAATATCGCGAATGCTTTAATCACCCAGCAGTATAAGTCGGGTATCTATACTGGCGGCACGCGTACGCTGACTATGAGTGGCAATACTCATTCAATCGGCAGCTGGGGTGAGTATGGTATGTTTGCGCCAGAAATTTCCTCGTATAGTAAGTCGAATGTTGTATCGGCGTCAGGGGGTGCTCTCTCTGGCATGGGTACGACATCGCGGTTGGGTATAGCGGCAGATAGCGAGTTAAATGGTCTAACATTTGCCAATAATAAGGCTAGATATGGGCAATGGGGAACTATCGGCGCGCAGAATACTGTCAAATCTAGTTATTTTGGCACTCAGCGTCCGTTAGCGGGCGAGAATATTTCGCTTAACGGATTAGATGGCTCGTACAAATTATCATCGTCGCGAGCAATCGTGAACTTGTCGGGCGGCACTATTGGGATGGGTAGGTCGGTTATTATTGATGCTGGCGACAAGACGGTAGTTATAGATGGTGATATACGTTATGATACTGGTAGCTTCTCTAGCGCTAGCCAACTACCGCAGGCTGTGATATACGCGCGCAACATTATTGTTAAGGATAGTGTAACTAATATTGACGCTTGGTTGATTGCTTCGGGTACTAATGCTGGCGTGGGCGGTGTAATTTCTACCTGCGAAGTTGACGAGAGCGGTGTTCGATCAGCATTGATCCGATCTGATTATACTAGCGGATTGAAATCGACGGTTTGTGACAAGCCGTTACAGATTAATGGGGTAGTGTCGGCACGTGTTTTGCAGCTGCGCCGTACTCACGGAGCTGACGGTTCGGCTGGCAATGAGAATGGTTATACCACGCCAGCGGAGATTATTAACGCGCGGATGGATACGTACTTGTGGGCCTATAATAGAGCTAACGCAAACAGCTCTATTTCAACCGACACCACAACCGAGCTGCCACCGCGGTATTAGCAGTTGTTTATTGCGCAAATAAGGCCAATCTGTTAATATATCTGTAAGTGCGGCCTTATCGTCTAACGGTTAGGACACCAGGTTTTCATCCTGGCAATCCGGGTTC
>CALISG010000012.1 GCA_938042065.1 uncultured Candidatus Saccharibacteria bacterium
GGTATCGGCATTCCACACGCTGACAGTAGGTTTTTGGCTTCATATTCTAGTAGGCGCATAGCAAGCCCCTCTCGTGTAATATGATCTTTATAAAAATATGATATGAGATGACAGTAAGGATAGTTGTTGAGTTTTTCACATCGAAAATGTCGATAGAATGTCGATAGAATGTCGATAGAGCGGATTTAACAGAGGTAACTACTTTTTGGAAAATGTCGATAGAATGTCGATAGCAGTACATAGTTATAGATTGTTAGTATTTAAATTGTATCTACGGTGTCTAGTTTCTCCTTGAGGAAAAATCAAGCCGAATTTTACTAATCGCTCTAGCTCATGACGAGCGCGCCGATCGTCTCCAACGCTATTCATATTGTTAATTTCTCTATATGTGTGGTTTGTTATACTGTTGTGACTATTTTTCAAATAAGTTAAAGCAGTTAATTGTCTTTCGTTCAGATTATGCTTTTTAAATTGTTGTAACCACAGGTGATCTTCACTGTCCATAAATGTTGAGTTGTAAATAGTTATTCTAAAAGAGGATGGTAGATTTTCAAATAAAGGCTCCTTTAGTCCAGCGCTATTCAGAGAGTCTCGAATAGTTTTAATACCGCGAGCTCGTTGTTCTGTTATATGAAAATCTTTAAGAAAACTCATGAGTGTAGGATTACGCGATACTGATGGCGTTTCGTCAATTCTTTCAATTGGCACTAAACTTCGGCCAGGATTTATGATTTCTATCCTGTCGGCGTATATGTCAATTTGAATACGAGAAGAGTATGTGCTGTAGTCGCGATGAGCTATTGCGTTTGCTAAAGCTTCTCGGATAGCGATTTCTGGTATAGATAAATATTCTTGTCGAAGACCTTGAGGGTCGATTAATCCACGTATCGGCAGTTTGGAACGAAGATGATTTGCGGCTGATTTAAATTGACTTATCACATTCCCATTGAATTCTCTATCATCAATAAAAGTTTCATTTGGATCAGATATATTTACTTTGCTGTCTGTTGCATATTGAGTGATTGCTATATTGACAGTTGGAGCTGTGTTTTCTTGTAGGATGTTATTTTTGCTAAATGCTAGTAAACCAAAAAGAGTGGGATTGCCTGAATGATTGATAGCGCGTAGTTTTATCAAGATATCAGTGGTTGATAAATCTTGATATATATTGCCGCGAGACTGGCTTATAGCTGACAGATATTCATTGACGACTACCATATCAAAGCAGTTTTCGTAGTGTAATCCGGAAAATTCGATTAATTCTGCTCCGCCTCGTGCGGCCATGGCGAACTGGTTGCGTATTTCGTCGGTTATCTCGACATTTGAAGAACCTATCCTTATATAAGCTCCTTTAGAGGCGCCTCTAGACTTTGAGTAAATCGGGCGTACCTGGGATGGAGCGGGCGAGATGTATGCTGTAACAACATCTCCGACCAGTTGAATCTCGGGTACAATCGGGTAATTGAAGGAATTTTGACACAATGATAATAAATCGCGTTGAACTCTATCTAACTGTTCTGTAGTTAATCCGATAGGTTTATTGTCTGGCGTAACACCTAGAGACACTTTTCCGCCATCGGCATTAGCGAAACCTGATATAGTTTTCCATAGGTCATTAGGTATTTTACCTTCGTTGCATGTTTTATATTCGGTATGCAAGTCTTCAGGCAAGGAATAGTCAAAAAAACCAGTTTGATAAGGCAGCATACTTATATTTTACGCAAATCCATATTCACATGCAAAAAGTTTATTTCCCAGTAAAAAACTTACGAAATTTCAGCAGCCCAGTTTGATTGGGTAATGGTCCATCGTGGATAATGCTGCGGATGTAGTCGACAGGGACTTTGCGGTTTTTTTGAATAGACCAGCGTTTATGGTAAGCAGCAGGTTTACGAATAATTGAAGCTAGCATGCCTTTGAAAGCTGGCCAGCCGTTGCCGTGGCGGACGGCGCTAGCAAAAATCAGCCAATATGTTAAGAAAAAGCGCAGGCCAATATACCAAAATAACTTCCCTGGAACGTTTTTAATGAAAACTAACGGCAGGTTTTTGAAAGTGTTGTAAACAGCCAAGCCAGGAACCTTTTTGCTGCTAGCGCCAACTTTGTGATAGGCGATGGCTTTGGGCGTAAAGCGGACCTTCCAGCCAGCTAACTGGGCGCGAAAACTGAGTTCGACATCTTCGTAATACATGAAAAAGTCCTCGTCGAACATATCGATATCGTCAAACATTGCCGCGCGATAAATCGCTCCGCCGCCAGTCGCGCCAAAAACCTCGCCAGGCTTACTCGGCGCATTTTCAATAGGCTCGTCGCGGTTTCGTGGACCGGGTAGTCCCCAGGTGGTATAAAAGTCGCCAGTTGTATCAAGCGTTTTGCCGTCGCGCCTCTGTAAAATACCAGTTGCAATGCCGCATTTTGGCTGGCTTGACAGTTCGTCGACGAGTGCTCTGCACCAGTTTTTGTCGGCAACGGCGTCGGGATTAAGTACGCCAATATACTCGAAACCTTGTTTGCGTGCATAAACCAGCCCGGTATTAATACCGCCGGCGAATCCCAGATTCTTATCGTTAGTGATAATTGTACAATCTACGGACGGATATTCTGTCTGATACTGTTCGAAACGCATGACAGAGTCGTCGTGAGAATGATTATCAACGACTATGATAGTCGGTTTGAGTGTCTGCTGGGCCAGCGAGTTGATGCACTCAAGTGCGTCATCGGCGCCGTTCCAGTTGAGGACGATGATGGCGAGATTGTTTTTTGTCACAATCTTATTATATAATGGCTGGAGAGACTATGAAAGTAGCGAGTGTATGGAATAGACGTAATAAAATATTGTTACGCGAGCTGGTTGTAACGGATTTTAAATTACGCTATCAAGGATCAGTATTAGGTTATTTGTGGTCAATCTTAAAACCAATATTTTTATTTATTATTCTATATATAGTATTTGATAAATTCTTACGTCTAGGCAGAGATATTGAACATTTCCCAGTGTATTTATTAGTTGGTATTGTATTATGGAATTTCTTTACCGAGGCAACCGTACAAGGATTACAATCAATAGTTTCGCGGGGCGACTTAATTCGCAAGATTAATTTCCCGAAATTTATTATTGTTGTATCCGGCACTATTTCTGCATTTATCAATCTTATAATAAATACAATTGTTATTTTGGTGTTTTGCGTAATCAACAGCGTGTCTATATCTGCAGAGGCGTTGCTTATAATTCCTCTGATAGCTGAATTGTATGTCTTTTCATTGGCGGTAGCATTTTTTCTAGCAACGCTTAACGTTAAATATCGAGATATCGGTTATCTATGGGAAATATTCTTGCAAGCAGCATTCTATGCTACTCCGGTAATATATCCGTTGCAAATGGTTGTAAAACAGATGCCGTGGGCTGCCTCATGGCTAATGCTTAATCCGGTTGCTCAAGTAGTTCAAGATGTTCGTAAGGTATTAGTGACACAACAAACACTTCAGCTGTATGATTTGGTGTCGTTTCCGGTGATGTTGACGCCGTTTGTTGCAGTTATCATCGTAATATTGCTAGCGGTTTTTTATTTTCGATCTAACCAGCGGTACTTCGCGGAGAGTGTTTGATGTCTAAGGCAATTGTCGAGATTAGCGAACTAACGAAATCTTTCAAAATTCCGCTTGAAGCTAGTTCAGGTGTTAAACAACAGTTGATAAATATACTAAAAGGCCGCAAAGGCTATCGTGTGTTTACGCCGTTAAAGGATATAAGTTTTACTATAAACGAAGGAGACTTTTTCGGTATAGTTGGCCGCAATGGTTCAGGAAAGAGCACACTGTTGAAAACGATCGCTGGTATTTATACGCCAAATAGCGGTAACGTTAAAGTGCACGGTTCGCTAGTGCCGTTTATTGAGCTCGGCGTAGGATTTAATCCAGAGTTAACTGGCCGCGAAAATATCTTTCTTAATGGTGCACTGCTAGGGTTTAGCCATGAAGAAATGGAATCTATGTATAGCGCGATTGTTGAGTTTGCAGAATTAGAAGACTTTATGGAAGAACGGCTTAAGAATTATTCAAGCGGTATGCAGGTCCGTTTAGCCTTTTCAATTGCAATCCGCGCTCATGCTGATATTTTGTTGCTTGATGAAGTGCTTGCGGTTGGCGATGAGGCTTTTCAAAAGAAGTGCTATTCGTACTTTGATAAGCTTAAGCGTGAAAAACGTACCGTAATTTTAGTAACTCACGATATGGCGGCAGTCGAGAGGTTTTGTACAAAAGCAGTATTTATTGAAGACGGCCACGTTAAAATGATTGGCAAACCGTATCGTATTGCGGCGGCATATAGTCGTAGCAACAGCCAGAATTACGACCAGACAACTGGGCTAAACAGCGATAACGAAGGGGCGGTACCGTTCAAAATAGTGTTGCGCGGCACTGATGGTAAAGAAAAAACTATGTATGATTTCGAAGAAACTATGACAGTAGAATTATCATGGCAGCAAAAGGGTGTTAAACATGTAGGCGTTGCAATTTTTCGTGAAAACGGCGAGTATGTTTACGGACCGAATACTTACCAAGAAAAAACTAGCGCTATCAAAGATCAAACAGCTCGCTATACTGTAAGGTTAAATCTTAACGAAGGCAGGTATTTTATCAAGGCCGGTTTGATGGGGGCTAATGATACAAAGGTGATTGCTTTTATCGAGGAAGGACCGTTTTTTTCAGTCCAACGCGATTATGGACATGGCCGCTGGGGCGGTGTGACGAAGCTAGATCACACATGGAAATAAAATATGCTGCAACGCTTGAAAAATATAATAAAACACAATAGAGCACTTTACTCTTTCTTGCTGTTATTGATTTCGCCATATCGCAACTATCTTGATTCGCGTCAGCGCAGGTTATATGAGTCATGGCAGTGCAGGTATGAAGATAAGCCTATAAATTATAAATTACGCAGACAGCCGCTAGTGTCGATTATTGTACCGACTTACAATACTCCAACTAAATACTTGAGGGAAATGGTTCAGTCGGTTGAATCTCAATCATACGATAATTGGGAGCTGATTATTGTTGATGATGCGTCGCCTGATACAGGCTTGAAACAAGAAATCAGCTCTATAGCAAAGACTAATGCAAAAATAAAGCCTTTTTTTCTTAAGGCCAATCGCCATATTGCCGGGGCGACAAATTACGGTATCCATAAAGCTAGCGGGGAATACGTGGCGCTACTTGATCATGACGACGTGCTGCACCCAGACGCTTTATTGCGAATTGTCGAAAAGATAAATAATTTGCCAGATATAAAATTTATATATACTGACGAGATTAAGCTTGATGAACGCGGACGACAATATCAACCATTTTTCAAACCTGATTGGAATGCTGATTTCTTGCGGTCGGTCAACTATATTACGCACTTTGCTGTCATACAGCGGAAACTTTTGTTGGAGTTGGAAGGTGAAGATGGCAACTACAACGGAGCTCAAGATTGGGAGCTTTTTTTGCGCATAACAAGAATACTGCAGCCGCAGCAGATTGCGCATGTTTCGCAAATACTCTATTATTGGCGTGTCCATAAAAATTCTACTGCACGAGGATTAGATGCAAAACCTTATGTTATTGATGCTCAGAAGAGGGCTTTAAATGACGATATCAAGAGCCGTCAAGTTCAAGCTCAAGTTATGCGCGATTCAACATATGGCGCTCAGTGGCGGCTGAGATATTCTATGCCGCAAAATCTTACTATAAAAAATGTATTATTTAGCGAATCAACCACTGTCGGCGACGTCATTCGTGATGAAACTGCTGATATAATAGTATTCTCAGAGACTATGATTAAAGACATTGATAATTATAGCGATATGGGCGATGTGATGCGACTTGATATCGGTGCAGTTGTTCCGTCTGTAGCTGACGAGAATCGAGTTATAGAAAACCTTACGTCAATCTTAGATAAAAAAATAGTAGAATGCATACAGACGCTAAGCCGGCGATCCTTTACGAAACACATTTATCTAACCTCTAGGTATAATCTAGGTATGATAGATCTTCCCGTACTGTTTGTTGAACGGAATAAGTTGGCTTCGATTGATGGATTAACAAGAATAACTAGCCGATTGCTGACTAAAGCTCTTTGCGATAAAGGTCTAAAAACGTTATATAATCCATATATGACGGCTAAGGAGGAACAATAATGATACGTAAAGTTAATAATCTTGTAAAGAAAAGTGTTGTAATAATCAAAGACGATGGTGCTGTCCGCTTTGTAAAACGCGCAGCAAAGTATGCATATTATAAGAAATTTCCTGATAAAAAACAGCAAGTATATAAAGATATTTTATTTATTAACGGCTGCACTTTGCCGCATCCAGAGCGCTATCGAGTTGCTCACCAGATGGAGCAGCTAATGTCGCAGGGGTTGACTGTTGAGAGCGTTTTTTATGATAGATTATCGCTTGATCAATTGAAGTATTATCGCGGATTTGTATTTTTCCGCTGCCCAATAACTGATACGATTCGCGAATTTATCAAGCAGTCGCATTATTTTAATAAAACCTGTTTTTTTGATATTGATGATTTGGTGATTGACCAGAAATATACTGATTCAATCAAATATGTTCAGCAGATGAGTGTCGATGATAAGCGGCTCTACGATGATGGTGTTAATCGGATGCGCGAAACGCTGGAGTTGTGCGATCATGTTGTTACCACGACCGCTCAACTGCAAGAGGAGCTACAGCATTACACGAAGGGTAAAGTGCTGATTAACCGCAACGTTGCATCTGATGAAATGATTAAAATGTCTAACTTAGCGCTTGAAACAGTTAGCAAAAATAAAGAAAAAGTTATTATTGGATATTTCAGCGGTAGTATTACCCATAATGAAGATTTCGATCTCGTTATTCCTAGTCTTATTAAAATATTCGAAAAGTATCCGCAAGTTTATCTTAAGATTGCTGGTATTCTGGATGTTCCAAACGCCCTTGATCCGTATAAAGAGCGTCTTATTACATCGGGATTTGTTGATTGGCGTGAATTACCAGCTGTTATGGCTGAATGCGATATTGTTTTAGCGCCGCTGGTTGATACGATTTTTAACCGCGCAAAATCTGAGAATAAATGGGTTGAGGCGGCTCTTGTAAAGATTCCAACCATAGCCAGCAATATTGGCGCTTTTGCAGAGAAAATTCAGAATAACGAAACAGGTATACTAGTAAACAATACTGACACAGAGTGGTTTAAAGCGCTTGACTTACTAGTATCAGACTCGGTTTTGCGCGGTAAACTTGCAGATAAAGCTCACGAGGAGATAATTCATAACTATTCGACGGTGTACACTGGCTATAACCTAGCTTCGTTTATTAGAAAGCATTTGGCGCGAAATATCGGTTTCATTCTGCCGTCGACCGATATTTCGGGAGGAGTAATTGTCGCCTTAAAGCATGCTGATGTACTAAGAAGGCATGGCTGGGACGTGACGCTAATTGACGCAGTCAGTAAACACGCTCTAAAAATCGCTAAGAAAACCTATAGCTATAGATATGAGTTGCCTGGATTTAATGTCGTTGCTACGCACAAAACTAAAATGAAAGCGTTTTTCGACACGCAGGTTGCAACGTTGTGGTCAACTGTCGAGCTAGTTAAGAAGCAGCCTAATGTTCGTAATCGGCTTTATTTTGTGCAAAACTTTGAAACGGATTTTTATATACCAGGCACTGGTGAACCGCGCTTTTTGGCAAACGCTTCTTACTGCGATCAATCTGGTGTACGGTATATTACGATGTCACTATGGTGTCAGAAGTGGTTGAAAGATGTCTTTCATAAAGAATCCGAGTATGTCTCAAATGGAATTGATCTTGAATTGTACCCATATCGCGAACGGGATTTTACGGGCAAAATAAAGATACTTATTGAAGGCGATAGTAAAAGTGAGTATAAAAATACTGACGAAGCTTTTCGTATCGTTGAGAGGCTTGACCCTGATAAATTTGAGATTTCGTATTTATCATACCGCAAGGAGCCAAAAGATTGGTACCGAGTCGATAGATTTTATAATCGTATTGCTCCAGAAAAAGTTGGAGAAGTGTACGCAAGCTGCGATATTTTGATTAAAACTAGTATTGTTGAGAGCTTCTCATATCCGCCGCTTGAAATGATGGCGACTGGCGGCGTATCTGTTGTAGTACCAAACGGCGGCAACGTTGAATATCTAAAAGATGATTACAACTGTCTATTTTATCGCCAAGGCAATATCGATGCAGGCGTTGCAGCTGTTGAAAAGTTACTAAACGATAAAAAACTGCGCGATACAATCATTAAAAATGGTCAAAAAACTGCTCAAGCTTATCAGTGGAGTAGGCTTGAGCAGCGGATTGTTGATATATACAAATAGAGATTTTATTTTTCAACAAGCTTTATTCTAACAGCTTCAATGTGTGATCCTGGTTTATCGCCGGCGACCTCACCGTTCTTTTTCCACTCTTGCCAACCAATCCATGATAGGTGAGTTTGGTAGTAAATATCATATTTCTTGGCGTCGGTTTCACTGAGGGATAGTTTTATGCCATTGAGCGCTTTTGTTTGGCCAGTAGTGCCGCAGATTTGTTGTTCGGTCACAGGTATATCTGCCGACCAAGGGTCGTTAGCCGATTTTGACGAGCAGCGTATGGTGATGGTCGATCCGTCGCGTTGTGATATAGCTTTGGCAATGCGTAGTGCCTCAACGGCGAACGATCGCCCCGTTGTACCAGACATGACACCCTGAGAGACGTTCGGCATCCAGCCAACGTAGCTGACGTGAGTTGCATAGTTGAGATCATACAAATCTGGGACAGGCGTATTGGCTGGGTTGTAGAATGCACCGCTAGGTAGGGCGATTGATTTTTTTGGCACTATACGAATCTGGATGGCCTCAAGCTGTCTGGTTGCACCAGTTGATCCGGCTGGCTCGCCATTTTTTGCCCAGCCCATCCAGCCGACATACTGCGAATAAGCACGATACCAGATATCGTATGATTTTGCAAGGTCGCTAGTGAGCATAAAACGAATTGCTTCGACTGATTTGAACTGACCAGTAGTGCCTGATATTTCGTTTGCATTTTTCCAGTCTTGCCAGCCAACCCATGAGACGTGAGACGAGTAACGAAGATTGCCAGAAATGCCAGTTTTATTAACAAGGGAGGCTTTGACGGCTTCAATCCGACGGTTTTGGCCAGTCGTGCCGCTAATCATTTCATCAGTGACTGCTGGTTGCCAGCCAACCATGCCAACGTGCGAGCTAATTGAGACTGCTAACGGCGAAGAATCTTCCTTTGTGCTAATATTCTTGAAAGCTTGGCCTGAATCTTCTGGGGCACTAGATCCTTTGTGAACAAGCCGGATTTCTAAGGCCTCTATGTTATTTCCAGGTCCGCCCGTTATGCCGGCTGGCTCGCCATTTTTTGCCCAACCCATCCAGCCGACATAGCTGACATGCGCGCGGTAGTATAAGTCATATTTTGCAGCAAGCGATCCAGTTGGTTGAATTTTGACTGCTTGAATAGGTCGGTTGAGATCGGTTGTGCCAGATTGCATACTTCCATAGACAGTTGGCTGCCAACCGCGTTCCTCGCTATACGATGAATAGGTAACTTCACCGTCAATAGTGAAGGCTTGCATGGATTTGCTCTGGCCGGTAAAGCCAGTAATGCCGCGATTGTGTACTAGTCCGGTCCAGCCATAGTAGCTAATATGCGATTTAAAACTAATGATCGGGCGGCTGTATTGCGTCGAACCAAACCAGTCGTTCCAAACGCGCCAAAAGTTACGATTACCATAAGCGCTGCAATGGTCGCCTAGTCCGTACATATTATTAAGAGCGGCCTGATTTGGCTGATACGGAGTGTAAGTATATAGTGCAGCTGTTGCCTTGCTGGCAATATATACATCTCCAGCGCCGCAGCCGCGCTGCACTACATTCCACAAAATTGAGTTAGTAGCGAATGGTTTTTTATAAGTCCACCAAGGTTTATTCATATTATCGAGATACCAGCGCATTAATTGGGCTCCAGATTCGACTTGCATTGAGAAGCCGGCATAATTGCGGTCGCAATTTGCGCTACCGCCAGGTCCGCTATCGGGACAATGCGACCCCATGGCGTAAGTATATTGACTCTGCAGCGGCCAATTATCTGTGGTGAGTGGGCCGGCCGATTCGGTAGCGATTTTAACTAAGATAACTTTCGGATTGAGGTTATTGCGTTTTGCTGCATCGTAGATTATTTGTGCTGCGCTAACAGCTCCTGCTGGTATTGAACCGCTAAAGTTATTGGCAGGAATGTAGTTGCCTGGCGAGTATTTAGGAACTTCATAATAATCTTTTAGACAGACATAAGGCGGACCTGCCCAGCCTCGCAAAGCGGCATATTGTGCGCGTGTAATATCGCCTCTGCCTTTTTCGACAGCGCGCCCAGTTCCGTATGTGTCGCAATTTGGGTTGACGCTATTAAGAAATGCTTGAATGTCAGCAACTGTCATGTCATCAGAATTAGTGAACACAAAGTCGTCAACGATGTTTCCAGCGCGCCAATCGCTAGCGGTGACGGCACTCGATTGATTAGCAAAAAACACTAAACTAAAAACACCAATTGCAGCAACGGCAATGGCAGAGATAAATATTCTCGTTTTCACCATTAAATCTCCTTTGTTAAAGTTTTAGTTATAGGCTTGCCGTTGAGTGGAGTTACCGATAATGAAATAGTCCATTGGCCGCCGCCGACTGAAGATACGGGTATTGAAAATCCAGCACAGGTAGAATATTCTGGCTGGTATATAATATCAGCATTCTGCGTAACCTTTTTTCCATTAGCGGCTACAGTTAGAGAGCATTTGCCTTGTGAATAACCCTGTTCTTTTAATTTTACGATAATTGTAACGTTATTCCCATCTTTATCGGCTGAGAGCTCGATTGACGAGTTGTCTGTTGGTACTGGTGCAGGTTTACTTTTCTCAACAGACTTTTCTTCGTTATCTTTTGCGGTGTTAAGGAATGATTCTTTGGTCTCTTGACTGGCTTTTTCTTCAGATTTTTTTTCTTGCGGCGTTGGCTCTTTGCTAATATTTGGTACGGTTTCTTTGGGAAGAATTGAGATAACGCCAATCTTATCAAGCGCAAAGACGCTTCCGCAAACAACAAGTGCTGCAACGATAGTAGCTACTGCTATTTGTTTTTTTGAAATATTTTTCTTTGTAATTCTCATATTTACACTATTTTAACACAAGTAAGCATAAATGCAAAGATTGGATCGAGTTTATTTATAAGTCCACACCGTCTCAAAAACATAAAACCCAAGCACTAAAGCTAGCCCAAAGAACATAATAAGATTAAACACTTTTTCATTCTTAGTCCTTATATTAATATACTTCTGCAGCCATAACCCTACCGGCACCAACATAACTGCCGTTGCTGTAAAATATCTACCCTGAACACCATCTGCATAATACGCTCCCTCGCCAAACCTAAACGGCAATAAGGCCCATGCTGTATACATAGCATACGACACTGCACAAACAAACAACCCAATTGTCGCCAAATTATACACTGCCAGCTTCCCAGTCTGCTCTCCTAATAACTCCTGGTCTTTCTTGTTGTAATGAAGGAGAGAGAGGAAGAGGAGGGAAAAGAGCGGTATCAGCACAAACAAAGGTAGGCGGTATTTAAAGGATGAAAATTCACCAACACTACCGCGTAATACAGTATCCGTATACCCGATAGTTGGACTGATGTATGTATTAAACAATATGGTAATAAACTTAAGAGGGTTGCTATGTAGAGGGTTGTGAGCTGCTCCGGTGGTGAGTAGAGGCTGACCATATATTTTTTGCCAAATTAGTATGCTAATCATCGCAGCGATACCAGTTACTACCAATATAGTCCACTTCTGAACATTAAATGGCAGACGTTCGTTTTTGTTGGGTGAGAATAGACGCTTTGGTAAAAACAGAAGAGGAAATAGTAGTAAGGCATTTACAGATTTGGTTAGAGTAAGGAATACTCCTATACAGATAAGAGCGACTGTTTGTTTATGTGATAACTTATCCTTTTGGGTGAATAGGTTCAAGGTAAAAGCAGTAATTGTAAAGACTGCCACATTTGTCATGCAGTCGCTGGATAGCGACGCCGCCATGTGAATCATTAGCGGAATAAGTCCAATTACTGTAAAAGCCCACTTACCGATGCGCACCCACTTGATAATGAGATAGACAGCAATTGAATAGAAAAGTACGTTAGCAAGACGCCCAAATAAGATAGTTAGACCAGTAGATCCATTAAATAAACTTGCTATACCGATGCCGATTGTTTGCGGCAGGTGCATAATTGGTGGGTAGCCAGAGGCGCTGCTGCACTTATGAACGTCCATTATGTTTCGATCTATAGGTTTAGAATAATCAGCGGAAAAGTTGCCTTCGTAAACTGCTTCAGCTCTTTTGATAACATCTTTCGGTAATGTACAGGGTGAGTTAGACTCTACGCGACCTTGAGATATTCCGTAGGCGCGCATATAGTGCATGTTCTCGTCGCTAACAGATAACTGAGGGACTAGTATTGCCGACAACACCCCAAAAAATAAAGATAAAGATATAAAGACATTTTCAGGCTTTTTAATAAACGATAGAAAGCGAGACCAATATTTTTTCATAACTGTTTTTATTCTAGCACATTGTCATGATTAGGATAGCTACTTAAATTTCCACACCGTCTCAAAAACATAAAACCCAAGCACTAAAGCTAGCCCAAAGAACATAATAAGATTAAACACTTTTTCATTCTTAGTCCTTATATTAATATACTTCTGCAGCCATAACCCTACCGGCACCAACATAACTGCCGTTGCTGTAAAATATCTACCCTGAACACCATCTGCATAATACGCTCCCTCGCCAAACCTAAACGGCAATAAGGCCCATGCTGTATACATAGCATACGACACTGCACAAACAAACAACCCAATTGTCGCCAAATTATACACTGCCAGCTTCCCAGTCTGCTCTCCTAATAACTCCTGGTCTTTCTTGTTGTAATGAAGGAGAGAGAGGAAGAGGAGGGAAAATGAGGGTAGTAATATAAAAAGCGGCAGCCCATATTTAAAAGCAGAAAATGCGCCAATAACACCCCTTAGGATATCGTCGGATACGGGCAGGTTTGGGTTTAGATAGGTATTAAATAATATCTGGATAAATTTGAGCGGATTGCTGTGGAGCGGATTGTGCGGTGCGCCAGTGGTGAGTAGGGGCTGTGTGTATACATGAAGCCACGCTATTAAACAAAGGCCTGCTAATATTGCTGCTGCTGAGAGAACTAACCATTTTTGCGGAATAAAAGATATTTTTGATTTTTCATCTGAAACGAAGAGGCACTTCGGCAAGAAAATGACTGGTGATAATAAGAGTATTGTTACCGACTTTGTGAGAATTAACAAGCAGGCTACAGCAATAATAAGCAACTGCTGCTGTCGAGTTAACGGGCTTTTTTGGCTAAAGAGATTTAATGTAGCAGCAATAGCGGTAAAAATTGCGATATTTGTCATACTGTCTCCGGAAAGAGACGCTGCCAAATGTATCATTAGCGGAAATAGGCCGGTTGCTACGAATGTCCATTTGCCAATTCGTACCCATTTTATGATGAAGTAAAGAGCAAATGAATAAAATATTAGGTTGGCCAATCTTCCGAATATAATAGTTATCCCAAGTGAACCGTGCACAAGATTTGCAAACATAATACCAATTGTCTGCGGTAGATGCATAATTGGAGGATAGCCAGTTGCGCTGCTGCATTTCCCTGTCTCTGTATCGTTGCGGTTTATGATCTTCTTATAGCTAGTTACGAAATTATTTACATCTGCTTCTTTTGCTTTTAACACCACTTCTTTAGGTAAAGTACAGGCAAATCCTGATTCAATTTTTCCTTGGGACAATCCATAGGCTCGCATATAATGTACGCCTTCGTCATTGACTGACAGCAGAGGTACGGTGGCTGCCGACAACACCCCAAAAAATAAAGACAAAGATATAAAGACATTTTCAGGCTTTTTAATAAACGACAGAAAGCGAGACCAATATTTTTTCATATACTAAGCAAATTATAAAGTAGAGTAGTTTATTGAGCAAACTTGCTATACTAATGACATGCAGTCGAAAAAAAAGGATTACATCTGGAACTCACTAGGCTCATTGTTACAGAGTGCGATCTCTCCAGTATTGCTAATTGTTATCACTCGACTAAACGGCATTGACGATTCTGGACTGTTTTCATTTGCAATATCACTTTCAGTGGTGTTTTGGGCGGTTTCTTTATGGGGTGGTCGGACTTATCAGGCATCTGATGTCAAGCGGGAGTTTTGCAGTGGCGGTTATGTCGCTGTGCGTTTCGTTGCATCGCTTATTGTGGCAGTTTCTGCAGTGGTGTTTTGTGTATTGAATGGATATAACGCTACTAAAACGGGCTTGATTATGATTTTGGTAGCCTTTAAAATTTTAGAATCAATTGCCGATTCGTTGTATGGTGTTTTGCAAATCCATCGTAAATTGTATATCGCTGGTATCTCACTAACCATGAAAGCGATTCTTGGTTTTGGGGTATTTATAGTGGTTGATATTGTAACTAAAAATGTCATGTATGGCACATTGGCGATATTGCTAGTCAATGCGCTCATTATCCTTCTGTACGATGTGTTATGGGTGCGACGTGTTGAGGCTATTGCTATGAATAAAAAGTTCATCGAAGAATACGCCAGTCAGGCTGCTGTCATCATGAAACGTACTTCAGCGGTATTTGTTGTGATGTTTTTGACGATGTTTTCACTCAATATCCCGCGGTATTTTTTGGACAAGTCCCATCCTGATCAAATTGGTTATTTTGGAATTATGGCAATGCCAATTACGCTCCTTGGACTTTTCATATCGTTTATTATTCAGCCGAATGTCGTCAATTTGTCTGAACTATTAGCAAAAGGAAAATTGAAGGAGTTTGCGCGAATCGTCGGCAAGATTAATCAAATAACCTTTGGGATAGGCGTACTTTCAGTTATTTTGAGTTATTTGATTGGTGTTTGGGTGCTTAATAATATTTTTGGCATCAATATTAATAATTTCCAACTTGATTTAACAATTATGGTTATTGGTGCGGCGGCGAACGCTTTTGTGTCGATTTATGTTAATTTGCTGATCATCATGCGTCGATTTAAGGGGCAATTTTACACACTGCTACTCACGGATATTTTGGCGGTAGCAGTGTCTATGTGTCTAATTGAGCGGTTGGCGATGTTGGGTAGCGTGCTGATTTTCATGATGATCAGCTTTTTGCAACTAGCACTTCTATTAGTCATCTACAAGCGGTCGCTAAAAGATGCTATAATAACTGACAAAAGCAAAGGGGAATTATGAGTAAGAAATATGTAATTTTGGGAGCAGGTGGACAACTAGGTAAGGCATTGTGTGCCATGTTTCCAGATGCCAAGGCTTTATCACGAGAAGAGTTGGATATAGCCGATGAGGAACAAATAAAGGTATTTGACTGGTCAAAGTATGACGTTATCTTAAATGCGGCAGCCTTGGTTAATGCTGATGGTTCTGAAACTCCGGAATTGCGTGCTAAGACGTGGATGGCTAATGCTTATGGTCCACGTAACCTCGCTAAAATTGCGATTGAGCAAAACAAAACGCTTATCCACTATTCATCAGACTATGTTTGGGATGGTCGCCAGAAAAACCATCAAGATGATGAGGTGGTTGCACCACTATTGGTCTATGGAGAAAGTAAGGCGGCGGGTGATTTGGTAGTTAGTTTGGTGCCAAAACACTATATCATGCGAGTGTCATGGGTTGTTGGCGACGGCCACAATATGCCAAAAACCATGAAAAACTTGGCGGATATGCGCATCAATCCGAAAGTCGTCAATGATCAATTTGGTCGGCTGACGTTTGCGTCAGAGATTGCCCGAGCTACCAAATATTTCTTAGACAATAATGTGGCATACGGATTGTATAATGTGTCCAATGATGGTCCAGTGAAGTCGTGGTATGAAATTGCTGCCGATGTTTTTGAATATACTGGACATGACCGCAGCCGCGTGCAACCAATTTCTACCGAGGAATACGCTGCCAGTAAGCCAGGCTTTGCACCGCGACCGCTCAATAGTGATATGGACTTGTCGAAGTTGCGCCGAGCAGGTTTCACACCAAGAGACTATACGGACATGTTGAAAGATTACATTAAACAACTACCGGTTAATGGATAGGAATTACAAGCATGAATAAAGGAATTCTAAACGTTATATATCAGAGTGATGACAATTATGCCGTAGTGAGTGCAATTTCTATTGTGTCGCTTTTGGAAAACAATAAACATTTAAAACAGATTAATATTTTTTACCTCGGACATCAACTGAAAAAAGATAGCATTAACAAATTCAACAAAATGGTTGGAAATTATAAGAACGCGACAATTACTTTCGTTGACGTGTCAAGTTATCCTGACGAATTGAAAGAGATTGGCGTTAAGGCTTGGAAGGGATTATATATCACATGGTATAAGATGCTGGCGTTTGCAAAGCTTGATATTAAAACAGACCGAATTTTGTACATTAACCCGCACACGGTGATTAGCGGTGCGCTTGATGGTCTTTTGGAGCTTGATTTCGAGGGTAATGTGATGGCGCTGTCGTACGACGCTACCATGGTAAACGCGCACAAGGATGTCATTGGTTTGAAGCCAACCGACGGTTACTTTAATTGTGGGGTTATGCTTATCAATCACAAAAAATGGATGAAAGATAAGATTGATGCCAAGATGCGCGAGCATTTGCGGCACAATCGCTACGAGGTGGCTGACCAAGATTTGTGCAACGTGTTTTTCAAAGGCAAGATCAAGAAAGTCGGTGTGGAATATAATTTCTCGACCGTTTTCTATGGCTATGACATTAAAAAGTATATTAAGGCCAATGGTTTCTTGCCAGAGAGTTTTTATAGTTATGATGAAATCATGGAGAGTTACTACACGCCGAAGATCATTCATTCGCAGTTTGGTGTGAACGGTAGGCCGTGGCAGCAGGGTAACGATAATCCAGTTGGTTTTTTGTGGCGTAAATATTTGAAACTAACGCCCTGGAAAAACGCTAAAATGCCAATAGCCAAGAAGGATATAAACTGGCGACTGTATGACCTATTGCCGCAATCGATAATCGTCAATCTGTATGCGTGGGCGGTTAATCGTAAGTTTGCAAAGACAAAATAGTAAATTAATTAAGTTATAGGATAAGCATTAAAACCGCGACAAGAAACTATGAATGCGTGATGTCACGCGAAGTTTTGCTGCTCGTGCGGCTTTTTTCCAGCCAATCTCATTAAACCTATTGGAAAAATTATTATACACCTCATCCTCTTCCTTGAATCGGATGCCATTTTTACCCTTTTCTTTGCTAGATAGTGATTCTGCAAAACGGCGGTATTGAAAAGTTTCTGTTGTGTCAAAATAAAGCGAAGCGCCATCAATAATCATGGTTAATTCGACGATGACGTCTTCAAGGATTTTATACTTTGTATCAAATGAGTATTGTTTGAGAGTATCGGTTTTCCAAGTGATGGATGGAAAATAAAGCCAATTACCGCAGCAAAGCGACGCAGCAAGTTTTTCGCCAGACAGTATGCCAGATTTTTTAGGTTGCAGTATTCTTTTAACTTTATCGGCAAGCGGTAGATATACGTTACTTTTGTCGTCGATTATCTGTACGCGAGGCTGATAAAAGTCTGATTCACCAATGTTTTTTAGCGCAGTATCAACGTAGCTAGGTAATAGTTTATCGTCGCAGCCGACGATCATACAATACGGTGCGCTTGCGTGTTGAATAGCGTAATTAAAGTTGGCGGTGATACCAATATTTTTACGGTGTCTGATATACGTGATGCGTTTATCGTTTAACTTTTTGTAATAATTATAGGCGGTTTTGTCTGGATAATGATCGTCAAGAATAGTTAAATGCCAGGCTTTGCTGGTTTGTGCTAGCACTGAATCGACGGTTTGCTTCAATAGTGAAAACTCACCCCAGTACGGTACGATGATATCAATACTATTTTTCATCCGACAGCCTGATTGATAATTCTTGATGCAAATCGCGCAGTCTTCGTTCGTTTTGGTCGATACGCTGACGCTGATTATTAGCGATGTAGAATAGCAAAATAATTGCCGTAGTTTGCAAAATATCAAATAGGCTTAACTCTGACGAATCCAGCGGCGGATGGCCTATCGAAATGTTATACAGAGGAAATGACCCAATCAGTACAACCATGATAACCATCCAGATAATTAATTGATGGCGAAAGCGCGTTACACTAACTTTGCGCAGTTTGTACTGGGTGATGATATTGATCAATGCTGCTAAAATAATCGGCACATTGAGTAGTACGAGGATAAGATATCTCATTCGAATAGCTCCGTTAAGCGTTGCTTAAATAGTCGTTTGACGATATTGATGGCATTCCAGTTGTTTTGGCCTTTGGCGCGGGAATAGTCGGTGTAAATTGCTTTGATTGGATATTCGGCGATGGCCATGCCTGCTTGTTTGGCACGCCAAATCATCTCTGAGCAAAATTCGTAGCCAGTCGATTTCCAGTCGAGGTTATCAATTGCCCTTCGCGAGTAAATTCGCAGACCAGATTGCGAATCAGTAACATTAATACCAAACAGGGCATAAGTGATGAAACTTAAGCCTTTATTTCCCAAAACCTTAGTCCTAGACATGCCCTCACTATTGATGAGTCGGCTACCGATAAGTAAATCAGTGTTAGAGTTGTCGCTCTGCCGAATGCCCGTCAAGACATCTTCTGGATCGTGCTGCCCATCGGCATCCATGGTGGCGGCGATATCGTAGCCGTGTTGCCGCGCGTAGGCAAGCCCAGTCAAGGTGGCGCCGCCAGCTCCAGAATTCAAGATATGATCAATGACAATGGCGCCGCCTTTTTGAGCTTGTTCGAGCGTATTGTCTTTTGATCCGTCGTTGATGAGAACTATATCGATTAGGTAATCTTTTTTGGCTTTTGAGAAAACTTTTTTGGCTTTTTTAATAACATCTTTAATGACGCTAGATTCGTTGTAGGCAGGTATGATAACACAAACTTTTTTCATCGGTAATTACAATACGTTCAAGTATTCTCCGTAGCCTGATTTCTTGAGTGTGGCAGCGATCTCGTCAAGTTGCTGGCGGTTGATCCAGTCATTTTGAAAAGCAGTTTTTTCTGGACTACCGACAATTTGTCCGGTACGTGTTTGGACGACACGAACAAAGTCTTCAGCATCAGTTAGGCTGCTGATGGTGCCGGTGTCTAGCCAAACATCGCCGTTATCAAGCGTCTGAACTTTGAGTTTGCCGCGGCGTAAATATTCGGCGTTAATTGAGGTAATTTCTAGCTCGCCGCGGGCGCTTGGCTGAACCTTTTTAGCGATCTCGATAACATCATTGTCATAAAAATATATGCCGACAACTGCGAAATTAGATTTTGGCTGGACAGGTTTTTCTTCGATAGAGACTGCTTGATTTTGATCGTCGAATTCGACGACGCCGTAACGCTCTGGGTCAGATACTTTATAAGCGAAAACAATGCCGCCATCTGGGTCGGTACAAGCGCGTAGCGAATCATCAAGAGCTGCACCATAAAAAATGTTATCACCGAGTACTAACGCTACTTTGTCGCCACCAATAAATTCTTCACCAATGATAAAAGCCTGGGCTAGGCCTTCTGGTTTAGGCTGAACAGCATATTCTAGGTTGATACCCCACTGTGAACCGTCACCAAGGAGTCGTTGAAATCCAGCTTGGTCGTCTGGTGTGGTGATTATCAAAATATCGCGAATTCCTGCCTGCATCAGCGTGGTCAGCGGATAATAAATCATCGGCTTATCATAAATTGGCATTAGCTGCTTGCTAATAGCCTTTGTAATCGGCCACAGCCGTGTACCTGATCCACCCGCTAGAATTATTCCTTTCATAAACCTCCTGCTTTTATGATATAAGTATAGCAAACAGATTAGCTAATTGACAAAAGTACAAAAGTAAGTTAAAACAATAGAATAGCAAATATGGAGAAAATTTCTAAACCTGAGGTTAAAACTCAGGATACACAAGATGCTTATGAAAGCTATCTAACCAGAGTATCGGACAATCTATTTACCGACCCAGATCATCCTGAAAGAGAGCCGAGGAGCCGCTCAATTGTTTATGTACCGTATCGCGGTTTTTCCGAACAGCTACAGCGGGACTGCCCTGGAATTACCTTTACAGATTCTAATAGTCCAGAGGTTACTGGAGCCGTGTCTGTGGCCGATGTTATTGTTAATATTGCTCGCGGTGAAGAGGTTGTTGAAGCAGAGATTGGACACCCAGACAGGAATGTCAAACTACCGCCAGAGTCGTTGGCAAACACTGAGATGGTTGGTGATTTATATTTGCAGGCGATTGAAACGGGCAATACAGATGTACAAGTTGTTCACACTGGTAGGATGAATAATAAGACGATTGCTATGGCAACAGCGATGCCAATCTTGGCTGAAGCTGCTGGTCTGAACGAAGAAGATGTTATTCATACGCCTGACGCACAAATACGTCGGTTGGTAGAAAATAATCACATTGATATTAAAGAATTAATGGATTCGGTAGATACTGATCCAAAAATGCAAGCAATGCAAGTTGGTGTGCGAGCTCTCAGGCGAATATATGAGGCGCGTGGTGTTGATCCAGACACCGCCAGCTCATCTGAGTTGACCAACGCACTACTGGACGAATATAAGAAATATCCGCGTATCAGCACCTCGACACTAATGAAAGAGCAGATGCTACAGAACGTTGCTGAAAAGTTACGAAGTGAAGGTAAGAGTGAAAAAGAAATTAATGAAGTAGTTGGAAAACTGGATGAGTTCACAGATGAGGAACCCGACTCCGTTGATACGGTTACGAACTTTACTAATAGCATCCCGATAATTTTATCTAAACAGTTGATTAAAGAGGGCCATGACGCTGATGAAGTCGGTCTAATGAGTACAGAGCAGAAAATGGAACTGTTGGCTGATACTGAAATGACAGCAGTGTTTGTAGCTGACATCGCACATATGCCGCGGGTGATGTGGCTGGCTAATTATCTGATGCCGGATAACTTTATTAGGCTGGCATTCGTTGAGAGTAAGACGGATTTGGATGAGGAAACCCTACGAAGATCAATGGAGCGCGAAGAGCGGTCACTTAATCTCACTAGAAATTGGCTGCCGAATCAGATGGGCACTAGGAATCCAGCTAAAGTCGGTAAGTTAGCGGACAAAGCTTACTGGGGTAAAGATAGCATAAGTAATAAAGAAATTAACGCTAGCATTCAACAAGCAAAGTAGATAATTTAATCAAGCATTTTGTTTAATTTATCGCGCCAATCTCCTGGTATGAATCCAGTTTTTTCAATTTTCGTTAGATCTAGGGTGCTTTGTAGTGGCCGCTTGGCAGTGTTTGGTCTATCAGCGAAATATTCAGCAGTAGAAACTGGCTGTACGTCTGAAGGTGATTTTCCTGATTTTTCGAAGACAATTTTGGCAATGTCTGCCCAGCTAACCGGCTGACCTTCATTGGTTAAATTATATGTACCGTATGGTGCGCCTGTTTCCAGCAAATGCCTGATACCGCGCGCCAAAGTATCGGTAAAAGTTAGGCGGCCAATCTGATCGTTAACGACGGAAGGTTTGACGCCACGCGCTGCTAGATCTTGCATGATGTTAACAAAGTTTCTGCCGTCGCCGATCACCCAGGATGTGCGAATGATGTAATGTTTGATTGTAGTGGCGGCTGCTAGGTCGCCATCAGCTTTAGTCTTGCCATAAATGTTGAGCGGTGAAAAAGGTTCGTCTTCGTTGTGAATCGGCTGGGAACCGTCGAAAACATAGTCAGACGAGAACGTTACAAAAGTTAAGTCACGCTGGTTAGCGGCTGTTGCCAAGTAGCGGGTTGCGTCAACGTTAACTGCTTTGACTAGGCTATAATTGCTGGGATTTTCCGCACCATCAACGTCTGTCCAGGCGGCAGCGTTAATAATTGTTTTGACATTATCCCAGTTAAACTCGTTGATTGCCTTTTGGTTAGTGATATCGAGTTGTTCGCGATCCAGGGCTAGTGCCTGAGAGTAAATTTTTTGTAGTGCTCGGCCGACTTGCCCGTTAGCGCCAGTGATAACTACTGTCTTGTCGTCCATTAAACCTCCATCGGGATTACGTTTGCAAGCAGCGGGTGAGCGGCGTCTTTTTCGGAAATAATCGCTTGCTCTTTGCTAATTGGCCAGTCGATGCCGAGTGCTGGATCAAACAGATTGACAAAGGTGTATTTGGCGTCTGGCGACCAATGAGCGTCAACCAGGTAAGTGTAAGCGATGTTGTCATCAAGCGCCTGATAGCCATTAGCGACACCTTTGGGTGCGAAGATTGCCGTGCCAGGATTGATTTCGTGTGTGAAAACCGTGCCGAAGCTGTCGCCCTGACGCAAATCACACCACGCGCCGAATACTCGGCCATTAGCGGTGGAGATAAATTTATTCCACGGCTCAGCATGCAGGCCACGGGTGGCACCAGCTTTATCGTTGAAGCTGATATTGTTCTGCACGATATCAAATGACGGCAAGCCTAATGTCTCCATCTTTTCTTTTTGGTAGTTTTCTTTGAACCAGCCGCGACTGTCGCCGTGGACCGGTAATTTGACGACAAACAGCCCGGGTATAGGGGATTCGGTGACGGTTAGTTCGTTGTAGTTGTTCGGGTCGAAATTCATACAGTATCCTTTCGCCATAGTTGATAATAGTGCAGTCCCGCTAGGGTTTGGCAATCATTAATCTCGCCGTCTCGAATCAAATCATCGATCTCATCAAGCGTGAAAAACCGCATATCACTAAACACTTCATCGCTTTGTTCACGTTGGCCAGTGAAGCTTAGTTCTCGGGCCAGGCAAACAGCCATTTTCTCCGTCATTAGGCCATTACAGACGTATGCTTTGCCTAGTTTTTGCCAAGACTGAGCGATAATGCCGGTTTCTTCCTCGAGTTCGCGTTTTGAAGCCTCTAGTAGATCTTCATTGTCACCTCCGCCGCCGGGCAGTTCCCAGCCAAAGCTTTGTGAGGGATAGCGAAAGCCGCGCACTAAATACAGGCGCTCTTGGTCGTCTGCCACTACAACCATACATGAATCTCGCGACTCCATATAGCCATAGATTCCGGTATTTCCGTCTTGGCTAACGGTCTGATCTTCGTGAATGGTAATCCAAGGATTTTGGTAGACGATTTTGCTGCTGACTTTCGTTTTTGACGGCGTATCTGTCATGATTATTGCCCCTGTTTTGCGTAGGCTGCCTCAACTGCTTCTTTCTGTGCTTTCCACCAATCTTCGTGCTCGCGGTACCATTCGATGGTTTGCAACAGGCCATCGCGCATACCAGTTTGGTTATCGGTGTACTCAGGCTGCCAGCCCAGTTCGCGGCGCAATTTGCTGGAATCCATGGCATAGCGCATGTCGTGGCCTGGGCGATCGTTCACATGCTCGTACCAATCTTTGCCTTTGCCCATCAGCTCACAAATCAGCTCAATTACCATTTTGTTATTGACGTGGTCGTTGTCAGCGCCGATGATGTAGGTCTCGCCCAGCTCGCCTTTTTCCAAAATGAGGTGAACTGCTGAGTTATGATCATCAACATGAATCCAGTCGCGAACCTGTTCGCCAGTGCCGTACAGTTTTGGCTTGATATTACTCAAAATATTGGTGATTTGGCGCGGAATGAACTTTTCGATGTGTTGGTATGGGCCGTAATTGTTTGAACAATTGGAAATTGTCGCTTTGATGCCGAAGCTGCGAATCCAGGCGCGCACTAACATGTCGCTGGAGGCTTTAGTACTGGAATAGGGACTGGATGGATTGTACGGCGTGTCTTCGGTAAAGCGGTTGGGGTCGTCGAGTTCTAAGTCGCCAAACACTTCGTCGGTCGAGATGTGATGCAAACGCTTGCCGTGCTTGCGGATAGCCTCGAGAATGGTGTAGGTGCCGACCACGTTGGTCTCGACAAACGGCCACGGATTGCGCAGGGAGTTGTCGTTGTGGCTTTCAGCGGCAAAATGCACAATGATGTCGTTTTCAGCAACTAATTTGTCCATCAACTCGGCATCGCAAATGTCGCCTTCTATAAAATTGATCTGGTCAGCTACTGGCTGCAAATTAGCGCGGTTGCCCGCATAAGTTAACTTGTCGATAACGGTGATGTCGTATTCTGGCTTGTGTTTGACGGTATAATGCACAAAATTCGAGCCAATGAATCCCGCGCCTCCCGTGACTAGCATCTTTGTCATAACTATAGTATATCAGGTATAATAAGTAATCGACAGAGGAGGATTATGAAAATAGTAATTGTTAGCGGCTATTTCAATCCGCTACACGGCGGACACCTGGATATGATTGAGGCGGCAGCGGCTATGGGCGATAAACTTATAGTAATTGTTAATAATGATAAGCAGCAACTGCTCAAAAAAGGCAAGATTATCCTGGATGAAAGTAATCGGTTGCGGTTAATGCGGGCGCTAAAGGGCGTCGATCAGGTTATTCTATCAATCGACGAAGATCCAACACAAATTAAGTCGTTGGAAATGGTTGCCGGCCAGTATCCGGGTGATGAACTGATCTTCGCTAACGGCGGCGATCGCGACACCGAAAAAGCTATTCCCGAAGCAGATGTTTGTAAAAAGTACAACATACAGATGCGGTTTGATGCCGGTAAGGGTAAGCCAGATTCGTCGACACGAATCAATCAAGCGACAGGCAAAGAATAGACAAACGCGAATTAGAAGAAACAATTTGTTATTGGCTTGTCGTTAAATAAAGCGCCACAGCCACTATTCAGAAAAACCGTTTGGATTCTGCGATTGCCAGCGCCAGCTATCAGCGCAAGCCTGTTCAATACTTAATTCGGCTCGCCAGCCTAGTTCGCGCTCAGCTTTGCTGCAGTCAGCGTAGCAAGCGGCGATATCACCAGCTCGCCGCGGTTTGATTTCGTAGGGCAAATCTCGCCCGCAAGCTTTGCTAAACGCTTTGATGATTTCTAACACTGATGTGCCGCTTCCGGTGCCGAGGTTATAAATACTAGCTCCAGCTTTCATGTGCTGTAGAGCGGCGACGTGGCCGCGCGCCAAGTCTACGACGTGAATATAATCGCGCACACCCGTGCCGTCTGGCGTGTCGTAATCGTCTCCGAAAACACCGACGCTTTGCAGTTTGCCGACAGCAACTTGGGCAACATAAGGCAATAAATTGTTTGGAATGCCGTTTGGATCTTCGCCGATTTGACCTGATTGATGAGCGCCGATCGGGTTGAAATAACGCAAGATTGTTGCTTCAAAAGCTGGATCGGCCACGCAGTAGTCCTGTATGATTTGCTCGATCATGTATTTAGTCTTGCCATAAGGATTGGTTAAACCTACGCCGACTGTCGAAGTTTCGCGCAGCGGCAGCTCGCTAGGATTGCCGTAAACAGTTGCCGAACTTGAAAAGACTAATTGCTTAACGCTATGTTTACGCATCGCTTCAAGCAGCGCTAGAGTCGAGACGAGGTTATTGTCGTAATATTCTAGCGGTTTGGCGACTGATTCACCGACAGCCTTTAGTCCCGCAAAATGAATCACTGAATCTATACTGTATGTTGTAAAAATATCATCAAGTACTGATTGGTCGCGTACGTCCGCTTCAACAAAAGGGATTTCGTGCCCGGTTATTTGCTCGACACGTCGCAAACTCTCGCGGCTAGAATTGGCTAAGTTATCGATTACCACCACTTCAAAATTGTTATTGATAAGCTCGATCAGCGTGTGACTGCCAATATAACCCGCGCCGCCAGTGACTAAAATTGTTTTCATAGTTTTATTATACTCGAAAACAAATAGTTAATTAAGAGATGCTATCGCGAACAACCTTTTTAATTTTAGTCAAGAAAAGGCCTTTATCGAAGCGTTTAGCAGTGCGGGCGAGTTTGCTGGGATGAAAACGAGTTTGTTCGGCGATTTCGATGGCTTTTACAATATCGTCAACGGTTTGGTGATGAAACAACGTACCAACGTCGGGCGAAGTAACTATATCAGTGGTGCCGCCGCGCGCCAGACCGATAACCGGCGCTCCGGCTGCCAATGCTTCAACGCTAACAATGCCAAAATCTTCCTCGGCAGGATAGATGAAACCGCGAGCAGTGGTGATAGCTTTTTCGTATTCGGCATCTGAGGCATCGCCGAAACGATCGGTGCGGAATTCAATAGTTGGGCCGGCAAGCTTGACTAGCTGGTCGTGGGCTGGACCGTTACCAAAAACGATTAGTTTTTTATTGAGTCTGGTAGCGGCTTTGATGGCTAAGTCGTAGCGCTTATAAGGTAACTGGCGGCCGATAGTTACGTAGTGGTCGCCCCGTTTGCGAGCAGGTGTAAAGCGGCTAGTTTCGACTGGCGGATGAATTACGGTACTGCTGCGTTTGTAGTATTTCTTGATGCGTTTTTGCGTTTCGGTAGAGTTGGCGATGAAAACATCGACTTGCTTGGCAGCCTCCAGATCAAGCTGGCGCTGATGCGGTACCAGCAGCGGCATCAGCAGGCGAATAAATGGATTAAGCTTTCCGTAGCCTGGATCGCGGCGGTATTCGTCGTAGTGGCTCCAATAGTAGCGCGGCGGCGTATGGCAATAGTTGATAATAACTTGATCGGGGCGCGATTTGGTAACCTGATGCCCGTGTAGATACGAACTTGTCAGGATAATATCAAACTCGCTGAGGTCGAGCTGGCGCATTGCTTTAACTGCTAGCGTCGGAAAAAGTTTGTAATAATTACGCAGCCGCGGCGGTATTTTTTGTAGTTTCGAGGTGCGAATATCAAGTTTAGCAAAAGCCGGAACCTTGTCGGGATTATATATTGCCGTATAAACTGGCGCGTTAGGAAAAGCTTCGTGCATGGCTAGCACGACATTCTCGGCACCGCCCATCGTTGTCAAGAAGTCGCAAACAATTGCAATGCGCGGACGCTTCATTATCGTGCTCCTGTTTTATGCAGTACGACGCCAATGGTTTTGAAAAGTATCCGTAAGTCTAGCCAAAAACTCCAGTTTTGCGCGTAATAAAGCTCAAGCTCAATCCGTTCGTCGAAGCTCAAGTTGCTGCGGCCTGAAACTTGCCATAATCCAGTCACTCCAGATTTCACGCTATGTAATAATGCCGTACGATTTTTGCTGAATTTAACTTCTTGCGGCAGAATAGGCCGCGGCCCGACTAAACTCAAGTCGCCGAGCAGCACGTTGATAAATTGCGGGAATTCATCAAGCGAAGTATTACGCAAGAACTTACCAAACCAAGTAATTCGCGGATCATCGGCGACTTTGTGATCGCGCCGGTATTCGGCGGCCAAATCAGGCCGATTCATTTCCTCAAACTCGATACTGGCGTCCTTTTTGCCGTACTGAGCACCCATGGTGCGGAACTTATAAAGACGAATCGGTTTCGAAAAACGGCTCAAACGTTTAGAACGGTAAAAAATTGGCCCGGGATTGCAAATTTTTTGCAGCAGCGCAATTATTATTATAATTGATCCCCAGAGCGGCAAAGTAATAATAACAGCTATCAAGTCGAACAGCCGCTTAGCAATTGCTCCCCAGCCAATGAGTGGTGTTTGGCTGACGGTAATCATCGGATAGCCGAGAAAGACATCGACGGTATTTTTGCCGGTGTAAAATTCTGGCTCGCCAGGAATGAAATTATATTGAATGTGAGCAATTTGCGCAGCACTTAAAATCTGGTGGTTACGGTCTTCGCTGGCGTAGAGGTCGGTTTGAATAATAGTGCTAATGTTAAGCTTTTTGATATCTTTGAGTGCTGTCTCGACGCGGCCGTAATGAACGATACCGAGATGCGGCGGCAACAATTTTGCCGGTCCGGCGAAGGCTACAATTTGATAACCAGATTTGTGGGTGGAGCCGAGGGACATCGCAATATCGGTCGTCGCATCAGAATTGCCGATTACCAACACTCGACTGACGCCGTGTCCGTAGCGGTATAACTCGTTGCGAATAGTGCGAATTATTTCGCGTACCAAAATAATGGCAATCGTTGAGCCAATTAAAACGTAAAGGGCGACTAGCCTGGCCGGAAAAATATGCATACTAGTGAAGTATTCCCAGCCAATCACCAGCAGTATACCAATGAAAGTGCCGAGTGTTATACGGCTCCATTCGACGAGGCGGCGGTTATAAATGCTCGGACTATACAATCCGAGCGAAGCGAAAATCAGTATCCACACCGGGGTAATCACGGCAAAGCCGATAATATATTCGTAGGCGTAAACAATGTGCAAGAGTACGCGCTGGTCGATTTGAGTGCGAATATAATAGGCTGCGGCAAAAACAATTGCCAGCACAATCGCGTCGGCCGCCATCAGGATTAGGCTGTAAGACTTGGTGTTATGAGATGGCATTTGTCTTCATTATAACAACTTTCGTTATAATAGATAGCATGAGCAATCTCAATACCGATAATTTGGAGCGTCGGCTAGCTTCGGTAACGCTAGCGCTGTTGGCTGCGATTATGCTAGGTTTGGCAATTCATACGCCGTTGACGGTTTTGGCGAGTACGCATTGGCCGCTGGTTGCACTGTATGCCAAAGCATGGAAAGAAGTACTGTTAATGGTAGCTTTTGTTCTGGTGATTATCCTGGGTTGGCGGCGCCATGCTTGGCGATTTTGGCTGCGCGATAAGTTGCTATGGTTGATTGCTGGTTTTGCGTTGTGGCATTTGGTTTTAGCAGGAATATCGCTAGCTGCGGGTAATTCAGCGGCGACTGTGGTAGCTGGCCTGGTAATTGATTTGCGCTGGGGTCTAATGACGGCGACGATGTATGGTTTTATTTATCTATATCCGCGCTATCAGCAAATTTTGTTGAAATGTATGCTGGCGGCAGCGGCGATGATTATTGGGTTTGCTTGTTTACAGTTGGTTTTACCGCGGGATTTCTTGACAGTATTCGGTTACAGTCAGGCGACGGTTGCACCGTATTTGACGGTTGATTCAAATGAGGCTTATGTGCGCTTTGGCAGCACGCTGCGGGGGCCGAATCCGCTAGGGGCGTATGCGCTTGGCGGGTTGGTGTTGGCGTCAGTATTTTTGGCGGCAAAATGGCGGGATAGTGCTAAGTTGCGCGTCTACGGCATTTTGGCGGCCGCTAGCTCTAGTGCCGCTCTTTATATTAGTTATTCGCGGGCGGCGATTCTGGGGGTTCTAGCAGCGTTAGGCGGGCTTTTTGCTCATCAATATGGCCGGAAATTACCTAAAAAAGCTTGGATATCGATTGCTGCGGGAGTTTTAATTGCAGCTGCGGGCGGAGCTTATTTGCTGCGCGATACCAGCTTTATGCATAATGTGATTTTGCACGATAATCCTACTACTGGTGCTGCTAGAACCTCAAATGATGACCACCTTTCGTCGTTACGCGATGGCGTTATCAAGGCAGCGCAACAGCCGTTTGGCGCTGGTATTGGCAGTACCGGGTCGGCATCGTTATTAGGTGATTCAGGGGTGATTATCGAGAACCAATATTTATTCATCGTTCACGAAGCTGGTTGGCTGGGTTTAGTGATTTATTTGATGATTGTGATTATCGTTTTGCAGCGGTTATGGCGGCAGCGGAACGATTGGTTAGCGCTTGGCATGTTTTTGTATGGAGTTGGCCTGAGCATCGCTAGTTTGTTCTTGCCAGTATTTGCTGATGATGTAATAGCGCTAGTTTGGTGGGGCTTGTCGGCGCTGATAGTGGTACGACCGTTTGACCAGGAGCTGGTTGATTCGTTATAGTGAAGGTATGGCAGCACAAGCTCAATCGGCGGCAATTAATCCGACCAAGAAGCAGTACGAGCTTTTACTATTTATTGATAACTTTATAAAAGATAACGGCTACGGGCCGAGCTATCGCGAGATAATGCGGGCGCTTAATTACAAAAGCGTTTCGACAGTGGCAGCGCATATTGATAATTTGATCTCCCGCGGCCACTTGCGTAAGCGTGATAATTCAGCGCGGTCGCTAGAGGTGATCGACGTGGTTGCGGCGCCAAAAACCACGCCAGAAGTTTTGGATTCGACAGACGCGATAACTGAACGCTGTATTCGCGCTAAAATAGCCGATTTGCAGAAGCAAGACGACGATAAGGTACGCCGGGATATTCAAACGCTGCAATCGGCATTACAAATTCTTGGTTATGAGGGGCCGCGTGAGACGGATAGCGCGTAAACCATCTTACCGCCGGCGTTATGCTGGTACTAAAGCGGCGGTCCATGCCGCTAAATCTACTACTTGGCGATTGAAATTGCGGCGTCTAGTTTATGGCGCATATCGGCAGGTCAATTACCAAGCTGCTTCATTGCAGATAAAATTACAACGTTTGTTACGCCATAAGCATTTCCGTAAATATGCAGTCGGTGCGGCAGCAAGTTTGACTTTTCTTCTAGTAATTGTACAGTTGGTTTATCCAAGCGATAAGACTTTGCCGTTTGCGCACGTTGACGGATTAGCAATTGGCGGTATGACTAAAGATGCGGCGGCTAAAAAAGCTAATCAAGCGTATAGCGACCATGCTCTTAACATCACGATGAATAATTCAGATAAGCCGGCGGTTAGTATCAAGCTGCGTGATATCGCTGTCTCAGTCGATAATTCGCAGCGGATCAAGCGGTACGATTATCCTTGGTACATGCGATTGGTGCCAACTTCATTGTTTTGGTATGGTTTGAATTATGGTTCGCCGCCAGCCCCTAAATTTGCCAACCAAACGGATGCAGCTGTTAACGAAAAAATAGTTGCTCGCTGCCAAGTTAGCCCGACCAATGCCACGCTTAAAGCCAAAGGAGCGCAGCTTGAACTGCAGAAGTCTAGGCTTGGCGGTAAATGCGATGAGGCCAAAATTAAACAATCTGTTCGCGATATCAAACCAAAATTACATCAGCCGACGACGATTAATGTCAATAAAATAGATATCAAACCAGCGGTGGGCGATGAAAAAGCTAGACAATTGGCGCAAAAGCTGACTAAGCATCTAGCGGAAGGTATTCGAATAAAAGCTAGAGATAAAACTGTCGCAGTCGATGCGCAGACAGTCTACGCTTGGCTTGACTTTACCGATAAAGATAAAGAATTGGTGGCTACGCTGAATGCTGAACGTACTGGCAAATGGCTGAATGATGTGGTAGCGAAAATTGTTACTGTGGCGCCTGGGGTGTCGAAAATTACTACGCATGACTTCACTATTGTTAGCAAGCAGACAGGTAGTTCAGGGCAAGCACTTGATGTGGCGGTAATGCTGCAGAAATTACAAAGTACAATCGACGGCGGTAGTTTGCAGCTTGATGCTGTTACCAAGGCTGTGCCGCCGCGCGAAGAATATACGCGGACATATAGCTCGAGCGATGCTGGTTTGTCGGCTTTGATGGAGAATTTCGCCAAAGACCATCCGGGGACTTACGGCGTGTCGATGATAGAACTTGACGGCAAAAAGCGCCGCGCCGAATACAATGGCGATAAGCAATTTGTAACAGCTAGCACCTACAAATTGCTAGTGGCTTATAGCTTGCTAAAGCGTATTGATAGCGGTGCACGCAGTTGGGATAGCGATCAAGCATGCTTTAATAAAATGATTAGTTTGAGCGATAATGCTTGCGCGGAAAGTTTCTTGAACGCAATTGGAGTTAGTACTTTGACTAGCGAAGCTAATGCCATTGGCCTTAAGAACTCGACATTTATGAAAGGCGGCGGACCGTATACGACAGCAAATGATCAAGTCCTGCTGCTAGGTATGATCGCAACCGGCCAAAACTTTTCGAGCGCCAATCAGCAGCGCTTGCTAGAAGCTATGAAGAAAAACGTGTTTCGTAAAGGTATTCCAGCAGGTGTATCGGGGACGGTTGCCGATAAGGTTGGCTTTATGAATGGATTATTACATGACTCGGCGATTATTTATGGTTCGCACGGTACGTACGTACTGTCAATTATGACCGATGGCGCTAGTTGGGAAGCGATTGCTGATTTGGCAAAACAGCTTGATGCGCTGCAGGCGCAGTAGACTTTACACCTTTTGTATAATAAGTTACAATACTGGTATCTGCGGCGATAGCAGAATGTATTCCGGCATAGCTCAGTGGTAGAGCGGATGGCTGTTAACCATTAGGTCGCTGGTTCGAGCCCAGCTGCCGGAGCCAAATTGATAGATAAATTGCCTGATATACCGGGCAAACGGCCTCGACAAGTTAAGTCAAGGCCTTTTTAAATATATTTTATAAATAGTTTACTATTGCAGTAAACATAGGGTAAGCGTGTAATTTTCGTTGTATTTTATACTATAATACTTGAAAAAATTGTTAAGTAATGCTAGCATAAAAGCGTAAACTAAATTAAAACACAAATGTGTACAGGAGAAAAACAATATGGGTGTTACCTATGTCAAATTGGCTAGTGCTGTGTCAGTGGCAGCCGTTGTTGGCGCAGTGGTATTTAACTCGCCAGCCAATGCTGCGCCGACTGCATTCACGTGGACGGGCGCTGCTGGCGACCACAAAATGTCAACTGCTGGCAACTGGAAAGACGGCCAAGTGCCAACAGAGGGCGCTAAGCTGGTATTTACATGTGCCAACGGAGCTAGCGAGAAGATTCAGAATGATTTGAACGTTGCTTTGTCTGGCTTGGACGCTCAAAAAATGAACAATGTTACTGCTGCTCCGACATGTGCTAGCTATACGATTGATACGCTGAAATTTACATCGGATGCTGAGTTTAGCGGCGGTCATACTAGCGCTGATGATGAAGAGGGTAAGATCCCTAACATTTACGTTACAGGTGCTGTTACTGGCTTGTCAAACTTGAAATCTAACGGGTTTGACGGCAAGTTCACTAGCAGGCCGACGATTAACCGTTTTGAGGTCGCTAATAGCGGATGTAATAATATAAGTTACTATATAAATGCTCCAGAGAAAGTTGTTGGCGAAAACGCTAGCGTACCGCTAGAAGGTGCTAATAATATTACAGTCAAGAGTGGCGGTCAGCTAGGAGTTAAATATGCTGATAACGAAACAAGCGCCAGCAAAATTACTTTCGAAAACGGCGCGATGATTTCCCATGGAATAAGTTGTTTTGGCTCTGGTGGCGGTTCTTCAAATGTGACAACAGTTCTATCTGGCGACATTGTACTCAATGGCAATGTTGAATATAAATTACTCTCGAATGTGACAGTGAAGATTACCGGCAAGCTC
Organism: uncultured Candidatus Saccharibacteria bacterium; assembly: GCA_938042065.1. GTDB lineage: Bacteria > Patescibacteriota > Saccharimonadia > Saccharimonadales > Saccharimonadaceae > Saccharimonas. The sequence goes on from CALISG010000012.1 coordinate 33,327, forward strand.
AGTGGCCCTGGTAAACTGGTTGCTCACAAGGATAACAAGGGTACTCTGCTAGTCGAATCTTCGGACAACACCAGCGGTACGCCGAATGGCCAGCACGGTAATGCCCACGAAGCTAAACTGATAAAATTGGACAGTGACAAACCTAATGAGTCGGTAAGCGTTAGAAAGGGTGAGACAGTCTTGCTAAACGGCAGCCGTTCTGACGTTTATGTCGATGAGGGCGGTGTATTTGGCGGTAATGCTACGGTAAAGAGTCTTAGCGTAGCAGGTGTCGTTGCTCCAGGTAATTCGCCAGGTAAGATTACTGTACTGAATAGCTTTTCTATGCAGGGTACTGGCGTATACAAGGCAGAAATTCTAGACAAAGATCATTATGATCAGATTGTTGCGCAGAGCGTCCAGCTTAGCAACGGTGGTAATTCTTCGAAATTAGAGCTGGTATATCTGCCTGGCGGTACCATCAAGAAGGGCGATACCTTTACGATTATCAACAATAACGGTAGCGCTCCAGTTCAAGGGACATTCAATGGTTTACCCGAAGGTGCAGAGTTCGCTGTGGATGGCGCAACCTTCAAGATTAGCTATGTTGGCGGCGATGGCAACGATGTTGTACTAACGGCGCAGAATGATTCGACGGGTCCGAAGGCTCCAAATACGGGCGGCGAAAATGTAGCAGTTAATTTGGCTGGAACTATCGTTGGCGTGGCTTCGGCAGCAATCCTGCTATTCATGGCAAAACGAAAGAGTTTTGGCAAGAAATAACCAAGACTTATAACGATTAAGATTGGAGGCAGGCACGCCGTAAGCGGTTTGACGCGAGGCGTGCCTGTTAGCTATAATAAAGCAAGCAATGACGCAAAGAGAACGAGTTGCTCGTAGTCTGGAGGTACTGCCAAAAGCACGAGGCCGGGTAGTCGTACCGCGGCGCAGATTGGCGAATGATGTTGTAGCGGGCGCTGCTAGCCAGCCGAGTATGAAGCGAATTATGGATATCGCAGTGCAGCCTGCCTCGCCAAGTCCAAAAGAGCAGTCTCTCCAAAACAAAAAACCTAGAGATTATACGAGAATTAATAGAAAGCTGGCTCGGACAGCTCACTTGCTCATTATTTATGAAAAACTAATGGCTGCTAGCCAAATGGGCGGCGAAAAACGCTCCACCAAGCGGCGCTTAAAAGAAATCATGAGCGGTAATTTTCGCAAGAAATTATCTGGTGTTGCGGCGTCGATTCTCTTGCTGGTTTCGGTATATTCACTGGTTGACTCTTGGCTGTTAAATAATCGGATAAAAGATACTGTAAATACAGCGACGGTGGCTGCACGCAGCGATAGCCCAAATGATCGACGGAGCAATGAAGGTAAAGACGAAACAAAAGTTTCTGGCGACGCCATCGCTAAATACAAGGTAGCTGCAGATTTACCGAGAGTGATTACTATTGAGAAGCTAGGGGTTAAAGCTCGAGTATTGCCGATGAGCGTTAATGCCGACGGCTCAATGCAATCGCCTGTCAATATTTTTGATACAGGATGGTATACTGGCAGCGTCAAGCCGGGGCAGCCGGGAGCATCTATTATTATTGGCCACGCATCTGGTATGACTTTGGGGGGAATTTTTAATAAGCTAGAGTCGCTAAATGTTGGCGATACAGTCAGTGTTGAACGCGGCAACGGCCAAATATTGCGCTACCAAGTGGTTAAAAAACAAATAATAAAGCTATCTGATGTTGATATGAATAGTTTTATGCGTCCAGCTGATGGTGTGTCTGAAGGCTTGAATCTGATGACTTGCGCTGGGGAGTGGATAAAAAACTCGCAAACTCGCGATCACCGGGCGATGATATTTACCAAGCGAATATGATTAAACTAAGTTGACTGTGTAAATGTAAATAATACAATGTAAAAACCTTGACTAGCACTATATATTGGGTGTACATTTGTATGTAAGCACTACATATGGTGTTTTCGTAAAACAAATACACGATTAAGTGTCGCTCCGCAGGGGTAGATCCGGAGCGTTTTAATGATGCATTCAGGAGGGTAATATGTATCAAACAATCAAAAAGCGCGACGGCCGTAAAGTGAAGTTTGACGCTTCCAAGATTACTAAAGCGATTGCTCGAGCTGGCGCCGAAACTGGCGAATTCGACGAAAAAGCCGCTGCTAAGCTTACCGATAAAGTACTTAAACAGTTAGAAGCTCGCCAGACGCGTCTCGTGCCGGGTGTTGAGGAAATCCAAGACATCGTCGAAGACACGCTGATTGATTCCAAGTTCAAGAAAACTGCTAAAGCCTACATTATCTACCGCGACCAGCATAAAAAACTGCGTGAAATTACATCCAACGCGCACGTCGATTTGATTGATAAATACATTAATAATCTAGACTGGAAAGTCAAAGAAAATTCCAATATGGGCTATAGTTTGCAGGGCCTGAATAACTACGTTTCGGCGGAAATTACCAAGACCTACTGGTTGGATAAAATCTATTCGCCGAAAATCGGCCGGGCGCATAAAGAGGGCGATTTGCATATTCACGACCTTAATTTGCTGAGTGTTTACTGTGTTGGCTGGGATCTGATGGATTTACTGCGCCAAGGCTTCACTGGCGTTAAAAACAAAGTTGCTTCCAAGCCGGCTAAGCATTTTCGTTCAGCTCTTGGGCAGGTGGTCAATTTCTTTTACACTTTGCAGGGCGAAGCGGCTGGCGCTCAGGCGTTCTCGGATTTTGACACGCTACTAGCGCCGTTTATTCGCGCTGATAAGCTGAGTTATGACGAGGTTAAGCAAGCGCTGCAAGAATTTGTCTTTAACGTCAATGTGCCAACGCGGGTTGGCTTCCAGACGCCGTTTACCAACATTACGCTTGATCTAGAATGTCCGAAGCACATGGCTGGCAACCCGGTGATCATCGGCGGCGAGATGCAGGATACTAACTACGGCGATTATCAGGAAGAGATGAATATGCTTAATAAGGCGCTGCTGGAGGTATTGTCTGAGGGCGACGCCAACGGCCGGGTCTTTACCTTCCCGATTCCGACGGTCAATATTACTAAAGATTTCAACTGGGATAATCCGGTCATTGAAAATCTTTGGGAAGCCAGCGCCAAGTATGGCATTCCGTATTTCTCGAACTTCATCAATTCCGACATGGATCCAGAGGATGCGCGCTCGATGTGCTGCCGCTTGCGGATCGATAATCGCCAGCTGGAGTATCGCGGCGGCGGTCTGTTTGGCTCCAACCCGATGACCGGTTCAATTGGTGTGGTGACGATTAACCTGCCGCGCTTGGCGCTGAAATCGAAGAACGAGAAAGAGTTTTTCAAGGGCCTGGGCGAGCTGATGGATATGGCACGCGACAGTCTGGAGACCAAACGCAAGGTGCTGGAGCAGCTGACCGATTCGGATATCAGCCTGTATCCGTACACTAAGTTTTACCTGCGCGATATTAAAAAGCGCTTCAACGAGTACTGGAAGAATCACTTCTCGACCATCGGTCTGATTGGTACTAACGAAGCGGCATTGAATTTGCTGGGCGTCGACATTGGCACGGAAAAGGGTAAGGCGTTTGCCGAGAAAACGCTTGACTTTATGCGCGACCGCTTGGTGGAATACCAGAAAGAAACGGGCAATAATTACAATTTGGAGGCGACGCCGGCTGAGGGTACGACTTACCGCTTGGCGCGGCTCGACAAGGCCAGTTTCCCTGACCGAGCGCACTTTGCTAATGGCCTGGGTGCGGCAGTCAAGCATCCGTTCTACACCAACTCCAGCCACTTGCCGGTCAATTACACTGATGATTTGTTTGAGCTGATGGATTTGCAGGATAATCTGCAAACCAAATATACTGGCGGTACGGTGATTCACTTCTTCCTGGGCGAGCGCATGGACGATCCGCAGACGCTGAAAAAATTAGTTAAGACTATTTGCGAAAATTACAAATTGCCGTACTTTACCTTTACGCCAAGCTTTTCAATTTGTGCTAACCACGGCTATATCGTCGGCGAACACCCGGCTTGCCCGAATTGCGGCGAAAGTACTGAGGTCTACTCGCGGGTGGTTGGTTTCTTGCGTCCAGTTTCTCAGTGGAATAACGGCAAGCAAGCTGAATTTGACATGAGGGAGCATTATGACGATGCCGCCGAACATCAGC
>CALISG010000013.1 GCA_938042065.1 uncultured Candidatus Saccharibacteria bacterium
CCGACAGCAATAAAGCAGGCAGCGGCGACCATGATTAACTCAACGAGAGGATTTTGCATAAATAGCACCTGAATATAATAACTGGGAACTCCCTGCCTGGGGTCAGCACTGCCGATAAGCCAGCCTATTCCGTATAACAGTGGTACCATAACGACAATAGATAACAATAAGGGCAAAAAATCAACGGTGAAGACATCTTTAACAGTTATTTCTGCTTGGTTTGACGTCTTTGTCATATGGAGGAAGCTACGTATATGATTACAGTATAGCAAAATATAACTCTTAAATATCGTAAACGTCTATCTCGATCGCCTTAAGTATCTGCCCGATTAGCGTATTGTCTGCCATCTTTAGCCACCCTTTACCACCAATAACACAGCCGCCGAGAATTGAATTCAACGTAATTAGCTGAAGTCAATAAGTTTCGATGGATATTTAAGCGTGATGATGAGCCGGGACTGACAATTACTATTGATGAGATTAGCGATGCAGGTATTTTCATAGAAACGGAAATCATTAGTGGAGATAAAGAGTCTGCCTTGCGGCGAATTGAGGATATTGAAGCGCGGATAGGAGTTCAGGAGTTTGAACTCATTACTGGGCCGTATCGTGATATTTGTATGGATGCGCGGTCTACAGAGAATAATTTACTATAGTGGATGTGTAAGTTGAGAGGGTTGGCGGCTAGCTTTGTATATCTTTGAAAGGTTGTCAACCAGCGTAGAATCCAACTTTTCTTGTTTGATCTCATGAATATCGAAATAGTTAAAATTTGAAACTTCATCTGTTTTACGAGGTGCCGTTAATAGAGTAACTTTGTAAGCAATAATCAGAACAGGGTCGTCGAACTTTGTATTCCAAGTTGGAATAATCAAGGGATTTTCTGCAGCGACTTCGATATCTGTTTCTAATTCTTCTAGGAACTCTCGTTTCAACGCTTCCGTAACATCCTCACCATGTTCCAGACCGCCGCCAGGAAGATCCCATGAGTCACTCCTCTCTTGAACAAACAGTAGTTTGCCTGAAGAATCACGTACCAATCCCTTGACTACTACCCGATACGCTGATTTTATATTCTTCAATCTTTCAGTCATTTTGTGATAAAATTTTATCATAAAAATAAGGTAATAGTATGACTAAGATTGTCGCAAAAGCGCTGGTGCGGAGTTCTGAAGGGTTATGTTTGGTACTACATAGAGGTAATACGCATCCGCGGTTCCCTGGGCATATTGATTTTCCTGGCGGAGAGGTTGAGCCAAAAGAAACGCCAGAGGCAGCAGTAATGCGCGAAATACAGGAAGAGACGGGACTACTCGTTGATTCAAAAAAATTGAAAAAGCTATTTACTAAACAATACCAGCAAGCAACACATGTATTATTTGAAGTAAAGCTCACCGAACCGGACGCGAAAGTCGCTTTAAGTTGGGAACATAAAAGCTACCGATGGATAACACCGGAGGAGTTGAAGTCCCTGCCTAAATTCTCAGGCGCTGACTCGTATTATACAGACGTAGTAGATTATCTATCTAGCCAATAAGCCCTTTCTCCTTGAGTGCAGCGTCAATTTTGGTTCGGTTGAAGCCGCGAATGATTACGCCATCGATGTCGGTGACAGGTATACTGCTAGATTTGTCGCCAACTTTAGCGAGGAGTTCATCCATTGCACCCTCATCTTCATCGATGTCGCGAACGGTGTACTTGACGCCCAATTTGTCTAAGTATTCTTTTTCGGTTTTACAGTACGCGCACCACGCGGCGCTGTAAATGATTACTTGATTATCTTGATCGTCTTGATTGTTTTGGTCGTCTCGATGGCTCGTTTGGTCGTTCATAATTATCCCCCTTCGTTAATTACAATCATTATATACACAACATCTAGCGTATGCAAGCTATTTATCGGCGCTAGATGTACGGCTAGTCAAATACCACCCACCGTCAGCTGGCGATTGATAAATGTCAAGCTCGAGGTCGAGGTGGTATTTTTGCAGCTCTTTGATGGCATTTAGGGCGGCTTGCCGGCTAGCGAAACGTTTCTTTTGCGGTGCGCGAGCGCTTTTGTTTTGGTACGGTGTATGTTTAGGGGTGCGGTTTCGTCTAGGCATAATGTCTTAAATTATACACTTTACATATAGCGGCTCATACTGCTACAATAGCGCTATGACCAGTGGGGCTGACAATACCGCCGAGACGCGGACTTCTGATAATACTGTATCTCGAGAAACTTTTACATCGTTAGGGCTGGCTATGGTCGGCGTGACGTGGAGGATGTATGTACCAATGCTTGGCTTGTTTTTTGCTGGCTTGTGGCTGGATAGTTTATTTAATAGTAAGCCGTGGTTGATGTTCAGCGGGTTCGCGGTAGGCGCGGCCGCCGCAGTGATTTTGGTGCGGCAACAGATAAAAAAGGTTAATAAGAAATGATGTTCGCGGCGCTACCTCATATATCGGTTAAGGCCGACGAAGTGTTTTCGATCGCCGGTTTGCCAATAACTAATGCTAATCTGGTTGGCATTCTAGGATTGGTACTTCTGGTGTGGCTGATGTTTCGTACGCGGGCAGCGGTGCTTGGCCGCAAAAAATCGAACTTCGCAACGCGCTTAACTCTTTGGTGTATAGAAGGATTGTATAAGACGGTTGGGCAAGTGATTCCTAACCAAAAGTGGGCTCGCCGAGTGGCGCCGCTGGTGATGACGATGTTTTTCTTTATAGCTGGGCAATACTGGCTCGGTTTGCTACCGATTGTTGGGCCGATAACTGTCGGCCATACGCCGCTGTTCCGCGGTCAGAATGCAGATTTGAATATGACGTTTGCGCTGGCGACGGTAACTATCGTGATGGCGCAGGTGTATGCTGCGCGCGAGCTGGGTTTTGTTGGTAATCTGAAGCGTTACTTCGTTAATCCGTTGCGCGATCCGATTATGTCGTTTGTTGGTATTCTGGAGCTTGTGGCGGAGTTCTCGCGCTTGCTTAGTTTGTCGTTCCGCTTGTTTGGCAACGTGCTGGCGGGCGAAATATTGATTGCTATGATTGCTTATCTAGCGCAAGTTGCGATGCCTGCAGTTCTGCAGCCATTTTATATTTTTGAGCTGTTTATCGGCGGTATTCAGGCTTATATTTTCTTTATGCTTTCGACAGTGTTTATATCGCTCGGTTTGGCGCATCACGGCGGTGATGAGGAAAAACAAACGCATGATGATTCTTCGACTTCTTCCGGCATGAAATTAACGGCCGAGGGAGTAAAATAAATTTAGGTAATAACTAAACCATAAGGAGAAAAAATATTATGGAAACTATAGCATTTACGCTAGCTTATATCGTCCCTGCATCGTTTGCAGCTATCGGCTGTAGCTGGATTGGCGCTTCGGCGATGAAAGCTGCTGGCCGCAATCCAGAAAAAATCAACGATTTGCGCACGATGATGATTCTCGGTATCTCGTTTATCGACGCTCTGGCAATTATCGGTTTCGTGGCAGCTATTGTCGGCAAAGTGATGTAAGGATTCGCGCGCGTGAATAACTTGCACTACTTTGCATCGGCTGGAGCTGGAGGCGATAGCCTATTGGGGCCACTAGGAATTGATTGGCGGTTGTTCGTGCTGCAAACGGTTGCTTTTGCGGTCTTGCTGCTAGTGCTGAAAAAATGGGTTTATCCGCCTATTCTGGCCATGCTTGATAAGCGCGACGAGTCTATCAAAGAAGGTTTAGAGGCTGCCGAGCAAGCCAAAAAAGCGGCAAGCGAAAGCGAAAAGCGCACGGCCGCTATGCTGAAAAAGGCCCAGCAAGAGTCGCGAACTATTGTTGCTACTGCCAAGAATGAAGCGGCTGAAATGGTTGCTGAAGCCGAACAAAAGGCCAAGAACCAAGCCGATTCTATTCTCGAATCGGCCCGCAACGACGTCAGGGCAGAAGTTGCCCAGGCCAAGAAAGATTTGCGCGACCAGATGGTAGACCTAGTGGTCGATACAACCAGGAAAGTTACGCTGGATACGGTCGATCCAAGCAAAGACACTAGCTTGATCAAAAAACAGCTAGAGGAGATCAAATAGCGTGGCGGCCAGTACTATATCGCAGCGAAGATTAGCGGCGTATGTGGCTGGCCAATTGCTTGCAAGCGGCGATAAGAAGCATCTTATCAAAGAGTTAGCAGCCTATTTGATCGAAACTGGCCGTGTGCGCGATCTCAATCAAGTGGTGGCGGCTATTGAAGAGGCGCTAGCGTCGCGCGGCTCTGTTGTAGCGACGGTTACGACTGCTCGCCCGCTCTCGCCAGAAAATAAGCAAGCAATTGTTAAGCAATTTACGCCGACTGGCGCCAAACTATATATTCGCGAACAGATTGACCCGAGCGTTGTCGGCGGCTTCAAGATTGAACTGCCTGGCAGCCAGTTTGACGGCACAGTGATACATAAACTAACAACCCTCAAGGGTATAAAGTAAAGGAAAAGAATGGCTGATATTACAGTGACAGAGTTGTCGGACGATCTGCGCCAGGCGATTGCCCAGCTCGAGGTGTCTGAAGGTTTAGAAAAAGTTGGTATTGTGACTCGCGTGGGCGACGGCGTGGCGTGGGTGCATGGCTTGCGCGAGGCTGGTTATAGCGAAGTTTTGGAAATCCAAACAGCCGAGGGCGTGGTTGAGGCCTTTGCTTTGAACTTGATGGAAGACGAAATTGGCGCGGTGCTGCTAGGTAGCGACCAAGGTGTTTCGGCTGGCGATAAAGTCAAACTAAAAGGCGAAGTGCTGAGCGTACCAGTCGGCGAAGAGCTGTTGGGGCGCGTAGTTAATCCGCTGGGCGAACCGCTTGACGGCGGTCCGGCAATCAAATCAAAGCAGCGCGGCTTGGTTGAGCGCGAAGCTATCGGCGTGATGGGCCGCAAGTCAGTTCATGAGCCGCTGATGACGGGCATTATGAGCGTAGATGCGATGTTCCCGATCGGCCGCGGCCAGCGCGAGCTAATTATTGGCGACCGCCAAACTGGTAAAACCGCCATTGCGCTTGATACGATGATCAACCAAGCCCGCCAGAAAACCGGTGTGGTCAATATCTACGTAGCGGTCGGCCAGAAGCTCAGCAAAATTGCTCGCCTAGTTGAACGCTTGAAATCTGAAGGTGTGATGGACCAAACCATCGTGGTGGCGACTAGTCCGAGCGACCCAGCTTCCCTGCTCTATCTGGCGCCATATGCTGGTACCGCTATGGGCGAATATTTCCGTGATAACAGCAAGCATGCCTTGATGATTTATGATGATTTAACTAAGCACGCGGTGGCTTACCGCCAAATGTCGCTTCTGTTGCGCCGCCCGCCGGGCCGCGAGGCTTACCCTGGTGACGTGTTCTATTTGCACTCGCGCCTGTTGGAGCGATCAGCTAAGTTATCGGACGAACTAGGTGCTGGCAGCTTGACTGCTCTGCCGATTATCGAGACGCAGGCTGGTGATATTTCCGCTTATATTCCGACTAATGTTATTTCCATCACCGACGGCCAGATATTTATGGAGACTGACCTGTTCTACCAAGGTATTCGTCCGGCTATTAGTGCGGGCTTGTCGGTGTCGCGCGTCGGCGGTGCGGCGCAGACTAAGGCGCTGAAGAGCGTCAGCGGCAACCTTAAACTTGGCCTCAGCCAGTTCCGCGAATTAGCCAGTTTCGCACAGTTTGGCAGCGATCTCGACGCCGAGACCAAGGCGCAAATTGAACGCGGCCAGCGCCTAACTGAATTGCTTAAACAGCCGCAGTATCAGCCGATGAGCGTCTGGGAGCAAGTTGTTAGCATCGTTGCGGTTAGCGAGGGCTATTTTGATGAAGTTCCAGCCGCCAAGATTAAAGACGCGCAGGCCGACTTGCTGGCTAGGTTGTGGACGAACCACAAAGCTGAAATGAAAGCGCTAAACCGAGGCGATAAAAAATTTGGCGAGGACAAATCTACCGCCAAGATTGTCAAGGACGCGGCGTTAGCAGTTGCTAAAGGATTTGAGGACTAACTAGATGCCGTCGACTCAGCAGCTTAAATCGCGTATTCGCTCGGTCAAGAACACTCGGCAAATCACCAAAGCCATGCAAATGGTGGCAGCTAGTAAGATGCGCCGCGCTCAAGAGGCGACCAAAAGTTCTCAAGCCTATACGGTAGCAGCACGCGAGCTGCTGGCGTACTTGGCACAGCAAGGTGCGACCGATAATCACCGTTGGTTCGTGCAGCGGCCGGTCAAAGCGCGCCTGCTGATTGTGGCAGCAAGCGACAAAGGGTTGGCTGGTGCTTATAACGCTAATATCATCAAGACTTACCTGCACGAGCTGCATCAAGATGACCAATCGGGTATCGCTAACAAAACTATCGCTATCGGCCGCAAAATCGCTCAAGCAGCAACGCGCATCAAAGATACTGAAATCGTCGGTACCTACGAAGATTTGCCTGACCGCGTGCCAGGTGCGCAGTTTCATGCTATTCTCAATACTGCCAAAGACATGTTCGAGGCTGGTACTGTCGATGCTGTCGACGTGATTTTCACACGCTTTGTTAGTAGTATGACGCAGAAAGCTGATATCGTCCGCTTGTTCCCCGCCGGCTTTGTGCCCGACGATGAAATTAGCGATGATATTCGCGAAGCTAAGTTTGAACCAAGTCCTAAATATATCATAGATGATATAGCTTACCGGCTGATTAGCGCTCGTTTGTACCAAGCCCTGCTTGACTCGCGTGCTAGCGAACATAGCATGCGAATGCTGGCGATGAAGAATGCCACTGATAACGCTAGCGATTTGGTGGCTGACTTGACGCTAGAAATGAATAAGGAACGCCAGAGCGCAATCACTCAAGAACTGACCGAGATCAGCGCTGGCGTGGAGGCGATGCAATGATAAAAAAAGGAGTTACTATGAGTAAAAACCAAGGAAAAATCATCCAAATCATGGGCGTGGTGGTCGATGTTGAGTTTGATGATGGCTCGTTGCCAGAAATATACGAAGCGTTGACGGTCAAGCGCGGCCAGCAGACGATTACGCTCGAGGTAGCGCAGCATCTCGACCAACAGACAGTACGAACGATTAGTCTGCAAAACACCGACGGATTGCACCGCGGCCAGGTTGTTACAGCGACTGGCGCGCCGATCAGCGTACCTGTTGGCGAAGATACGCAAGGCCGCATGTTCAACGTAGTTGGCGAACCAATCGACGGCCGCGAGATTGCCAAAAGCGCCAAGCGGGCGCCGATTCACCGCCAACCGCCGGCGTTGACCGAACAGTCCAACAAAACTGAGATCCTCGAAACTGGTATCAAGGTTATCGACTTGATTGCACCGCTAGCCAAGGGTGGTAAAGCTGGCTTGTTCGCTGGCGCTGGCGTCGGCAAGACAGTTCTTATTCAAGAGCTGATTAACAATATTGCTAAGTTTCACTCAGGCAACTCGGTTTTTGCGGGTGTTGGCGAGCGAACCCGCGAAGGCAACGACCTCTATTACGAGATGAAAGACGCTGGCGTGCTGGACAAAACCTCGCTAGTATTCGGCCAGATGAACGAACCGCCTGGAGCGCGTTTGCGCGTGGCGTTATCGGGCCTAGCAATTGCCGAGTCCTTCCGCGATGAAGGTAAAGATGTGCTGCTATTCATCGACAACATCTTTCGCTTTACCCAAGCGGGCGCCGAAGTATCAGCGCTATTGGGCCGCTTGCCGAGCGCGGTTGGCTACCAGCCAAATTTGCAGCAAGAAATGGGTGCCTTACAAGAGCGTATCACTAGCACCAAAAAAGGCTCAATCACCTCTGTCCAGGCCGTCTACGTACCGGCTGACGACTTGACCGACCCAGCACCAGCGACCACTTTTGCTCACCTGGATGCCACTATCGTGATGAACCGTGCCTTGACAGAAATTGGCATCTATCCTGCCGTGGACGTGTTGGATTCCAGTTCTAACTCGCTTGATCCAGAGATCGTCGGCGAGGAGCACTATGCGGTGGCTCGTGAAGTCCAGCGAGTATTACAGCAATACAAAGAATTGCAGGATATCATCGCTATTCTCGGTATGGAGGAGTTATCAGACGATCAAAAGCAAACTGTGGCGCGGGCTCGCCGCTTGCAGCGCTTCTTGGCACAGCCGTTCCATGTTGCTGAGCAATTCACTGGCAATCCAGGTAGCTACTTCAAGCTAGAAGATACCATCAAGGACGCCAAAGACATTATCGACGGCAAATACGACGACAAGCCAGAAAGCTGGTTCTATATGTCGCCAGTGCCGCTCAGCGAGAAGAAGGACTAAGCTCGAGATGATGCAGTTTCAGCTAATCACGCTAGCTGGTGTTAAGCTCGACGAACCAGTCTACGAGGTGATGATACCAACTACCGAAGGGCAAATCGCAGTCTTTCCGAGTCACGAACCGCTAGTAGCAGTGGCGCAACCTGGCGCGGTAGCGGTCCGCCGCCAGAAAACCGACAGCGATGACCAACTGGAATACTTTGCGATTAGCGGCGGCGTGGTTGAAATCAACCAGCAGCGCGTGCGGATTTTAGTCGACGAAGCCGAGCACGGCGACGATATCGTTGAAGCCGAGACTCAGGCCGCTCTCGAGCGCGCTCTCAAAATGCGCGATGAGGCTCAGGATCAGGTTGAGCTCGAAAAGGCTCACCAGCTGGTCGATCGCCACCGCGTACGTTTGCACGTGGCTGGCTTGCGCCGCCGCCATCGTCGGCGATAATTATAGCTACTTATGATCTATTGTTGCCAGATGGCGATAATATGTCGTCGGTTGTTGCTGCCATGCAGTCTATGATGTCATACATCTCGTGCCGTAGGTGGCCGCGCGGGAACATATTCGGAATTTCTTCGCGATATTGTGCTAGAAAACAATCTAGTATTTGTTCTCTGGATGCTACTGGTTTGCGCGTATCGAAATCTGATAGCGAGCCTATATATGTTTTAAGGTCTCCGGTAAAGTCTCGCGGGTTGTTTCGTTTCTTAGAGCCAGTTATATCAATAATTCGCGGTTGAAGTCCGGTGTCATAGGCAGTGTTCTGGACTTGGTAATCACCATGTTCATAGCCTAAGCCGTGCAAAATTATTAAGCCTCTAGCAGCACAGCCTAGCGCCCAAGCTACGGTATCGTCATCCAGTTTTTCATCGTCATCTTCACCTTTATACAAAACATTATCAAAACTTGTCACGCCCTCTTCAAATTCAGTGATGATAGATAGCTTGCTGCTGCCATCACTCTTGCCTGTGTTTGCAAAACCAATTGGCTGGAATATTAGTCGTCGTTGATCGTAACTGTTGTTGATATCTGTGGCAGTACGGAGCTCCTGAGTTGCGAGACGAGGTATGTCTACTGGCTTGATAGCCACGGGTTGCCTTGCTAGGGTGCCGCCTTCACTGTGTATCGTCATGTCCGCAAACCAAACCTCAAAGAAACTTTTGCGGCGACCTTCGCCATAGTCAGGACGCATAGTTAGATGCGCAGTATTCGATAGTTGCTCGGGCGTTTCGGTTTCGGTAATGAGTAATAGTTGGTTAGTGCTCAGCTCGCCTAGTTTCCGAGTTAAACCTCTACCTTTTCGGGTCTGTTATGGTGTTATAAAATTCGTACTAAGGTTTAGACGCTCTTCCATCTTTTTATTATAACATAAATACTATACATTTTCAAGTAGTTGGCGGACTTCGTCGGTGTTTTTGGTGTGCATTAATTGGTCGCGCAGTTCCTTGGCGCCGTCGAAGTCGCGGATGTAGATTTTGAAGAAGCGTTTGAGGGTTTCGAAGGGGCGGCCGAGGGTTGGCTGGTAGCGGTCAAAGAGATCGAGGTGGTAGTTGAGGAGTTTAATTAGTTCTTGTTTATGATTGGTGACGGTGGGTAAGCTATTATTCTCAACTTCTGGCTCGGCATGTGCGTTAGTAGGCGCGAGTGGCGTCTCAGAAAAAATCTGGGCAACTTCACGTGGGTCCCGGATTGTTTTCTGAGATGCCCGAGCGCCGGTACAGGCAAAGCAAAAAGGATCGCTAAAAACTCCCCGTCCGATCATGATGCCGTTTAGACCTGGGTGGGCTCTAAATAGTTCCTCGCCGTGGGCTCGGTTGCGGATATCGCCGTTGATAGTTAGTAAAGTTTGCGGGGCGATTTCGTCGCGTAGTTTGACAACGTCATCGATGAGTTCGTAATGGGCTGGCACTTTGCTCATTTCCTTTTTGGTGCGCAGGTGGATGATTAGGTTGGCGAGGTTTTGCGCGAGTAAGATACTAAGCCATTCGTGCCACTCTTCGATATAAGTATAGCCCAGCCGTGTTTTGACGCTGACTGGTAATCCAGCAGTTTTGGCGGCGGCAATGGCGGCGACCGCTACGCCGGGTTGGCGGATCAGTGCCGCTCCCCCGCTTTTGATGGCGGATTTGGCGGGGCAGCCCATATTGATGTCGATACCGTCAAAGCCGAGCTTGGCGCAATGGGCAGCAAATTGCTCCATATCACCTGGCTCGCCGCCCCATATCTGGGCGACTAGCGGATGCTCATCGTCGGTTTTGATGAGCCGCCCAGCGATAGCCTTGTCGCCAGCATGCACCCAGCCGGTGGCATTGGCAAACTCGGTGAAAAACACGTCGGGTGCGCCCGCCTGCTTGACGACATGGCGAAACACCACGTCAGTGACGGCTTCCATCGGCGCCAAGATGAAAAATGGCTGCGGTAGGTTGTCCCAAAATGATGTCATCTCTGTTATTTTACCACAAAAAGGAAAACCCCTCACTGGCGTCATTGACAGTGAGGGGCGGCGGGCTCAAGCGGTTCTGCTCGGAGTTGATTTCAACGCTGAAATCAACTACCACGAGTGAATCTCGCGAGCCCTGGTTGTGAGGCGAGCGGGATAATGCTCTAGCCTCTAAGTTTAAGAACGGCAGCGATCCAGGCACGCAGATTCCGTTCCGATGGTAGACCAGGTCGTTTATGGATACGACCATCAGTGCCTACCATTCCGCTGACTGCCCGGAGGTGATAAGGGGTGTCGCCTGTAGCGGAGGTATAGGGGCGGACGGACGCCCTTTGCTGGCCTGGTGCCAGCGGTTCTCGGGGTGCACGCCCCGAGCCGTCATTCGTGAGTGTAATTACTTCACTTCCTAGGAAGCAGCCTACCCTCCTTGGCAGCACGTGCGTCGCTACCGACACTGTTCGTACCAGCTACCTTAGCAGCGCGCTCGTTCATTTCGCGCTGCTCGGTGGTGGGGTTGCCAGCCTGAACGGCTTCAGCTGCGCGGCGATACGCAGCTGTGGACCTGTCGGAGAAAAAGCCCACGAGGTTTTCACCACCTTCCCGCCCCATCTAGGGGCAAAAAGGAGCGGAAACTATTTTAAATAGCGCTTCCGTGCAGGAGCGCTACCATGACCCAGTTTCTCACTGAGTCTAGTCTCGCTCCATGAACAAAAGCATACCAATATTAGGATAAAATGTCAAATAGATTTGTTAAAATTACGGCATAAAGCGATGATTGGCGAAAATCAGCTTGTCGAGTAACTAATTTCGGCTATTTGCTAGACGAGTACTCGTCCGATATCAAATCTTTCTCGAATTGTATCATTCCCTGGTAGCTTGCTTGGTAGTTGCTGATGTCTGGCAGCTCTAATGTAGTAATGCAGCGCCAAACAGCGGCGATTAGGCGTTGGAAATCGGCTAGTTCGTCGCGGCTAAAGCGGTCGTCGAGCTGGTAGATGTCGCCGCGGGAGTCTGGTTCGACAAACTGCAGTACAGCGCCGCCGAAATCGTATTTCGCGTAATCGCGCGAATTGGCGCAGAGCAGCTCGTAAAACATCAGCTGCTGGCGGTATTTGTGGAGCTTGATTTTTTCATAGTCTGATTTGCCGGTCCATGAAGTTGATGGTTTGCCGGTTTTGTAATCGGTGACGGTGATGGTTTGATTGTCGATATCAACTAGGTCGAGCGAACCGGTCAGGCGGGCTTGGCCGAGAACGACACCTTGCCCGGCAAAACTAAGCTCGGGTTTTTGCGACGGCGCGAAAGTGTCGTATTTGGCGGTGAGAAAGGCTTCGAGCGCCTCAATGCCGCGCTTACTATAGAGTGCTAAATCATTGTCGCTCAGCTCTTGTTGCTGCAGCAGACGGATGAACTCGCCAGTGATGTCCTCGATTGGTTTGCGAGTGCCGCTGGCCGCTAAATGGCTGTGCGCGTGTTGCAGAACGGCGTGAATCAGAGTGCCGTAAACGGCGTTGGCGCTTTTGGCCTGCGGGAAGCGCAGCAAATTATTTAGCAAAAAGTTCTGCGGTCCACCGCGCGTAACGTCGATAAAGTTATTGAGGTGCGTGACGGACAACTTGTAATTTTCGAGAGTTGGCGCGAGCAGCTCTTTCATGGTGCGGCTAATCGGCGCAGTTAAGCGGTCGTGCCAGGCGATTTCGCTCTGGACGGCGAGCGTGGCGGCATTATTCGGCTGGCGGTCGATTTCTTGCAGACTGGTGCCAGCCAGAAAACTAGCTTTGAGCGTGTCTTTGCCAGTGTCGTCGCTGCGGGCATAGCTCAGGTAAAGCTGGCGTTTGGCGCGGGTCATGGCCACGAAGTACAGACGAATGCGTTCGTCGTAACTGTCGGCGTTTGGCGAGATAGCCAAGTTCTCTGGATAGCCAATCAAGCGGCTGCGGCTGCGGACGCGTTCGCCCCACATCGAGTCGATGGAGTTGATGGCGTAGACAGTGTCGAACTCTAGGCCTTTGGATTTGTGGGCGCTCATTAGGTTGATGGCATACTGAGCGGACTCGCTGGCGTGCCGGATGCTGACGACAGGGATATTAAGTTGGCGGTAGATGTCGATTAGCATCAAGAAGTCGCTGGCTAGCAGCGTGCCGTCTGGCGCGCCCTCGCGCAATTTACTGCGCAAGGTTTGCAGCGCTTCCAAGGCAGTCAGGTAAGTATCGGGTGAACTGCCAAGAATATCGCTGTTAAAATAATATTGGTAGAACGGCGAAGTGAAGGCGTTGCGGTGCGATTTGGTCGGTTTGCGCGCGGTGTCGTTATCATCATCGGTGTCGTCGTTGGCTGTGTAGTTTTGCGGTACGCCGATGAGCGTATCTAGGAAAGTTTCGAGCGGCTCGGTCAGGCTAGCCTTGGCGCGGTCGAGCAGCCACTTGGCTAGCGGTTGAAAAGTCGGCGACGCCAGCATCGCTTCAAGCCAGTCGGTGCGGTTGCGGTAGGCTTGCAAACTTAGCCGCCAAATGGCCTCGCTGTCAAAGTCGAACATTGGCTGAGCTATCAGCTCGGGCAGCAGGCTGTTGGCTTCGTCGTGCTCGCCTGCTGCAATATTGACGCAAACGCGCGTCATTAGCTCTAGTAGCTGGATGCGCTCGTCGTCAAGGACATTGTCGCGACGCTCATAATTAACGGCAATATTGGCGCGGTTTAGATATGGCAGTAACGCTATTAAATCGCTGTGGCGCCGGGCAATGACGGCGATCTCTGATGGTTTTATACCTTTTGTAATATTTTCTTGGATTGATTCGGCGATCCAGGCGAATTCCTCCTGGCGGCTTGGCAGCGCGGATAGCGTGACTTGGCTGTTAGCGTCGTTAGTGTGCGCCTGTAACTGCTTATTTATATCCATAGATGTTTCTAGGCGGCCGCTAGCCTGAGTAATAATTTCACGGGCGCGGTCGAGAATGGTTTGCGACGAGCGGTAGTTGTCGGTCAAAACGACGCTAGCGTGATCTGGGTAGCGCTTGCGGAAACGATGAATATTGCCGACATCGGCGCCTTGAAAGCTGTAGATTGCTTGATCATCGTCGCCTACCGCCATGATGTTTGGCGCATCGCCGTGCGGCGTGTCTGTCAGGTTGAAGAGAATACGCAGCTGTGCTAGGTTGGTGTCTTGAAATTCGTCGACCATGATGTATTGATAGCGTTCTTGTAGATTGAAGCGCAGGTCTGGATACTGCTCAATCGCTTGCACGACATTGAGAATCATGTCGTCGTAGTCAAATAGCTCGGCTTGGCGCATTTCGGCGAGATATTGATCATAAATCGGCGCGACAGCGCGTAATTTCGCGTGGCGTTTGCGGTCTCTGAATACGAACTCGCCGCGAGCGTCCTTTTCGAGCCAGGTGTTGCGCCAGGCGGTGATCGGCGTAGTTTTGCTGCTGGCGACTGCTTCGTCGAAGGCGCGCGCGAGGCTTAGTGCTAATGCGTCGGCTAGCGGCGCGATAGCTGGCGGCAATTGCGGCGCTGGCAGCTCGGCGATTTTGTTGGCGATTGGCGGCAGCAGGGCGATAGTGGTTTTGCTGATGCGATTAGCAAAAATAGCTGCGAGCTCTGGCTCAACAGCGTCAAGCAGACTCTCGTTACTGTCGATGATTTGTAGTAGCTCGCTGCTAGATAGGCCGGCCTGCTTTAACTCGCTGATTACTTGCGCTGTGTCGCGCAGGTGCGTGAAATCGCCGTTCATTTTGCTGGCTAGCGGATTATTGTAGTCGAGCTCTTCAAAAATATCAGTTAGAATCGAGTAGGTCGCCACTTCGTCGGCTGGCGAAAAATCAGCGCCGCGATAAAAATACTCGCTATGATGGTTGATTATTTCGGTGCCGAAACTGTGAAAAGTTTGGATTGCTACTTTGTAAGCATCGGTACCAATGATTGACGCTAGACGCGCCCGCATGGCGTTAGCGCCGCTATCGGTAAAAGTCAGGCAGAGAATATTTTCAGGCAGCGTGTCGGTGGCGCGCAAAATGTTAGCGGCGCGCATGCTGAGTAGCTCGGTTTTGCCAGTGCCTGGGCCGGCGACGACTAGCAGCGGCCCGTCAATGGTGTCGACGGCTTGTTTTTGAGCAGAATTAAGCTTATTGTAGCGAGTTTTGAACTTTTCCATCTATCTCATTGTAGCGCAAAGCTCGGTAAATGCCCTAATGTTTTATGGTATAATTTGATTGTGAATAATGATTTCTTTGACGATGCTGCAATCGAGCAAATAGCCAAAGACCGCTTTGGTGTGTCCTTAGAGGTGAGCACGGTGGTGGCGCGGCGGATTGATTGCGGACAAGCTGCTTCGGCAACTTTTTTTCTCTCGGCCAAGAAGCAGTTATACTGCTACATCGAAGGCTCGTCGCAGCTGACGCTGGGCGATATTCGCAAGATGGCGGTGCGTATGGGCGTGCGGCCCGAGATATTTTTCCCGCCGAAAGGCCAGCCGCAATATTTCGAGGAAATTGCGCGCAATATGTTTGTTAAGGTATATCCGGGCCGGCGCGATATCAGCCAGGACGACTTGCGTTTCTATCGAACGCTGGTGCCGTATTGTCCGGCGCTTTTCTTGGTTGAGGAAGTCAAAAACGGCACCATTTATTGCGCTGACCATGATGCAAGCTCTGGCTGGCGGCCGGCGGCGAAGTTTGTTTATCGGAGGCTCCGAACGAGTTAAATGCGGGATTATTTAGAGATTGTTCACCGTAATTTGATGTCGCCAATTGTCATTGCGATTTTTTTGCTGGCGCTAGCGCTATTGTATGCTGGCGAGCGGCGCGATGCTTGGTTTATATCGGTAGTGATTACTGTCAATACAGTAATTGGTATTGTTCAGGAAGTTCGCGCCAAGTATGCTCTCAAACAGCTGGAGTTAATGAGCGCGCCGCGAGCACGATTAGTCCGCGGCGATGAAGTTGCAGAAGTGATGTACGATGCCTTGCAGGTTGGAGACGAGATTCTGCTCGAGGCTGGCGATGAACTGCCAGCGGACGGCGTAGTTCTATCAGCTCGCGGATTAGAGGTCAACGAGAGCATGCTGACGGGCGAATCAGCTTCAATTGATAAGAAGAAACATGATGAAGTTTACGCAGCAACCACGGTGATAGCGGGCAGTGCGCGAGCGCGAGTAACGGCAGTCGGCGATGCCACCAAGGCGGGTGCAATCAGTGCTACACTCAAGCAGTATACGCCGCGCTTGACGCCGCTGCAGCAAGCGATTCAGAACGCGATTACTTTCTTGACATATTGCGCGATTGTGTTGTCGCTTCTGGTTTTCGCGCGCTACCGTATTGCTGGCTTTGAGTCGGTGCGAATCCTCAAAACGATTATCACCAGCGCTATCACCATCGTGCCAGAGGGGTTGCTGCTGGCTAGCTCGCTGCTGCTGGCGTTTGGCTCGCTAAAGTTGGCCCAGGCCAAAGTCCTGCCGCAAAAATTGTCGGCGATTGAAGCGATGGCGCTGCTTAATATATTATGTACTGACAAAACTGGTACGCTGACTAGCGACGAGATTACTTTGGAGTGCGTCGAACCCTTTGGCAGTGGTAATGAGCCAGTCAAGCAGTTGGCGGCGATGGTAGCGCACGAGACTAGCGGCGGTAACGCTACTGGACAAGCAATCATTACTGCACTTGATTTACCTTATGAATATACCGTAGATGATATATTAGCGTTTTCTTCGGCGCGTAAATTTGCTGGCGTTAGGGCGCGAGTCGATGGCCGGGTTCGGACGCTTATCATGGGTGCGCCGGAATATGTGGCACGGATGGCGCCGCTATCGGCGGCCGAACAGCAACAGATTGAGAAGTGGACAGACGATGGTCTGCGAGTGCTGTTGTTGGCGGAGTTTGGCGATAATGATACGCCGCTGAAGTCTCTAAAGCCAGGCAGCGGCCGGCCGTTGGCGGTAGTTTTGCTGCGTAATTTGCTGCGCGATGGCGTCGTCGATACGGTTGCGTTTTTGCAGCGCCAAGGTGTGAATATTCGCGTTATCAGCGGCGATAATCCGCGGACGGTTCAGTATGTGGCGCGCGCTGCTGGAATTAACAATCCTGACACGGCGATTACTGGCGCCGAACTGGTAGAGCTTGACGAGCCGGCATTTGCTACAGCTGCCGACCAGCATACGATTTTTGCGCGCGTTTTACCAGAACAAAAGGAACGTCTAATCGCCCACTTCTCGCAGCAAAACCATCAATTTACTGGTATGGTTGGCGATGGCGTCAATGATGCTCTAGCGCTCAAGAAAGCCGATCTGGGCGTAGCCATGTATGCCGGGGCGCCAGCTAGCCGGCGGGTAGCGGATATTATTTTGCTTAATAATTCGTTTAATTCGTTGCCGCTGGGTATGCGTTTGGGGAATCAAATCATGCAAGCGATCGAGGTAATCGCAACGCTGTTCTTCCATAAAATTATTTACGGTTTGGTGCTGCTGGCGGTAACGCTAGTGCTGGGCGTGATACACCCGTATGCGCCGCGTCACATTACTTTTTTGAATATTTTCTTGGTGACGATGCCGACGATTATGTGGACTCTCTTCCCGCCGCGGTCGCATCATCGAATTAACCCGCACAATTTTTGGCGCGATACGCTGGGCGCGGTGACGCCAATTGCGCTGGTGTCGGGTGCGGCGGTATCGATAACGTACTTGATGCTGCGCGCTATGCAGCCGCACGACCAGGATACGGTATCGACGATGACGGTGCTAGTAGCAACGTTTTTTGGCGTATATTTGGTATTTTTGGTGGGGCCGATGTTGGGCGTGGTGCTGGATCGGCGTGCCAAGACAGCGCGAATGCTGTATATAGCGGCAGCGTTGCTGGTAGCGTCGACTAGCTTTGCTGTACCGCTGTTACGCCGATTCTTTGACTTCACGATACCGACTTTAGCAATGATTGGCCCAGTGGCTGGCGTGGTGGTAATTGCCGCCCTGTTGCAATGGCATCTGGCCCGCCGCGCTGGCAAAATCTATCAGAATAGATAGAAGTTAATAAATAAAAACGCTCTTGAAAGTTTTCTGTGTGTTATCACTTTTTCATGTCTCAATAATCAGTAGAATGCAATCTAAAAATTATGTTCAGTAAAAACCATAGGATACTCACCTGGTTGACGGTCTAGTTTTGCTAATTCATAGCTTCGTATTGATGTTATAAGTGAGCTTGTTGCAATTGCACAATAGGCAAACTCATCTTTATTACAATCAATATCAATCTTGTCTAGTAGGCGGCTAGTGGTGATGTAAGGCTTTGTGTTAATTGAATTTGCTCTATTGAGTAGTTCGTGAACATCCCAATAGATTGGTCCTCTGTGCTCACTCATCCATACAGACCCAACCCATGATTGTACTGATTCAATTGCAGCTTTTTCTATAGCGACATATTCATCGGTGTCACATCCGCCGCCGAGTACTGCGAAAGGATAACTAGCTGTATTAGAAAGTATTGAATATGCTACCGTTTTTTCTGAGGAGCTAGACGGTGCTAAACCAATTGAAAAAGAAAAATCTCTAGGAGTATCAATACCGACATTTTCCAGAAGCTGTTTAGATTCTGAGGTAGTAAGTATATAAACAGGCTGTCTTCTATATGTCCACCAAGACGCTAAAGACACTCTTTCAACTGTTTCTGTTATAGCATTTTCTTTAGCTTTTGTCTGTTCTATGTGAGCTGCAGAGGCTATAGCCGCTATCCCCATATCACGCAACTTAGACAGAGTTCTATTCTCATAGCGTTCCATTTCGGTGTGTAGTTGCATCTCTTCTAGATCTGTGCCCGTTGAGCAAGGACGAAACGTATCGCTCTCTGATAAACGAAGTGTTTTTATACCAGAAAAAGGTGTTTGAATAATATCGTACATAGTTGAGTGGCGACCTCGGCGAGAAGATATATCTCGCCGAGGTCGCGTTGGCCTTACTAGGCCGTGATACCGACCGACGCAAAGGTTCGGGCGAACCCAGACTGCCAGGCGGTGGTCGCGTTGATAGCCAGCAGCGCCTTGGTGAAGCTCTCGGTCAGCGCCGAGTTACGCCACAGAGACTGCTGCAACGATCCCTTGACGCTCATGGCCATGAGCTCCATCTTGGCGATCTGCACCCTGTTCGTGGCGATAACCAGGAGCTCCTGCTGGTCCTTGAAGGAGACGCTCTTGTCAGAGATCATCGCCCACATGGAAGCCACACTGCCCAGATTGGTCATGGCCTCACCGAGCATGTTCTCCGAAGCCTCGAGCTTCTCGATAGCGTCGGAGACCTTGGAGACCTTGCCGGTCCCGCTCAGCACGGCCTTCTCGATTGCCACGTTGGCAGCGAAGAAGCTAGCCGATCCGCTGAACAGGGCGTGGCAGTAGCGCGCCAGCCTATCGGTGTAGGTAGCGAGGAGCTCCTTGGAGATCTCCTCGCGCTCGCCCTCCCTGAAGGGAGGAGGGCAGTTGATGCCACCCATGGTTTGTCCTTTCATGACGAAGACGGGTAGTCTTACAGAGGAACTTCCCCTGTTGTTTAGATATTAGCAAAAAAAAAGCGGTTCTGTCAAGGCTTTCTATATTTTAATTTTCTTTGTTATTCCAATGTTTTCAACAAAGTCTCGATCGTGAGATACTACTACCACACCTCCTCTATATCGATTTAGCGCTAGCTCGAGCGCTTCAATTGTAGGAATGTCAAGATTGTTTGTTGGCTCATCAAGGATAATAAGGTCAGGTGAGCTTGTTGACATTGCTGCTAATAGAACTTTAGCTCGTTCGCCACCACTTAGATCAGCTGCTCTTGTCGAAGAGATTGTTCGTTTATCTAAACCAAAACGAATCAAAGTATTAATTGCATCATGCAATTCAAGCTCTGGCGATAAATGTCGTAGATTATCTAATGGCGAGCTGTTTTCGAGCGGCAAGGTTTGCGACTGATTCATGTAGATTGTTTTTACATTCTCATTCTTAATCACTTCTCCAGAACGATACGATAATGAGTTGTCCATGATTAAATTTAGCAGCGAGGACTTGCCTGAGCCATTTTCTCCCTGAATCAGTATCCTGTCGCTAGGACGTACATTAAAGGTGACAGGGCCGATTATTTTTTTTCCATCGTGTGAAATACTCAAGGAGCGTACAGAGACAAGACTGCATTTTTTGGAGGAAACTTCATCAAAAGTAAATTTAATAGCAATTTCGTCTTCCACTCTTTCTGGTTCATCTAACTGCTGCAAGCGAGACTCTGCGCCGCTGGATGCGCTAGCCAAGTTTGATGATGCTCGTTCCTTACGAAAATGCTCGTTTAATTTATCACCGTCAGATTTTTTGCGATTGGACCCAGCCGAGTTTGCGCGAATCTTGGCATCTCGTGCAACACGGCGCAACCGCTTTTTTTCTTTCTCGTATTGTTCGTAGCGGTTAATCATTGCCTGACGATCTTTGGCTCTTGCTTTAATATATTCGTCATAGCCAAGGTTATATTTATTTATGCCTTTGTTGCCAACTAGCTCTATGATTTGTTTTGTAGCGTTTCTTAAAAACCGCCGATCATGCGATACGATCAGAAATGAAACTGGTGAGTTGCTAATAAAGTCTTCGAGTAGGGCCACTCCGTTATCGTCAAGATTATTTGTTGGCTCGTCAAGTAAAATCAGATCATAGCGGGATGCAAAAATTGCCGCTAAAGCTATCCGAGTGCGTTGTCCGCCGGAAAACGTATCGAGACGTCTTTCTGGATTAATGTCGCACAAAGTAGCTCGTGACAAAGCTTTTTTGATTGTTGCATCAAAATTTGCAACCTCAAATTTCTCGTATTGCTCTAGAGCTTTATTATAATTTAACAGTGTATTCTCGCTAGTGTCTTGTGCTAGCCGTTCGCATTGAGCGGCAAACTCTTCTCTGGCTGATTTAACGCCGGTTACTTCTTCAATAAAGCTATAGACTGTTTTGTCAAGCCATTTGTTTAGGTTTTGCGGCAAAATTCCAATTTTCTCGCCACTCAAAATAACATTACCGAAGGTAGGCTTAAGATCTCCATTAATGATTTTTAGTAAAGTAGTTTTACCTACTCCATTTGGACCAACTAATCCAATTTTGTCGCCTGCGTTGATAGTAAAACTCACATTACGAAATAACTCTCGGTTACCTGTTTCGTAAGATATTCTTTTAAGATCAACCATATACTCATTATATAATGATTTCATCATCAGAGTTAAGATCTGCGTATTATTACGTAATATAAAACGAGCATCCATGATAAGGATGCTCGTTTTATATTTAGGGTTGTGGCTAGTAAACCTTCAGCAATACTTCGCCGCCAAGCTTACTCTTGACAGCCTCGGCACCGGTCATGACACCTTTGCTGGTGCTGACTAGGACGATGCCGCGGCCTTGCTTGACCTTCGGAATGTCAGCGCTAGAGACGTAGACGCGGCGACCTGGTTTAGAGACGCGCGCTAGCTCGGTAAAAGCTGCGTTCTCGCCATTGTTATTGATGGTGATGACGAGCGTACCGCGCGGCTTGCCGTCCTCGAGCTTGACATCGGCCAAGTAGTGATTCTTGACCAATTGCTCGGCGACGATTTTCTTGAGCTTGCTAGTAGGTACGCGCACTTCAGTTTTACCGACTAGTGCGGCATTGCGGATGCGGGTCAGGAGATCCGCGATTGGGTCAGTAGATTGTAAACTCATATCTTTTTCTCCTTTCCTTTACCAACTACTCTTTGTGATGCCTGGGATATTACCTTTGCTGGCTTCTTCACGGAAGCGAATGCGGCTCATGCCGAAGCGACGCATATAGCCGCGCGGACGGCCATCGGACATATCGCGAAATTTGCGCCGGGTTGGGCTAGAGTTGCGCGGTAATTTCTGTAAAGCATCAGGGTCGGTAGCTTTCAGAGCGGCGCGTTTAGCGGCAAACTTCTTGATCAGTTTCAAGCGTTTTTTGTCGCGGGCGATCATAGATTTTTTCGCCATTATTTGTCCTCCTTTTCAAATGGTAGGCCAAATTTCTCGAGCAATGCGCGCGAATTTTCCTTGCTACCGTTTTTAATTACGAACGTTACTTGCAGGCCGTGTACTAACTGAGTTTCTTCAAATGTCAATTCTGGAAAGATCGACTGGTCGGTGATACCGAGATTATAGTTGCCGCTTTTGTCAAATTTGCTACCGACGCCGTGGAAGTCGCGAACACGCGGCAAGCTAACGTTGACTAGGCGGTCAAGAAACTCGTACATGCGAACACCGCGCAAAGTTACCATCACGCCGATTGGCGAGCCCATGCCTTTGCGAATCTTGAACGTAGCAATTGACTTTTTGGCTAGGCGTTCGACTGGCGCTTGGCCGGTGATGCGCGTTAAGGTATTTTTGACTGCGGCAAGCATGCGCTTGTCGTCTTTACTTTTGCCGGTACCGACACTCACGACGATTTTCTCGAGGCTAGGAACCTGGTTCACATTGTCGAGATTCAATTCGGCCTGTAGTTCCTTGAGGTATGTTTCTTTGTACAAGGCTTTCAGGCGAGGAGTGTAAACGGCTGATTGTTTAGCTTCTGCCATTATTTAATCTCCTTATTATTAAGTTGGCGGGCGACGCGGACTTTAGCGCCGTCTTTAGTTGAGTAGCCAACACGGCTAGTTTGAGCAGATTTTTCGTCGACGACGAGCGCCAGTTTACTTAAGTCAACTGGTACTTGAATATCCTTTTTACCGCCGCGCGGATTGAGCTGGCTAGGCTTGATGTGGCGAGTCTTGACGCCGACACCTTCAACTAACGCTGCATTTTGCTGCGGCAAGACGGCTAATACTTTACCGGTCGTGCCTTTGTTGGCGCCAGCGATGATTTTGACAGTATCATCTTTATGAATACGCTGAGTCATTAGAGTACCTCCGGAGCCAGGCTGACGATCTTCATGTAGCCCATGTCGCGTAGTTCGCGTGGCACTGGGCCGAAGACACGGGTAGCCTTTGGCTGCTTGTCATCGTTGATAATCACCACGGCGTTGTCATCAAAGCAAATGGTCGAGCCGTCTTTGCGGTGGATTTGGTCGCGGGTGCGAACCACCACAGCTTTAACGACAGATTTCTTCTTGACGTTGCCGGTTGGGCTGGCGTCTTTAACTGAACAGACGATCACGTCACCAACGCGAGCGTAGCGGCGGCGGGTACCACCGAGGACGCGGATGCACAATACTTCTTTGGCACCCGAGTTGTCAGCTACCTTGAGGCGAGATTCTTGTTGGATCATTATTTCTCCTCCTCGGCGTCGTGATCGTAGTCGACTTTATCGTTGACTTCGCTATTAACGTCGCTTTTGAGTTCGACTGAGCCTACTGAGCGCTTGACGATTTCGTCGAGCTGGAAGCTCTTGCGGCGGCTAATCGGACGAGTCTCGACGATACGTACCGTGTCGCCCTTGCGAGCATCGTTCTTCTCGTCGTGTGCGGCGTATTTACGAGTCACAGTATACTGCTTCTTGTAAATCGGGTGCGTTTCGCGAGATGTCACGGTAACGGTAATCGTCTTGTCAGCGGCGTCTGACGTCACGACGCCTGTCAATGTCTTTGCCATTACTTATTCTCCTGTTCTGCTGCTAACTCTTGCGCACGGATCGCGGTGAGCAGACGCGCGATTTCTTTGCGAATCTGACCGAGGGCGCGCGGATTGACGAGCTCGCCGGCTTTGTGACTGCGGCGGCTGTCGAGCAATTCTTGGCGCTTGGCGGCTAATTCAGCGCGCAGCTCGTCGATTGATTTGACGACGCTGGCGGCCTTGGCGGTTTTCTTGGTTTCAGCCATTATGCTTCCTCCTTCTTAACAAATCGGACGCGGACTGGCAATTTGTGGCCGGCGAGGCGCATAGCTTCACGAGCGATTTCTTCGCTAACGCCCTTCATCTCGAACATAACCGTGCCAGTTTTGACCTTGGCGACGTAGTATTCGGGGTTACCTTTGCCGCCGCCCATTTTCAAGCCTAAAGCTTTTTTGGTGACTGGCGTGTGCGGGAAAATGCGAATCCAAATCTTACCGCCGCGCTTGATGTAGCGAGTCATCGCCTGGCGAGCTGCCTCAATCTGGCGGCTGGTAATACGTTCGTTGTCAAGGCTCTGCAGACCATAATCGCCAAACGCGATATAGTTGCAGCGCGTGGCGTTACCGCGGTTTTTGCCGATGCGGACTTTGCGGTGAGCAACTTTTTTTGGTAATAACATTACTTCAAGCTCCTTTCACCCTTGTAAATCCATACTTTGACACCAACGATACCAGTACCGTTCGGGCCTTGAGCGCGAGCGACGTGAAAATCAACGTCGGCGCGCAGCGTATGCAGTGGTACTGAACCTTCGATGAACTTTTCGCGGCGGCTCATCTCGGCACCGTTAAGTCGTCCTGCGACTTCGATACGGATACCTTTGGCGCCAGCGTTGCGGCTGCTTTGAATCGCCATCTTAACAGCACGTCGGAAGTTAGCGCGGCGTTCTAGCTGATGCGCAATGTTTTCGGCGACGAGCTTGGCGTTTAATTCTGGCCGGCGTACCTCTTCGACATTGATACGAATCGGCAAGCTGACGATTTTCTCGATTTCTTTCTTGAGCTCGGCGATACCGGCACCGCCGCGGCCGATCACTACACCAGCTTTGGCGGTGTAAATGGTGATAGTAACAAGATTGGCGCTACGCTCGATTTCGACTTTAGCGATTGTCGGGCGCGACGAGAATTTCTTCTCGATCAAGCTGCGAATCTTGCCGTCTTCGGCTAGCCAAACCGCAAAGTCTTTCTTGCTGGCGAACCAGCGCGAATTCCAAGCTTTGCTGGTCTGGAGGCGGAAGCTCAACGGGTTAACTTTCTGTCCCATTTATTTCTTCTCCTCTTTTTCTGCTGGCTTAACAGCTTTTGCTTCAGTCTTCTTGGCAGGTTTCTTGATAACTTTCTCGACGCCCGAGACCTCGACCAGGATGTGGCTCGATTTTTTCTCGAACGGCAAGGCACGTCCGCGCGAAGCTGGCTTGTAGCGGCGCATGCGCGGACCGGCAGTAACGCTAAGAGTGGTAATCTCTAAGCTTTTAGCGTCTAAACCATGATTCTCAACGGCGTTAGCAGCGGCACTTTTGATGGCTTTCTTGACAGCCAGAGCGGCGCGCTTCGGCGTGTGGTCAAGGATAACTTCGGCGTCGGCAACGCTGCGGCCGCGCACCAAGGCGGCGACTAGACTGACTTTGCGCGGTGCCTGGTCAACGCCTTTGATCATCGCGCGAACTGTGTGAATAGTTGCTTCGGCCATTATTTCTTATCCTTTCCACCGTGCTTGCGGAACTTGCGGGTCGGGCTAAACTCGCCGAGTTTATGGCCAACCATGTTTTCAGTAATAAGCACCGGTACGTGTACACGACCGTTGTGCACTGCAAAAGTGAACCCGACCATCTCTGGCGTGATCGTACTGCTGCGTGCCCAGGTCTTTATCACGGTGCGGTCGCCAACTTTCAGCGCTGCCACTTTTTTGG
>CALISG010000014.1 GCA_938042065.1 uncultured Candidatus Saccharibacteria bacterium
AGACGATGGCCCTGAAACCGGTACCCCAGCAGACGATGGCCCTGAAGGTACCAGCCAGCCAGGACAAAATCACAACCGTCAACCTAACCCAGAAAAACTTCCGTTCTTTGAGGATCTCGATAGGTACGCTCGTCTTTTGGCTCTCGAGGAATCTAAAGGCGGCAATAGAGGCATCATTAGCCGTATTTGGACTAGCCGAGAGAATAGGCGGCGGGCAGAGCGCCTCAGCTATATGCGCGACGTAGAGGATGATTTGCGGGAGCAAGTCATGGAGCATTTGTCCGAGAAGGTCAATGCTAAGCGCCAGAGAGGCGAATATAACGGTACCGACGACGAAATTGCGCAGCAAATGTCCGACGAGATGTTTGATGAGCAGCGCAGAATATTCGGCATGATACAGCGGAAGAAGAATGAGGCCTTGGAAGAAGAAGCTGGTAAGTGGCATAATCGCGTCTTGGCGAAATTGGGCAGCTTCATCGCTGCTAGAGGATCTAAGAAGAAGAGCAATCTGAAGGCTGGTGCAGTTGGTTTTGCGCATGGCGCTGTCAAGGGCACGGCAGTTGGCATAATTTCAGGCCTCTTTGGTGCCGTTTGGCCAATATCGATGGCTGCTGGCGCGGTTGCCTCGTTCGCTGGCGATGCTGCTATTAGGCGTGGTGTTCGTCTAGACGCTATGCAACAACGCCGCAAAAAACGCGGGATAAGGGAAGTTGCTGGCGATGATGAATTTAGTCAGATTAAAGAAGCGGCTGGCAGAATTGGCGGATTGCAAGGTCAACAGCATGTTGCCGACGAACTATTTAAGCGAACCCGTAAAGCGACCGAAAAAGACCGAGATAAGATTTCGAGAGAAGTCGAACAGCGAATAAAAGATAACGGGGTGGCTCTGGCTCTCGGTAGGCTTGCTGGTGGTGCTGTCGGCGGACTTGGCGGCCGCTGGGTAGGCCAGCAACTCCATGATCATACGCCAGTGGGCCGTATGGCCGATAGTTTGCGTGACAAGATAACGGGTGATAAGGCTGAGGCTGCTGCAGCTTCTAATTCAGGAGGTGGTGGTTCGGGAGGCGGTGGTTCAGGTGGTAGCCCGGGTGGCCCGCCGCCAGCACCAACAGAAGCTGATTTCAGCGGTTACACTGATAAATATCCGTGGGATTGGGCGGTTGATCAGTTCGGCGAGAATAATGCTATATCTAAATTGTATGAATTAGCTGACGCTGCAGCGCAGGATGGCCACAATATCCAGTGGCATGGTTACGGCGATACCCAATGGCTGTCGATAGACGGCAATAGCGATACAAAAACAGTCTTGGAGATTTTGAACAATTACAAATGATCCGATGGCATAAATAAAAAGGAGGGATAAATAAGTGTTTAACATTGACGATAATTTGCTAGCGGCAATCGGCTATAACGTCGCGACGCTGTCAGAGGAGAAGAAAAATCAATATCGGCGCGAGATATCCGAAGAGCTCAATCAACGGGCTTCTGCAGAAGTCTTGGCGCGATTATCAAAGCAAGAGGCGCTAGAATTCGAAGATGTCAACAGTAACCCAGACCGCACGCGGCGCTGGTTGGCTGAATTTCACGGCGATTATGCTAGCCGCCAGGATTACCAGGCTATCCGTGAATTGTTCGAAACCGACGAAGATGCGATGAGTTTCTACGCGTCTGCGCTGTGGATGCGCTATGCTGTGCCAGATTACGGCAAAATCATGCAAGAAGTCATGAATGAATACGTCGAAGAATTGGCCGATATGCGCCGCGCTGTCAATGAGCAGCTCGGTATTGCGTAGCAGCACTATAATCGGTATACTAAATGCATAGGCAAGAGGGGGTGAAATGTTTCAATTAGACGATAAGTTTCTCGAAGAGGTGGGTCTGGGCAGCTTACCAGACGACCAGAAAAAACTGTTTCTCGACCATTTTCGCGAGCAGCTAGAGCTGCGTGTTGGTTTGCAGCTTAGCGAGGGTTTGAGTGATATGCAGCTGGCGGAGTTTGAGAGTTTTATGGATCGCGATATGGTGCGGGTGACGTCCTGGCTGGACGCTAACGCGCCGGATTTCGAAAATGATCAGATTTATGTACAATTGAAAGCTAATGCGCCGGCTAATGTGCCGCAAAATGCGATACTAGCAGAGTACGCATCGCTGAAGTGGTTGGGCCAGCATCGTCCGAACTATCGCGAGGTGGTGATGCAGACGGTCAAGGCTCTCAAGGAAGAAGTTATCGCGAACCGCGATATGATTCTTCTAGGCGACGCGGGAGTATAGGTTACGGCCGCGGTTGCGGATTTAGGTGCTTGCTTGCGATTGTAATTGTCACGGTTGACGGTTGCGGCTATCTTTGTAGCGGGTAACCGCGCAAGAAGGCGTCGGTACTGATAGTTTTGCCGCTCGGGGCGATTAGCTCGTCAATCGATAGGTATTTGCCGTCGGTACATTTGATGTCAAGCGGTGTTTCTGGTTTTTGGGTGGTGCAGGCTTTGGTGACGATCAGATCGTATTGGCCGATTTTCAGGCGCGAACGCGGATAAGTTAGGTGGGCGCGGATCTTGGCCTCTATTTGGTCTGCGGTTAACTGTTGCGGATCAAGGCGGCTGTCGTCTTTGCTGAGCAGCGAGCAATAGGTGGCGCGGCTATTGTCTTGCGGCGTTGGCTGTAGTATACCGTTTATGATGTCAGGTAACTTCTGCGTTAATAATTGCGCACCGAGCTGGCCGAGAGTTTGATAAAGCTCGGGCTGGGTCTCGGTAAAGTCTAGCGGGTAAGTTTCTTGGTAGTATATCGGGCCGGCATCCATCGCTTGCTCTAACTGCATGATGGTTACACCGGTGATTTTATCTCTGTTAGCGATAGCTGATTCGATGGGCGACGGGCCGCGGTATTTTGGCAGCAGCGACGGATGAACGTTGATGATACCAGGCTGGAATAGGTCGATGATTGTTTGCGGGATAATCTTGCCGTAGCTAACCAAGACGCCAGTTGGCCGCGGTGTAATATTTTTTATATCATTTATGATATCTTTTAGCCGGTTTGGCTGCCAGACTGGAATATGGTGCTGGCTAGCAAATTGTTTGACGGCAGGCTGGATAAGCTTGCTGCTGCGGCCACGGCGGGAGTCTGGCTTGGTGATGACGGTCACGATATTAAAACCAGCTTCAACGAGCGCGCGCAGGCTATATAAGCTAAAGTCTTCGGTGCCGAAGAATATTATCGGCTGGCGGCTAATCCCAGAGGTCGGCGTTGTCTTTGACATATCTTTCGTAGTCGAGCGGATCAAGCTCGCCTTCGTCGTTTAAGCGGTAAAAAGCCTGGTGATCGTCGCGAATGTGGTCGACGAAAACGATGCCGTTGCAATGGTCGATCTCGTGCTGCAAGACGCGTGCCAGAAAGCCGTTGGCCTTGATGCGGATTTCGTCGCCGTCGATATTGATGGCTTTAACGCGGATTTTGCTGTAGCGGGGAACTTTGCCGTAAAAATCCTTGACACTGAGGCAACCTTCGTAATCGTAGGTGATTTCGCCTTCATACTTGACGATTTCTGGATTGATTAGCGGGATAAATTCTTGGTTGTCTTTGTCTTCGAAATCGGCGCGAACGATGACGACGCGCTCGAGGCGGTCAATCTGCACGGCAGCCAGGGCAGCGCTAATTTCGTGCGGCCGGGAGTTCTCCCAGTCGATACTGGCGTCAGTCATATCCTTGATAAGCTGGCGGGTTTCGTCGGAGACGACATGAACTCGCTGCGATTTCTGGCGCAGGTGCGGATTTGGCAGGGTAATGATAGCTTCTTTCTTCACAACTTTATATTATAACAGATTTGCCGGATCGATGTCGTATTGCCAGTGTGTTCGGGGTAATTGGCTGGCGATGGCGAGCAGTTTGGCGCGGTTGGTCGATTTGACAACAATTTGCCAGCGGTAGGTGTCGCGGACTCGCTCGTAGAAAGCTGGTGCCGGCCCAAAGAATGTAGTATCGGGGTATTCGCTGCGGAGTTTGGCGGCGAATTTTTGGGCGTTGCGAATGGCGGTGGCTTCGGTTTTGTAAATGCAAGTTAGCTTGAGTAAATAAACAAACGGCGGAAAGATGCCGCGGCGGCGTTCGGCTAGTTCGCTGGCGTAGAAGCTGGTGTAATCCTGGCGGATGCCTTGAACGATGGTAGGGTTTTGAGGCTGGTAGGTCTGGACGACAACTGATGTTGGCTGGTCGTTGCGGCCGACTCGGCCGATGACTTGGGCGAGCAGCTGGAAAGTGCGTTCGCGCGTAGTGAAATCAGGCAGTGCTAGGCCGGCATCAGCTTGAATAATACCGACTGTGGCCAGGCGGGGCAGGTCGAGGCCTTTGGCGACAACTTGGGTGCCAATGATAATATTGATATGTCCGTCGTAGAGTTCTTGATAGCGCTGATTGAGGCTATTTTTGCTGGTAATATCGCCGTCGAAGCGGGCGATGGCGGCCTGCGGAAAAAGCTTTTGCAGCTCGCTCTCAATCAGTTTGGTGCCGATGCCTTTGTGGACAATATCAGTTCTGCCGCAATCAGGGCAGGCGGTGGGCACGCGTTCGCGGTATCCGCAAATGTGGCAAATTAGCGCGTGCCGGTCGGCATGCAAAGTCATTGGAATAAAGCAGCGCGGGCATAAAGCGCTCCAGCCGCAATTCTGACAAAGAGTGGTGCTGGCGGTGCCGCGGCGATTGTGGTAAATTAACGTTTGTTTGTTGTTTTCGAGATTTTGGTTGATAGTATTTATTAATAAGTCGGATAGAAAACGGTGGCACAAAAAGCCGTTTTTCGATGTCATATCCACAACGTTTATAGAGGGAGTGATGATATTTGGGTTGGCGCGGGCTGGTAAATTGATGATAGGCCGGCTAGTTTTGGCAGCGAGGTAATATTCGCTGACCAGCGGCGTGGCTGAACCTTGTACTACGGTAGCATGGTGATACCGGGCTAGAATAGCGGCTGTCCGCAAGGCAGAGTAGCGCGGCGTTTGGTCTTGTTTGAGCGCTGGTTCGTGAGCTTCGTCGATAATGATCGCGCCGATGTTGTTAAATGGCATAAACAAGGCTGAGCGCGGACCGATAACGACATTTGGCTGGGTAGCATTGAGTGCTTGCAGCCAAGCGTGGTGGCGCTGGGCTTCGGTTTGTTGCGAATGCGTGGTGATGAGGTTAGGAAAAGAGTGCTGAAATTCGGCGATTAGCTGAGCGGTTAAGGCAATTTCTGGAACAATTACGATGACAGATTTGCCAGTAGCGATTAGTCTCTTGGCGTATTCAATGTAGACGGCGGTTTTGCCGCTGCCAGTGATGCCGTGCAGAATAACGGTGCCGCTTTTGGCGTTTAGCAGGTTGTCAATGGCGGCCGACTGATCTTTGTTGAGTACAAAATGTGTTCTATCTCTTCGTGTTGCTGCAGTGCTGTTTGAGCTTAGAGTACGACGTTTTTTGGTGAGGCCGCTTGGCAAGATAGTTTGTAAAACTAATGCCAGATGAGCGATGTAGTAATTACTCATCCATTGTGCAGTTTGCAACAACGGATGTGGTAACGGTGGTAGATCGAGGATTGTTGTAATTTCTTTTGTAGCGAATTCAGGCTTTGTAGTTTTTCTTACAACAATACCAATAAGCGATTGCCGGCCAGCGGGCACGACAACAATAGTACCGGTGGCTAATGGCTGCTGGCTATGGTAGGTGAATGTATCAGCGTCAGCTTTGACGATTTTAGCGGGTGCTATTAGATAATAATGCATCACTTAATTATACCTTGTCTACGACAGTTTAACACGCTACTATAAGCATATGTATTTCGAGAGTAGATCGCAAGCAGGAAAGATTTTGGCTGATCAATTGGTAGCTAAATATCGCTACGAAAACTGTGCTGTGGTAGCGCTAAGCAACGGCGGCGTAGTGGTGGGCGAGCAAATTGCGGCGCAACTGCACTGCGTGTTGATGTTGTTGGTATCGCAGGATATCGAGATACCAGGCGAAGGAATGAATTTTGGAGCGGTGTCGCAAACTGGCGATTTCACATATAATGATGAATTTTCGGCAGGCGAGATTGATGAGTATACGAGCGAATTTCATGGCTATTTGGCCGAGAAGAGACGCGAAACATATAGTAGTCTCAATCGCTTGATCGGCGATGGCGGTACAGTCGATAAAGATATGCTGAAAGATCGTGTGGTGGTGCTGGTGTCGGATGGCTTTGCTAATACTGCTAGCGTTGGAGTGGCTTTGGATTTCTTGAAGCCGATTAGGATTCTGCGGTTGGTCGTAGTATCGCCAGTAGCGTCGGTGGCAGTGGTTGATCGACTGCACATTACTGCTGATGAGCTACATTTGCTGGATGTTAAAGAGAATTTCTTGGGAGTTGATCATTATTATGAAGATAACAATGTGCCAACACTACAGCAATCAATTGATAAGATTAGCCAAATCATATTGAATTGGCGATAAATGGTCTTGAATTGGTTATGAAAAGAATGTAGAATAAAAAGCAACAGAACAAACTAAACTGGAAGAAAGGGGCTTGGCTAGATGCTTGATGTATTCATTACCTCGCGGGTGCGTCGTAAGATAGTTGTCGTCTATGCCAAATATCCAGATTTTCGGACGCATGTCCGCGGTTTGGCCAAGCTGATCAAGGAAGACCCCGGTAATATCCAGCGCGAATTGCGCCGGCTGGAAAAGGTCGGTTTTTTGCATGCCGAAAAACAGGGTAATACACGGATTTACTCGACTAATAAACAATTTCCGATTTTCAAAGAATTGCAAAGTATTGTCATTAAGTCGCAGCAGCACGCTAATAGCAATCGGCCGAAACGTACAACTTCCGAGATTAGTAGATGACCTTATTCGAGCAGATTTTGACGGCGCGCGGTCTGACGACGCGGGCAGCGCGCCAGGCTTTTTTGCAGCCAGATTATATGGCGGTGAAACATGATCCGTTTTTGCTGCCGGACATGAAAAAGGCAGTGGCGCGGTTGAAACAGGCGCGGCAGCGGGGCGAAAAAATCGTCATTTACGGCGATTATGACATTGACGGACTGAGCGCTACGGCGCTGCTGCTGGATGCCTTTGGTAAGTTTGGTTTTGAGGACGTCGATGCTTTCATTCCGAACCGTTTTGTTGAGGGTTATGGCATGACCATGGGTGCGGTGGACAAGGTGCGCGATATGGGAGCGGATTTGATCGTGACAGTGGATACTGGTAGTTTGTGTCATGCGGAAATTGCCTATGCCACTAGTTTAGGTATTGATACGGTGGTGACGGATCATCACAACGTGGCCGAAACGCCGCCACCGAGTGTGGCAGCGGTGAATCCGAAGTTTCCGGGACATACTTATCCATTTCATGATTTGTGTGGTGCGGGCGTGGCGTTTAAGTTGGTGCAGGCATTGCAGACCGAGCTGGATGGTTTGCCTGATGGTTATGAAAAGTGGCTGCTGGATTTGGTGGCGCTAGGGACGGTGTGCGACATCGTGACGTTGGCTGATGAAAATCGGGCAAATGTGTATTGGGGTTTAGAGGTGTTGAAGAAACAACAACGCCCAGGACTGAAAGCGTTGATGGCAGTGGCGGGTATTGAACCAGAGCAGGTCAATGCCAGGCATTTGGGGTTCGGTTTGGGGCCGCGGATGAATGCGGCGGGTCGGCTGGAGACGGCGCAGCACGCGCTGGACATGTTGGTGGCACGTGATGGATTGGCGGCATTGGAGGCGAGTGAGAAATTGGAGGAATTAAATACTAAGCGGCGTAGCATTCAGGACGCGATTTTTGAGGAAGCATGCGTGCAAGCCGAGGAATTGGCTGATGACCGGGTGCTGGTGGTCAGTAGTGGCGGTTGGAATCACGGCGTTATCGGCATCGTGGCGTCGAAACTGGTTGAGAAATATAAAAAGCCAGTGTTTATCATTGGCGAGCGTGGCGAGGAAGCGACGGGTTCGGCGCGCAGTTTTGGTGATTTTTCAGCAGCAGATGCAGTGCGGGCGGCGGACGATATTATTATCAAAGGTGGCGGGCACCGAGCGGCGGCGGGCGTGACGCTGGCGACTGAAAAAATTGGTGATTTTCGTCAGCGCGTGAATGAGTT
This sequence comes from uncultured Candidatus Saccharibacteria bacterium, assembly GCA_938042065.1. Taxonomy (GTDB): domain Bacteria; phylum Patescibacteriota; class Saccharimonadia; order Saccharimonadales; family Saccharimonadaceae; genus Saccharimonas. The sequence continues at coordinate 8,093 of CALISG010000014.1, forward strand.
TTATGATTCCTTGCAGTTAGAGAATCAAGAGCGATATTTGTTGCCGCGAGCTGATGTGGAGATTGATGATTTTTCAGAAATTGATGAGGAGTTAGTGGCAAATTTGGCGAAAATGGAGCCATTTGGTAATGGTAATCCCGAGCCAGTGCTAAAAATTGCCAGGGCATCAGTTTTGAGCATGCGACGGATGGGCGCGGATGGACAACACGTTAAATTAGCGCTGCGTGATAAAAATGGTAAAGTGTTGCAGATGCTGGCATTCAACGCGCCAGAGGAATTCTTCCGTGAACCAGGTGACGAGGTGGCGGCGTGGTTCCAGCCAACCATTAATGAATGGCAGGGAGTGCGGACGGTCGAGGGACGGCTGCTGCATATTATTTTGCTGGATTGATACTTGGCTGGGTAAAATTTTGCTTGTCTGCTTTGCAAAAGTATTCCTCATCTGATATAATGCATAACGATATGGTACGAGTTACACGTAAAGACGAGAAAGAGGCGAACGAAAACGTTCTTCGCCGTTTCAACCGCCGGCTTTTGCAAAGCGGCGTGATGCAGAAAGCCAGAGCGTCAATGCGCTTTGAAAAACCGATTAGCAAAACAGTACGGCGCAGCAGGGCAATTGTTCGCCGTATGCGCAAGGCGGAAAAGACGCAGAAGTTGCGTTTGGGGGTTCGCTAGCCAATGGCGCTGAAGGCGCGAATTAAAGATGAAATGAAAGCCGCTTTACTTAGCGGCGATCGTTTTGTTGGCGAGACGCTGCGTAATCTGACGGCAGCAATTCTGGATGAAGAGGTTAAGCTAGGCAAGCGCGATGAAGGCTTGAGCGATGAAGAAATCGAAAAAGTCGTTGCTCGCGAAGTCAAAAAACGCAACGAATCGGCTAAAATCTACCGCGATAACAACCGTCCAGATTTGGCCGAACCAGAAGAGCGGGAAATTGAGATTCTGCAGGCATATTTGCCGAAGCAGCTAGATGAAACTGAGCTGACGGCGATTATCGAGGCGAAAATAGCCGAACTTAGCGTAACTGGGCCGCAGGCAATGGGCCAGGTTATTGGCGCAGTTAAAAAGCAAGTTGGCAACGCGGCGGATGGTGCGGTGATTGCTCGTATTGTAAAACAAAAGTTGAATTAACAGAAAGAAGGTATCATGATTGTATTTTTTGGCCCGGCTGGCGCAGGTAAAAGTGTCCAAGGGCAAATGCTGGCAGCGCGTAATGGCTGGCGCTGGTTGAGCGCGGGCCAGCTGCTGCGCGACACGCGCGATCCTGAGCTATTTGCACAGATGCGGACTGGCGGCTTGGTTGATCCGGAAAAGGTGAATAAACTAATCGGTGAAGCGTTAGACCGAGCCAAAGATATCGATCGCGTGGTGCTAGACGGTTATCCGCGGCAATTAGCACAAGCAAAATGGTTGATTGAGCATCGTCCTGAGCATGGCCGGGACGTTGCGTTGGTGATTGTCTTGGAGGTGCCGCGTGCTGAGTTACTGCACCGCCTGAAGGTACGCGGCCGTATCGACGATACGCCCGAGGTAATTGATGAGCGCTTACGGATTTATCGGCACGAGATGTATCCAGTTCTTGATTATTTGACGGAGCACGGAGTTAATATCGCGCATTTGGACGGAACAGGTACGGTTGGGCAGGTTCACGATCGGATTATGGAGGAGCTGCAAGCATGCAGGATCGTCTAATTACTGGCGAGAAAACTCCCGAGCAAATTCAGGCTATGCGCGATGGCGGCAAGAAATTAGCGCAGATTTTCCAAGATATTCGCGATTATATTCATGCTGGTATGAGCGAAAAAGATATTGATGCGTTCGTTGATGGCAAGATAAAAGAATATGGCGCTTCGGCGACTTATAAAACAGATGAGGTGAACTTCCCGGGGGTTATTTGTATCAGTACTAACGACGAAATCGTGCATAGCCCGGCGAGCGATTATATCTTTCAAAAGGGCGATGTGGTGAGTTTTGACTTGGTGATTACTTATAAAGACATGAAGGTCGATAGCGCCTTCACGATGGTGGTTGACGATAAGCCGAAAGGCGCAGTCAAACACCTGTTAACGACCACCGAGAGAAGTTTGTATGCCGGGATTGATGCAATTAAAGGCGATGTTCGTACTGGCGACATTGCAGCTGCGATTGAAAAAGTTTTGAAAGACGGCAAATTAGGAATTATCCGCGAATTAGTTGGGCACGGTGTTGGTTTGAAAATGCATATGCCGCCAGATGTGCCGAACTACGGCCGCAAACACACTGGCGTACTGTTACACCCGGGCGATACGATTGCTATCGAGCCGATGGCGACGCTGGGCGGCGAGAAAATTGTTACTGATAAAGATGACGGTTGGACGATTCGTACGCGCGATGGTAGTTTGGCTGCACACTTTGAACACACAGTTTTGATTACCGAAAACGGCGCTGAAATTATTACGCAGTTGTAAATAACTATACGGGTTATGCTATAATATCCCTATATGCAAGAACAATCTCGATATGCAGTTGGTATAGATGTCGGAACTACGATGATTCGGTGTGTGGTCGGGCATGTAGATACGACGACTGGCACGCCGACAATCGTTGGCGTTGGCGAATACCCGAACAGTGGTATGCGCAAAGGTTCGGTCTCGAACTTGAACGGACCGTCCGAGGCGATTGATAAGGCTCTGGGCGATGCTGAGCGAATGAGCGGCTACCAAGTCAACGATGCGACTGTTAGTATAAATGGTTCGCACATTATGAGTACGCGTACTGACGGTATGATTGCCGTTGGTATGGCTGACCACGAAGTTAACGAAGACGATCTTTATCGCATAGAAGATGTTGCAACGACTGGCAAAGTACCAGCTAACCGCAAAATATTGAAAGTCGTACCGTTTAGCTACACGATTGACGGGCAGGGCGGAGTTAAGAACCCGCTAGGCATGACGGGCACACGCCTTGAGATTAGCGCTAATGTGGTGTCGGCAATGGCGCCGTATGTAGTAAATCTCGAAAAGGCGGTTGAGGGCGCTACTGTGCGGCCGAATGACGTGGTGCCGTCGGTGATGGCAGCGGCTAAGGCTGTGCTAGACGATTCTCAGATGGAGAATGGCGTGGCGGTTATCGATCTTGGTGGGGCGACTACTGGCGTAGCAATCTATGAAGAGGGTGATCTGCAATATATTGGCGTGGTACCGTATGGCGGCATTAATATAACGAACGACTTGGCGATTGGACTGAAAATTGATCCAGAAATAGCTGAAGAAGTAAAGCTAAAACATGCATCGGCTACTAACCGCAATAAATCTAGCAAAGTTTCGGTTAAACATGATGGCGAGAGTCTAGAATTTGATATTGCCGATATCGATGAAATTGTTGAGGCGCGGTTAGAGGAGATTTTTGAAGCGGTTAACAAAGAATTGAAGAAAGCTGGTCGTGCCGGACGTTTACCAAGCGGTGCCGTTCTAACAGGCGGGACGGCTAACATGAAAGGTATCGTTGAATTTGCCAAAGCCCAGCTCGGCGTAGCTGTTCGTAAAGGTAAAGCTAAGGGTTATGGCGGCGTGGTCGATAATGTTGATAAACCTGAATTTGCGGCGGCAATTGGCTTAATGCTGGTTGATATTAATCCTGACGGCTATCATAGTGCTGCGGTTGATTCTAGCAAGTCGGGCAGTAAAGGCGGGCTTTTCCGTTCGCTATTTAACAGGTTTCGGCCATAGGTGATATACTAGAAATAAGATCCAGAGAATAAGGGGTAAGGAGTTGTAATGCCAGAGGTAAAACCGAGCGAAATCCAAACATTCGCAAGCATCAAAGTCGTTGGCGTCGGCGGCGCCGGCGGTTCGGCGGTTAACCGTATGAAAGACGCAGGGCTAAATGGCGTCCAGTTTATAGCTATGAATACAGACGCGCAGGCTTTGCATAATTCAAAAGCCGATGTCAAAATTCACTTGGGCCATAATACCACGAATGGTTTGGGAGCTGGTGCCGATCCAGCCGTTGGTGAAGCAGCAGCCCGCGAGTCGATTGATGAAATTCGCGAATCGCTAGAAGGTGCCGATATGGTGTTTGTGACGATTGGTGCTGGCGGTGGAACTGGCTCGGGAGCGGGCCATGTGGTGGCTGAAGTAGCGCGCGACCTTGGTATTTTGACTGTTGGCGTGGCTACTAAGCCGTTTAGCTTTGAAGGCGAAAAGCGCCGGGCTAATGCTGAATGGGCGATTGCTCAGTTGGGTCGCCAGGTTGATACGCTTATTTCGATTCCAAACGACCGGCTACTGCAAACGATTGACCGGCGTACACCACTGCTTGAGACTTTCAAGATTGCCGATGATGTGCTGCGCCAAGGTGTGCAGGGTATTTCAGAGCTGATTACCGAGCATGGTTTGATTAATCTCGACTTTGCTGATGTCAAGGCCATCATGAGTAATGCTGGATCGGCGTTAATGGGTATCGGCCGGGCTAGCGGTGAAGGCCGGGCAGCACAGGCAGCGCAGCAGGCAATTGAATCGCCGCTGATTGAGGTATCGATTGATGGTGCTAAGGGTGTACTCTTTAACGTTACTGGCGGTTACGATATGAGTATGGCGGAAATTCAAGAAGCTGCCGAGATCATCACGAGCGCTGTTAGCCCAGATGCTAATATTATATTCGGTGCTACATTGAAGCCAGAATTAGAAGACGAGTTAATTATTACCGTGATCGCGACTGGCTTTGATAATGCATACTATCAGCAGCAGGCAGAGGAATTGACGGCGCCAGTAGAACAAGCGCCAGCTGTTCAAACGCAATCAATTAGCGAAGCTGTCGATGATATTGATATGGACTTGTCGCACCAGTCGGCAGCAGCACAATTTGCTAGTGAGGATACAGCAGATATATGGGGTAGCTCGGTTGATGAGGATGATGAAGACGATACGCCAGCCTTTTTGCGGCGTCGCCGAAAAAATAAGCACAACGACGAGGACTAAATGAAAGGGATCAAAATCGGCAACAGTCGCGTACTAGAGTCGAGAGAATCGGCTGACGGTATTACGATTCGCCGCCGCCGCGAAACCCCCGATGGCAAGCGTTTTACGACGTATGAGCGAATCGAACGTCCGAACTTGGCAGTTATTAAATCTAGCGGAGCTCGTGAGTTATTCGAAAGGACAAAATTAGCTAACTCTATTCGCCGTTCAGTTGGTAAGTTCTTCAAATCGGAAGTTGAACTGGAGGAAATAATCGATGCCGTGGAAGATCGCGCGCATAGCTTGGGCGAGAGCGAAATTGAATCTCGTTTGATTGGCGAGTTTGTACTTGACGAGCTAGCAAAACGTAACGAAGTCGCATATGTGCGCTTTGCCAGCGTATTTCAAAAGTTCAAGACGTTGGATGATTTCGTCAAAATATTAGAGCAGCGCCGCCAGAAAGGGCAGGAATAATGCGAGTAGTTGTGGTGTATCGGACGGAAAGCGATTACGCGCGCCGAGTTATAGATTTTTTGCATGACTTTAATCGGCAGACAGGGCACACGATTGAGGAAATTGACCCAGATTCGGCTGAGGGCAGTGATTTTTGCCGGACGTACGATATCGTTGAATACCCAACGATTATCGCCTTGAGCGCTGATAGTCAGATGCAGAATATGTGGCGTGGATTGCCGTTGCCGACGATTAGCGAGGTAAGTTTTTATGTTTGAGAAGTTGCGCAAGCGGCTGCCGGGCAAAGAGTCAAAGCGCCAGCAATTGGCGGCGCTATTGATGCTGGTTGGTAGCGGCTTGGGCTTGTTGGCTTCGTTTGTGTTGTCGATTGAATCGCTGACGCTTGCTAAAAATTCGCATGCCGTGTTGAACTGTGACTTGAACGCGGCGATGAGTTGTTCGACGGTGGCGAACCATTGGTCGGCGGCGCCGCTTGGCTTTCCTAATAGTTTTATTGGTATGATGACGCTGCCGGTGATGGTGACAATTGCGGTGGCGTTGCTGGCGGGTACGAAGTTTCCGAAGTGGTTTATGTGGGGCGCGCAGCTTGGCGCGGTGGCGGGCTTGCTATTTGCTGGTTGGATGTTCTACATGAGTTATGTCGAGATTGGTGCGTTGTGTCCGTGGTGCTTGACACTGGACGCGGGTATGCTGCTGATTTTTTATGGACTAACCAGGCACAATGTTTTGAACAAAATTATTGAACACCGCGGGTTGCGCCAGTTTGTTGACAAGGGCTACGATACGTTAGTACTGGCCTCGGTGGCGGCGCTGGTGATTATGGCGATTTTGGCTAAGTTTGGTAGTCAAATTATATAGTCCGGGCAGTTGAGCGCGCAAGTTGCTTGTGCTAAAATGGTAGCAGTCTAAGCTATTTTTGCTTGAGGCGACAGGCGAGGTATAAGTGGAGGGTAATTGCGAGCAACTTGGGTTGAGAATACGGCGCAAACGGACGGTTTTGGCATATGCTGCGGTCTGTCTGTTAGCGCTGGGTATTGGTGTTATTATGGCGGTGCAGTGGTTAACTCGCCCTACTGAGGCGCTAATGCCTACAGCGTCATCGTCGCAAGTAAAGGTTGATCAAGCGAATTATCGTATATATCAATCGTCGAGTAGTGCTACTCCTGGTGCTCCGTTGGCAGCTGATAATACGGCAGCGGCACTGACACAGGCTGGCGCTAGTTTTCGGGTGCGGATGGGGGTGGAGAATAAAGAAGATCTTATGCTCGCAAAACATATAATAGGTGGATTTGGTTACGTCTGTGCTGTGGCTTTGGATGGTAGAGTATATTGTTGGGGCAGTAATAGCAATGGTAAGATTGGTAGCGGTAATACATCAAGCGCTCTTGTTCCCTCAGCTGTTAAAATTAGTGGTGCTCTAGTAGGAAAAGTAATTAAGCAAATAGAACCGTCTTCTGCCGGTAACCATAGTTGTGTCATTGCTTCTGATGATAAAGCATATTGTTGGGGCTACAATGCCTTTGGTCAGCTCGGCAACAATAATACAGTAAATTCTCTTACTCCTGTAGCTGTTGATACTGCAGGTGTTTTAGCGAGTAAAACAATTAAACAGATAGCTTCAGGTGGTATTTCTAGTTGTGTCATTGCTTCTGATGATAAAGCATATTGTTGGGGTAGCAATAACTTTGGACAGTTAGGTAATGGTAATTTAAAAAACTCTTCTACTCCTACACCTGTCAGTACCACTGGAGTTCTAGCGGGGAAAACAATTAAGCAGATAACGGCCGGTAATTCGTATTTTTGTGTTATTGCTTCTGATGATAAAGCATATTGTTGGGGGGGTGGTACAAGGGGGGCGTTAGGTAATGGCAGTACACTATCTATTGTTATTTCTACTCCTACACCTGTCAGTACCACTGGAGTTCTAGCGGGGAAAACAATTAAGCAGATAACGGCCGGTA
>CALISG010000015.1 GCA_938042065.1 uncultured Candidatus Saccharibacteria bacterium
TCACCATATAATATAAATTTGCACTTGTCAAGTACGTCCTAGTTTGGGCGTACTATTTTTGTGGAACACATTAGAGTATAATAACTATCTATGAGTAATACATTTAAAAGGACTAAGATACTGGCGACTCTGGGGCCAGCCACAAATTCACCAGAGAAAATCAAACAATTAATTGAAGCTGGCGCAAATGGCTTCCGTTTGAACTTTAGCCATGGATCGTACGAAGAGCGGCTTGACCAGATCAAATGGATTCGTGATGCTAGCGCCGAAGTCGGCCGAACGGTGGCAATCTTGCAAGATTTACAAGGACCAAAAATTCGTCTCGGTGTTCTAAAGAATAACCACTTAGACGTTAAGGCTGGCGACGAGATCGTTCTCGATCATGCAATTCAAGAACACGATGGTAGTACGAATTTGCCGATTCAATATAATCTAGCTAACAAGGTTAAGGTCGGTGAACCAGTCTATCTGTTCGACGGCAAGATTCGCGGCGAGATGATTGAGAGGGTTAGCGATACAGCAATCAAGATTCGTATTCTGAACGATGGATTCTTGATGAGCCGTAAAGGCTTGAATCTGCCAGACACCGACTTTGGCGGCGATATTTTAACGCCAAAAGATTTGGCTGACGTAGAGTTTGGCGCCGATAAAGATATTGATTTTGTAGCCCTCAGTTTTATTCAGAGCGCAGACGATATCAATAACTTGCGGCAGATTATGCTAAGCCACGGTTCAACAGCGCAGATTATTGCGAAGGTTGAGACCAAAGCAGCCATCGAGATGGAAGCGCTCAAAGAAATAGTCAAGGCTGCTGACGGCGTGATGATCGCGCGCGGCGACTTAGCGGTCGAGACTAGCCCCGAGATTGTACCGATTGTCGAACGCGAAGCAATTCGCTTGTGCCGCAAATACGGTAAACTATCAATAGTGGCAACGCAAATGCTAGCCAGTATGGTCGATAATCCAGAGCCGACTCGCGCCGAAGTTAGCGATGTAGCAACAGCAGTAATCCTTGGTACTGATGTGGTGATGCTCTCTGATGAAACAGCTAACGGTAGTTATCCTGTCGAGGCGGTCAAAATGATGGCCAAGACGGTGCGCTACACACAGTCGCGCTGGCCGATGAATGACATGCCGATTGAATATGGCGAGAAGAACCGCCGCCGTAATGCGATTGCTAATGCTGCGGTAGTAGTAGCTAACCAAGTAGACGCCGATGTGATTATCGCCGAAACTAAATCTGGCGCGACGGCTGCGCGGATTGCTGCCTGTCGTCCAGAGCTGCCAATCGCTGCGGTAACGCCGAATAAGCGTGTGGCTCAACAGTTAGCTCTGTCATACGCTACCCGTTCATATGTGCGCGAGGAAGGCGAGCATGTTGGTACAAAATTAGCCAAAGAATTGCTTGATTGGGGCACTTTCGGGCGCGACGACAAATTGACCGCGGTTGTTGTCAGCGGCCGCCAGTCGGGTGTAGCTGGCGGTACCGACACATTGCGTGTGCGTGTTGTTGAGTAAAAGCAGTAAAGTTTAAGAGACACCTCGCTTTTGGCGGGGTGTTTTCACGCAAAAAACTAGACGAGCGTTAATAACTGTAGTAAACTAGACGCAAGGGTAAACATAAGCAAGTATAAAACGTGGGCAAGAAACTTATTATTGCAAACTGGAAAATGAACCTCACTGTCAATGAGGCGAGTTTGTATGTTCATAAACTCGACAAGCTGGTTGGCAAGCTCAAAAATACTGAGGTAGTGTTGGCACCGACCATGTTAGCGCTCCAGCCGCTTAATATGCAGGTGCAACACCATCACTTTAACCTGGCAGTGCAGAACTTTTATTGGCGTGACAGTGGTGCTTACACTGGTGAAGTATCAGCGTCGCAGCTGCGCGGTATCGTACAATATGGCATAATTGGCCACAGCGAGCGCCGGCATATCTTTGCTGAGCGCAGTAAAGATATTCGCAGCAAAGTGCAAGCGGCAGTGCGTAATAATATTACGCCTGTATTGTGTATTGGTGAGACAGCCCAAGAACGAGCCAACAAGGAAACGTCTGATGTAATTCGCGATCAGTTGGTGGGAGGACTAGCTAATATCACGAGCGTTGAGGTTGGCCAGATTGTTATAGCTTATGAGCCAGTGTGGTCAATCGGTACTGGTAAATTCGCTTCACCGCGCGATGTTGAACGCGCCATTAAATATATTCGTCGGCAAATTGAGCATCTTTTCGGTAAAGTTGCCGCCGAGAATGTCCGCGTGCTTTACGGTGGTAGTGTTAATCTTGATAACGCTATGTCGTATTTGCAAGCAGCTGGTGTAAATGGTTTGCTTATCGGTGAATCAAGTTTGGATGTCTATGCTTTTGCTGGCATTATCAAAAAATGTGAAGATATGCCATCCTTACCAGTAAAGAGGGGTAAATAGCCATGACAGAGTTCGACTTCGACGAGCTAGATCGTTCAATTACCGAGGCTATGTCCAAGAGCGGATTATTAAAAGAGGACGGCCAACATACTGAGGCGCCAACACCGCCGGCTGTCTCTACGCCTTCAAATCCTTCCTCTAATACTGCGCCAGTTTCAGTTGAGCCTAATAAATTAGCTCCTGGTCCTGGTCCAGTTGCGAATATGACGGCTTCACCCTCGCCAGCAGCCGCAACGGTTAGCGTCGCTAAGCAGCCAAGCTTATCTGTATCAATAGCTAGCGTACCGGGTTCGGCTGCAGCTCCAGTACAGCCAGCTGTTGGGGTGTCTACCGCTCAGGTTCAGACTTTGCCAACAAACGGTGCTTCAGCTTCGGCTGGTGTGTCGGTCGCTTCTCAGGCTTCTACTGTTGTTCAAAATTCGGCTCTAAATAGTTCAGTACCATCGCCAGCTCCCCAGCCGTTGCCACAAGCCGCAACACCGCCGCAGGTAGCGGCAATTGGCGGAGCTGTGCCAGTCCGATCAGGATTACCAAAAAAAATGAAGACTAAGAGTCGCGGCCGTTTCATGGACATAGTTAGCTCGCAGCCAGGTGTCAACAAACACCCCGCCAGCAAAGTTAAGTATTCTACGATGCCGGCACAGTCGTTAAGTAATGTGTCATCTAATATTTCTGGCGGCTCGTCTCAACAATTAGGATCAACTGGCCAGCGGAGCGCTCAGCGTCTTGCTGCTAATTCTACTCAGTTTAGTTCTAACGAAAATGTAGCAGCAAATACAAATAACGTTTCTAGCGAACTGCAATCGTCTGAATCGCGAGTTTTTCACGGCAGTAGCGCATTGCCTCAAGCTTCACAGTCTAATTCTGGTTTTGAAGACAAAAATGATTATGATGAAGCAGACGACAGCAAAAACGAAAAAAGATCGTATTCTATCGGCGGTACACACGGTAGGGATATTGCACCGTCTGCCGAACTTGTTGAGTCGCTACAGAAAGACGCGCAAGATGCTAGCAACGAGATCGGTTTTTCGCAAGCAGAATCGCGAGCTAACGACATTCAATCAATTGAGGACGCTTCAGCCGAAAACGATGAAGATGACGCTAGAATACAAGACGCGCCAGCCCCTAAAAAACATCGGTTTATGCCAATTGGCGGCAAGCCAAAGCCTGTTGAAAAAACTCTTAACCCTCCTGCTGCCGAAGCTCCTGTTGCTAATGTAGAAAATGCGAGCGAGCAACCCGAGCAACTAGCTGAAACTCTGACAAATCAGACGGTAGATTCGCCTGTACAGTCCGCTACTACAGAACCAGATCCGCCCCGCGAGCAAACCATCGACGAAATTGAGTCAGGCGCTATTTATGACACTTCTGAGTATTACACTGAATTCAAAGACGACAAGAAACATAAGCAGTCGCGCCATTCAGGCTTAAAGTGGTTTTTGGTGATTATAGTGTTCTTGGCCTTGGGCGCACTAGCTGGCGCTGGGTATTTCTTCCTGACTCGCTACTAACGCGATATAATAACTAATGATGGATATACTTGATGGTCTTAATGACGCGCAGAAAGCAGCTGTCGCTTATACGGATGGTCCGTTGTTGGTTTTGGCGGGCGCTGGCAGCGGTAAAACCAAAACTTTAACCCACCGCATAGCTTATTTATTGACACACGAAAGAGTCTGGCCGAACGAGATTTTGGCGGTGACATTTACTAATAAAGCGGCTCGCGAGATGCGCGAGCGCTTGGCGGCTTTGATCGATCAGCCTAATACGCGGCAATTCATGCCGTGGATGGGTACATTTCACGGGATTTGCGTGCGAATTTTGCGGCGCGATGGGCCGGCGATTGGCGTGCCGTCGAATTTTATTATTTATGATGAAGCCGACCGTCAAGGATTGATCAAGCAAGCGATGAAACAGCTGTCAATCGCTCCAGATAAACTCAAACCACGTTCAGTTAGCGCGGCAATTTCTAACGCTAAAAATGATTTACTCACGCCAGATGATTACGCGGCAGCTGCGCAATATCCAAATCAGCAGCATATCGCTAAGATTTATGATAGGTACGAGCAACTACGTAGCGAGGCTGGCGCCCTAGATTTCGATGATTTGTTGATCGAGACGGTACGTTTGCTGCGCGATGCCAGTAAAATTCGCCAAAAGTATCGTCAGTATTTCAAGCATATCCTTATTGACGAATACCAAGATACTAACGCTGCGCAGTATGCTATCGTTAAATATCTAGTCAACGATGCGCGTAATATTTGTGTGGTCGGTGACGATTGGCAGTCAATCTATAGCTGGCGTGGGGCGGATTTCAAGAATATTCTTAATTTTGAACGGGACTTCCCTGGCGCAAAGGTGATCAAGCTAGAGCAAAATTATCGTTCAACAGGCGCTATCCTAGAGGCGGCGCAAAAGGTTATTGCCAAGAATGTCGAACGGACTGACAAAAAACTCTGGACGGCGGCTGGCAATGGTGCGCCAGTGCAAGTTCAGGCGGTACGCGATGAGTCTGAGGAAGCTTATGTGGTAGCGAACCGCATCGCGGCTCAAACCTCGATCGGTGCTCGCCGCTACGGTGATTTTGCAGTACTTTATCGTACTAATGCGCAGAGCTTTGCTTTTGAACGTGCCTTCATGCAGCAAAGAATTCCATATCAATTGGTTGGCGGCGTGCGCTTTTATGATCGCAAGGAAATCAAGGATATTATCGCCTATTTGCGTTTATTATATCAACCGAACGACCGGATGAGCTTTAGTCGAATTGCGAATGTGCCGGCTCGCGGTATCGGCGCGACTAGTCTAGAGAAATTCTTACGATGGCAAAACGATAACAATATGGATATTATCGCTTCGCTGGTGAATGTCGAGCAAACTAGCGTTTTGACGCCGCGCGCCAAAAAATCATTATTGCGTCTGGGTGAGATTCTACGCGAATTGCAGGCGCTTGTTCTTTCTGATACTAGCCCAAGCGATATTATTGAAAAGCTAATTGAAAAGATTGCTTATCGAGATTATGTCATGGATGGAACGCCGCAGGCTGAAGAGCGTGATGATAATTTGAGCGTGCTCATAGCGGACGCTAAATCTTTCGCGACGTTGCCAGACTTTCTCGAAGAGGCAGCACTAATGAGCAGCGTCGATCAGCAAAGTGATGGTGAAAAGGTCACATTAATGACCTTGCATGCCGCTAAAGGACTGGAATTTCCGGTGGTTTTCATGGTCGGTATGGAGGATGGCTTGTTTCCGAGTGAGCGAGCGCTTGAAGAAGGTCCGCGCAATCTCGAGGAGGAGCGGCGCTTGTGCTACGTGGGTATGACGCGGGCGCGCGAAGAGTTATATCTGTTGTACGCGCAGAGCCGTGCGCAATTCGGCCTGCGATCGTATAATCAGCCGTCGCGTTTTCTCGACGATATGGGTATGGGATTGTTTGCGGTTGAACCTAACGCTATTGATTCGAGTCCAGCTTATAATGATTTTGACGAGCCAGTGATGAATTATGATATTGGCGATCGGGTGCGCTCGCTGCAATTTGGCGATGGCGAGATCATTGACATTGACGGCTTAGCAGTTAGCGTGAAGTTCGATAACGGTGCTGTCAAAAAGCTCAACGTTGAATACGCACGCCTCGAGAAGCTGTAGTAAAATAATCAATCTTTTGCTATAATTATGACTGCGCGCTAGTTTGCGCGCCTACGTATGAAAAGTATTGCGAGAATGAAATTACGTTGGCTGATAACCGGCTCTATGTTGTTAGCTTTGGCTGGATTGTCTGTTTATACGGCAATTATGCCAAAAGCGCGGGCTGACGAGCATAGCCTAGCGGTTGGCGAGCATATCATTACCGTTCATGATGACGGTCAAAGTAAAGGATTTATTACCAAAAAACAGACCTTGCGCGAAGCTCTCGCTGAGGCAGCTATCAAACTAGATAGTAACGATCGGACCGAGCCAAATATTGATGAGCGCTTGGTAGCAAGTTCATATAACGTTAATATTTATCGAGCCCGAACGGTGGTTGTCAAGGATGGTTCTCAGCTCACTAAGATTATTACCTCTTATCGTACCGGGAAACAGATAGCTAAGCAAGCTGGCATTGCTGTACGCGATGAAGATATTCTAACCTTGTCGCAGTCCAATAGTCCAATGCGCGATAGTGCAGCAGAAGTACTTTCTATTAAACGAGCAACGCCATTCAACTTTGATTTTTATGGTAAAAAGGCCACTTCTTACACGCAAGCTCAAACCATCGGCGAAATGCTAGCCGAGAAGCACATCAAAATGTCTGCCAATGATATTATTATCCCGAATAAAGATACAAAAATAGCTAGAGGCATGAATGTTCGCTTGTATCGTAACGGCACGCAGACAGTTACCGTTGACGAAGATATACAGTTTGAGACTGAACAAATCAAAGATGTTAATCGCGATAAAGGATACAAAGAAATTCAAACTAAAGGGGTTAACGGCAAGCGTACAGTTACGTATGAGATTAACGTCCAAAACGGCGTTGAAGTATCACGCCGCGAGATCAATAGTAACATTATTCAGCAGCCAGTTAAGCAAGTAGAAATTATTGGTGCTAAAACTTCAGCTACGTTTAATGGCAGTTTCGCTGAAGCTTTGGCGCGTTTGCGTAGCTGCGAGGGTAGTTATACATCAGATACAGGTAACGGTTATTATGGTGCGTATCAATTTGATAAGAGTACATGGGGTAATTTCGGAGGCTACAACAATCCTGCTCAAGCTCCGGCTGATGTCCAAGATCAGAAAGCATGGGAGACTTATAAGAGGAGAGGTTGGCAACCTTGGCCGTCTTGTAAAATTAAAATGGGATTACAGGATATATATCGGTAGTTATTGATTGTCTGCGACGTTACTGATTGACATTCGACGCATAATTTGTTATAATATAAGAGATACAGTGGGTGATTTTGAATAAAATGAGCTTAAATCGATATTATCAACGTATTTGCTGTTGTGTTTTTGGTGCGGTCTTGGCAATCTCTAGTACTGGTATGTTATCGTTTTTTGCGAATACCGCGGCGGCAGATAGTTCAGCTGCGATTAAAGCACAACCATCTAGTCATATAATCACCATTTACGACGGTGGCCGGGAGCAATCGATAATCACTAAGGCATCGACAGTGCAGAAAGCGCTAGAAGAATTCGACGCAAGATTGGATAAACAGCATGATATTGTCGAACCGGGTCTGGATACACCGATTACCAACAATGGCTTCAAAATAAATATTTATCGGGCGCGGACGATAACGATCGTCGAAGGTGCTCGCCGCATGCGAGTCAATACGGCAGCGCAGACGCCAACACAGATTGCGCAAGCTGCGGGGATTGTTTTGTATCGCGAGGATAAAGTTCGATTTACGCCGCCAGAGGATGTCGCTTTGGATGGGTCGAGCTTGCTAATGAGGATTACGCGGGCAACTCGGCGTACTGTGACCGCCGAGGAAGAAATTGATTTCCCGGTTGAGCAAACACGCGACGACAGCCAGCCTCTTGGTTATCGCCAGGTAAAGCAGGCGGGAGCTAAAGGGTTGCGCAAATTGACTTATAAAGTTGAAGCGCGCGATGGTGCTGAAGTTAGTCGTCAGCAAATTTCTAGCGAAATTATCAAGCAGCCTAAAAAGCAGATTGAAGTAGTCGGCACTAAGCCGAAAAATCCATTGACTAAAGCCAAGGGCGCGCAGATATTTACTGATTCCAAAGGCGTGGCGCACCGCGAAACCTATTATGATTTACCGATGAATATTGTTGCTAACGCCTGCGGCGGTGGTGGTTATACCGTGCGGGCAGATGGCGCCAAGGTGGACAAGGACGGCTATATTTTAGTGGCGGCAAATTATGGTAATTATCCACGCTGTTCAGTGGTGGAAACCAGCATGGGTCCTGGCAAGGTGTATGATACTGGCGGGTTTGCGGCCCGGCATCCGCACGGGTTTGACCTGGCGACTGATTGGACGAACGGGGACGGGCGTTAGATGATGTCAGCGCTTGGGCCGAAAAAAGAATTAGGCCAGCACTGGCTGCGCGACCCAGAAATCTTGGCGGAGATTGCCGAGGCGGCGGAACTTGGCAAGAGTGATGTGGTCTTGGAGATTGGGCCGGGACTTGGCACATTGACCAGCCGGTTGTTGGCGCGAGCTCAGCGCGTAGTGGCGGTGGAGTTTGATGGGGATTTGGCGCGCAAGTTGCCAGGACAATTTCCTGGCAAAAACCTGGAAGTGATTAACGAAGACATCTTGCAATTTGATTTAAATCAATTACCAACTGGCTATAAAGTAGTCGCCAATGTGCCGTACTATATCACCAGCAAAATTGTTGAAAAGTTGATGACGGCGGAGAATAACCCGAGCTTGGCGGTACTGCTGGTACAAAAAGAAGTTGCTGAGCGTATCGCGGCGGAGCCTGGCGAGATGAATATTTTAGCGGTTAGCGCGCAGCTATTTGCCCAGGCAGAACTAGACATTGAAGTGCCACGGCAGTTTTTCACGCCGCCGCCAAAAGTTGATTCGCAGGTGGTGGTATTGAGGACTCGCACCGAACCATTGGTCGCCCCTGAGGATTACAAAGATTTTTTCCGTGTTGTCAAAGCCGGTTTTTCTGCTAAGCGTAAGAAACTGCGCTCCAGCTTGAGCGGCGGGCTGGGCGTCAGTAAAGATAGCGCCGAACGGTTGCTGAAAAAGGCTAACATTTCGCCTGATGTCCGTGCTGAGGATTTGGCGATTGACGATTGGCAGCGACTACTGAGTGAATGGCGGGCGCGATGATTGCGGCAGATCAGCCCGTCTGCTTTCCGTCCGATCTGCTAGTTGCGGTTTCGTCGAAAAATGACGGCACCATGCTCAATCGTATTCGCGGTCGCCACGTAGCTGAGGTATTGGAGAATCGGCATCGGTTTTGCGATCAAATTGGCGTTAAGTATGACGACGTTGTTTATCACGTGATTTCATACAACCAAGCACAAACTTTTGATAATATTGCCGAAGTCACTGAAGCTGACACGGTTAAACACAACAACGAGGGGATTTTTGCTGACGCGCTATATACCGAAATGGCTGGTGTAGGATTGTTTTTGCCAGTGGCAGATTGTATCGCTACAGTCATTTATGATCCAAAGCGTCGGGCGCTGATGCTGGCGCATTTGGGTCGGCATTCGACGGTTGTGCAGTTAATGTCTCGGGCAGTTCAGCATTTTGTCGAGCGCGGCAGCCAGGCAAAAGATTTACAAATTTGGATGTCGCCGAGCATCACCCAGAAAAATTATCGTATGGATTATTTTAATCATACAAACGATACGAATTGGCACAATTTCTGCCGTCAAACGGCTGACGGAATTTATCTGGATATGCAAGGATTTAACCGTTCGTTGGCCGTCCAGGCGGGCGTTCCGGCTAATAATATTGTCATTTCGCCAATTGATACGGCGGATGATCCAAATTATTTCTCACATTCAGCTGGTGATACAGGGGGAAGAGTTGCAGTGCTAGCAGAGATAAAATCTACTAAATAAGCTCCAAGACGTCATGGCAATGTTGTGTGTTATCTTGATTAGCATTAACATATTGCTAAAAAAATAAAGTATAAGTATAATGGTACCAAATGAATAGATGTTGGAAAACAAAAAGGCTGGAATTTGGATTGGCTATCAAGGCGTTAGCTGTGACAATAGGTGTGCTAGCAGCGTTTTCTGGTCCGATATTTTATCCGCCAAAAGCTGTCGCCGACGCCATCAATGACACAGATTTTGTGTTTACCGTGGACACGCGCAAATCTGGGTCGCCAGATACCCAGTTCGTCATTCCGATAAGAAGAGGCGGATATAATTATACTATCGATTGTAATAATGATGGCACGGTCGAGGCAACCGCTCAGGCTGGATCTTATACTTGCAGTTACGCTACGCCTGGCGTATATACAATTCGTATCGGAGGTACGTTTCCAGAGTTTTATCTCAATACGGCGGCGATAAACTGAAGATGATTTCTATTGATCAGTGGGGGAAGAATAAATGGAGATCGTTGGTAGCTTCATTTTACGGTGCTGCAAATATGGATGTAAAGGCGATTGACACTCCCGATTTGTCGCAGACTGACTCGATATACTCTGTCTTTAGAGGCAATACTTCTCTCAAGGGTGAGAATGCTAACTGGAGTTGGAACACCTCGACCATTACTAATATGGGTAGTGCGTTTAGTGATACTGAAAATTTCAATCAAAACATCGGGTCGTGGGATGTGTCTAACGTTGTTTTTGCTGGCGGTTTATTTAATAACGCGACAGCATTTAATA
Source organism: uncultured Candidatus Saccharibacteria bacterium (assembly GCA_938042065.1). Classification (GTDB taxonomy): domain Bacteria; phylum Patescibacteriota; class Saccharimonadia; order Saccharimonadales; family Saccharimonadaceae; genus Saccharimonas. The sequence continues at coordinate 10,734 of CALISG010000015.1, forward strand.
ATGGCGGCAGCGATTCAATTAAAAACTGGAACACTGGCAAAATGACTGCAATGAATGCAACGTTTCAAAACGCAGTTAAGTTTAATCAACCGATAGGGTCGTGGGATGTTTCGAAAGCCGAGTTGATGAGTGAAATGTTTAATGGTGCTCGCACTTTTAATCAATCTTTGGCGGGCTGGCGGCTAGATTCGTTAGTTTCGACAACTGGTTTGCCCAACAGCTATTGGTCTGGCGCTCCTAGAATGTTGAATAATAGCGGTTTGTCTACGAAAAATTATGATGCTACTTTGATATCTTGGAATATTCAATCAACTAACTCGCCGCTTATACTAGGGGCCGCCGGGTTGAAATATTGCACTGCTGATGCGGCTAGAAAAAATCTAATCAAGCCAGTCGCCGACGGCGGGCATGGCTGGACTATCAATGGCGATGCGAAGGAGTGTCCGAAGCATACGGTGGTTTTTGATACCCAGGGCGGAGTGGCAATTGCCAACCAAGAAGTTGCTTTTACTGATAAAATTACCGCGCCAGCTGTGCCAAATCGGCAGGGTTATACTTTTGCTGGGTGGTATATGGATAACACTTTTGCAAGAGCCTGGAACTTTGCTGTCGATACCATGCCAGACAGTAATTTGACTTTATATGCAAAGTGGATCGAGAATCCTAAGTCTGTTGCAACAAGCAGTGGCGCTTCGGAAAACAATTCAAGCTCATCGACCAAGCTAGCCGAGACTGGTGTGGATGCGGGAATATTTTTCTCTGCAGCAGTTGCATTTATAGCGGTTGGTTCTATCGCGATTAAGCTGATTAAACGAAGATAGCTTGCAAGTGGTAACTGTATTTATATGATTAAAGTAATCTTGATAGCTGTTTAGCGCTGTCAGGGCTGTAGATTAATTCTTGATAATTTTATCATCTGCCCAAAGTATGCCGGATTGGCTACGGATACGTTGTGCGTACTATCTTCGACTAGTACGCCGCGAATATCTAAGCCAGGGAATTTCTGACTAAGCGACGTTATAAGCTTGCGTATATTTTTTGGGCTGTTATCATTCATGTGGCTTAATTCCGGCGCAAAAAGAGTGACGGGCGTGCCAGGTTGCAGCTTCTTGAGTGAATTTTTGAGATCTTCAACAAAACCACCGCGCGACATCGCAATGACGTCTCTCAGCTGGACTAACAGCGGCACGGCTGGCATTTTTTCTCCGTCGTTTTCTCGCCAGGCTTTCTGGGCTTCGGAATCGGGTGAATGTTTGATGTATTTCGATAGGTGAATCGTTTCTATCAATTGTGCTGCTGCGATACGAAATATAAGCGGTTTTTGCCAACTTGGCGCATCGTCTATGGCAACAAACTTGGTCCTCTCCTCAGGACCATCAAGAACGCTAGGTATAGCCGCTGCAAGTCTGCTGCCAAACGAATGTCCAACTACGCCTACTCGGTCAGCATAATAAGTCAGGTGCTCATTTAGTTTGGGTGCTATTTCTTCGGCTAAGGGCAAGAAGCTATTTGTTGCTAGAATTTTATCGGCAACGCTCTTTTTCATAGAACTGGTTGGCAGCGTCAAGACTGAAGCTGGATTTCCTTCTTCGTCGCGCCAGGCCTCGGCTATTCTGGCCATCTCTAGTCGTGCTGCTGTCGTTGTAGAGTTTTCCATGAATCCAGTTCCGTAGACGATAGTAATGCCGGACGGGCCATTGCCAAATTCAACCAAAGTCATCGCCGTATTCCCTAGAGAGCTTGGTATGGGGTGCTGTCTGATATTTTCTACAAGCTTTGCTTGCTCGCTGCTAGGAGTTCTGTCGATTACTCCATAAGCAGGTTCTCTGTTATTTCCCGAGAATATAGTACAAGGAATCCTTTCGGCTGCGTAGTTGGGCGACCTTCTCATAAATATTGTTATAGTATATAATTTTTCTATTGTCAAATAATCTTGTCGTAAAACCCATTGCTAAAAAGCTAAAGCATAAGTATACTAATAATCAGTGAGCAGGCACGATAAAACAACAAAAATACAGAAGTTCAAATTGCCATTAAAAATGTTGGCTGCTATGTTCGGTGTTTTGTCGGTACTTGTTGCGCCAACACTCTATTCGCCAGAAGCCGCAGCTGACGCTATCAACAACACGGACTTCGTATTTACTATCGATACCAGAAAGCCGGGGTCGCCGGACACTCAGTTTGTTATTCCGACAAGCGGTTCAGGGTACAATTATACTGTTGACTGCAATAATGACGGTGTAGCTGAGGTATCTGGAAGAATGTCTGGCTATACGTGCAATTATTCTACGCCAGGAATTTATACCATACGCATTGGCGGCGCCTTTCCATGGTTTATCGTGAATGGTAGGGGTGATAGGCTAAAACTGCTTTCGATTGATCAATGGGGTACGAACAAGTGGAAAAATATGCGTTCTGCTTTTGCTGGTGCGGAGAATATGGATGTCGAGGCGACTGATACGCCGGATTTAAGCCAAGCCACTGATTTATCGTGGATGTTTGTTGGAAATAAATCGCTGAAAGGCGAGTCTGCTAATTGGAATTGGAATACATCAACTATTACCAAAATGTCGGGTGTCTTTCGAAATGCAAACCAATTTAATCAAAATATTGGTTCTTGGGATGTTTCAAAGGTGACCGATACCGCTGGTATGTTTAACGGCGCCAGTGCTTTCAATAACGGAGGCAGCGATTCTATTACGAATTGGGATACGTCGAGTTTTGTAATCGCAAATGACATGTTTCAAAGGGCAACTTCATTCAATCAGCCGATTGGCTCGTGGAATATGAAGAAAGTGCAGTTTCTTGTTCGTTTTTTAAGTGATGCGACTTCATTCAATCAATCGCTAGCTGCTTGGCGATTGGATTCGTTGGTTATTTTGCCGGGAAAACCGTTGTCTGGTGCGGCGGCCGCGCTTGATCATACAGCGATTTCGCGCCAGAATTACGATGCTATGCTAATTGCTTGGAATGCGCAGAATCTAAAATCGCCAATGTCGCTTGGTGCGGCCGGTTTGAAATTTTGTGCAGCCGCTTCGGCGCGGGCTAATATCTTGAAGCCTGTTGTCGACGGCGGACACGGCTGGGTAATCACTAGCGATGGCAGGCTGTGTACAAAACATAAAGTAACATTTGATTCGCAATCTGGTTCTGCCGTTCCAAATAAGATGGTAGGCTATACGTATCCTTTCAGACCGCCGGTCGCCCCGACCCGCTCTGGCTACACTTTTGCCGGCTGGTACACAGATACTGCTTTTACGACTGCTTGGGACTTTGCGAACGATACGATGCCAGACAATGACTTGACCTTGTATGCAAAGTGGACGAAGAACCCTGCGCCTGCCTCTACGCTGTCTCCGGAGTCGCCAAAATCGCCTGGTGCCAGACTGGCTGAAACGGGCTCAAATACAGTGTTGTTTGTCTTGGCGGCGTCTATCTTTGTAGCTTCTGGTATTATTTTGTTCAAGAAGTAAGCGAACGTCCGTAATATAGGCAGGGAAAGTGAAAGGATAACTTCTCTACTATTTCCAGGAAACTGGTATCGAACCAGGAAATATCAAAGACGAGAATTAGTTTAAGATGTAGGTTCAGTTGTTGCTGGTCAGGCTTGTATTGCGGGGTGATAATGTGCTAGTAAACTTCTGCTGCCTCTGATATACTTAGAAGCAATGGGAAAGAATCTTTATATCACAACGGCGATTCCATATGTCAATGGCAAGCCGCATATCGGTAATGCGCTAGACTATTTGCTTGCAGATATCTGGTCGCGCTACCAGCAGCAGAAAGGCAAAAAAGTGCGCTTTCAGGTTGGCACTGATGAGCATGGTAATAAAATCGCCGCCAAGGCTGCCGAACAAAACCTGACGCCACAAGCATATGTCGATCAAACTCATCAAAATTTCAAGATACTGATGGATGCTGAACACGCCGAATATACTGATTTTGTCCGTACGTCTGATTCACATCATATGGGGGCGGTGCGCTATATTTGGAAACAGCTGGATCAGGCAGGGTTGATTTATAAAAGTACTTACAACGGCTGGTACTGTATGGGTCATGAAGCTTTCTTTACTGATAAAGAAGTTCAAGAAACTGGCGGGGTTTGTCCTGACCACCAAACGCCTTATCAACAAGTTAGCGAAGAGAACTATTATTTGAAAGCGAGCGCTTATACCGATAAAGTTCGCCAAGCAATCGAGTCGGGTCGAATGAAAATTGTACCAGAGTTTCGTAAGAAAGAGTTTCTGGAATTAATGAAAGACGGCTTGCACGACGTATCAATTAGCCGGCCGCGCAAGAGCCTGACCTGGGGAGTACCGGTACCAGGAGACGACAGCCAGGTGATGTATGTTTGGTTGGACGCCTTAGCTAATTACATCACGGTGCTAGGTTACCCGGATCAGCCAGAGTGGAAAGATTTTTGGCCAGCTGACGTGCAAGTGATTGGCAAGGATATTCTGCGTTTTCATGCCGGTATTTGGCCAGTGATGCTATTAGGGGTTGGCCTACCGCTGCCGAAGACGCTGTTAGTGCACGGTTTCGTTAATGTGGGCGGTGCTAAGATGAGCAAAACCGTTGGTAATGTCATCGATCCGATGGAGATTATCAAGGATTACGGTGTTGACGCTTTTCGCTATTACTTTTCGCGGCATATTCCGACCAAGGATGATGGCGACTTTACCTGGGAGAAGTTTGAGAAGGCTTATAACGGGGAGCTGGGCAATGATCTCGGTAATTTAGTGCAGCGGGTTATTGCTATGATTCAGCGTTATCAGTCGGGTGTAATTGGCGAGATTCCTCGCCCGGGACACGATATGGGGCCATACCGCCAGGCGATGGAAGCGTTAGATTTTGATCGGGCAATAGGTGAAGCATGGCAACAGGTGCGAGCGCTTAATCAATATATTGATGACGTTAAACCGTGGGAAGTTGCCAAGAAGCGCCAAAAAGACACTGATGCCGCCGAGCATTTATCGGAAATTTTATCTTACGCTGTTGGTGCGCTTGAGGAAATTGCTGATTTGCTAACTCCGTTTATGCCAGTGACTGCTAGCACTATTCACAAGATGTTCTCGGCAGGAGTTGTACCCGAGAAAGCAGCACCACTTTTCCCAAAAATCTATATTCATACGCCCGATCCGCAAACGGCATCTAGTAAAAAGAAATAAGCCAAATGAATTCGTTGCTTCGCTTAGTTGATACGCATTGTCATATTCATGATAGCGAGTTCTATGACGCTTCGGCACGCGAGAAGGCTTACCAGGAATCGGTGAAGAATGGCGTAGCGATGATTTGTGTCGGTACAGATTTGCGCAGCTCGCGTCAGGCTCTAGAGTTTGCTAGGATGCATGATTTTGCTTGGCCGGTTGTCGGCATTCACCCGCACGACGCAGCGACAAATAACGTCGAGGAATTGCGCCAATTGGTAGCAGGCAATCGCGATGAAATCGTCGGCATTGGTGAAATTGGTTTGGATTATTTTTATGATAATAGTCCGCGTGACATACAACAGAGCGTTTTGCGGCGGCAGCTTGAGGTAGCGCGAGATTTTAACCTGCCGATTAGTTTTCATGTACGCGACGAAAAAGCTGCTGCTGGCGCAGTCTGGGCGGATTTTTGGCCGATTTTCGATGAATTCAAAGGTTTGCGCGGCATTTTGCATAGCTTTACCGACTCTGAGGAAAATTTGCAGCGTGGGTTGGATCGTGGTTTATACGTTGGTGTTAACGGTATAAGTACTTTTACTAAAAACAAAAAACAACAGAAAATGTTTAACCAAATTCCGCTTGAACGCTTAGTTTTTGAAACTGATGCACCTTTCTTGACGCCAGTGCCATTTCGTGGTAAAGTGAATATACCAGCGTATGTGAGGCAGGTAGCAGAATATCATGCGCGCGCTCGTGACCTTGCTATAGAAGAGGCCGCTAGCGTAACTACTCGCAACGCGCGGCAAGTTTTTGGGATTAACTATGAATGAGAGCTTTAATAATAAAGTAAAACCTTATGTACCGGTAGAAAATGCCGGTCGTTTTAATTATGAGCAAACTGCTAATGGCAATTCTTATCGTAGTCCTGAGCTAGAGCGCTTAGGCGAGCTAGCGCACGAATATGCTGAGTCGGCCAATCAAACAACCGAATCGCTCCAGGTTGATTATATAAAATTGAACAGCCCAAAACCCGAAAAAAAGCCGCTTACTCCTGAGCAGGAAATTGCTGCTGCCAGTCAAAACGTAGTTAAATTTCGAACTGAATGTTTAGAAGGCGAGTTTGGTCTAGCTGCATAAATTATGGTCAAGCGTGTTCTCACAAAAACTCTCAAACTTTTTGTCGGCGATGATTTATCGCTTGGTTTGCCGAAACTTCGCAAAAAACGTCCGCTCAAGAAACTGAGCGAGCGCGAGCTGTTAGTGCTAGAAAGCGAAATTGGCTCGGAACTTTTTGGAGAGGTGCCAAAGGGTCATCGCCGCGAATTCTTTTGCCTGGACGAAAAAACATGGATGTGGCATGAGGAATGGATTGATGCCAAGCACAAACTTAAAACCCACACTATCAAGTATGAAGTAACCGATCGAGGTATCTTGAAAACTCAACCTGGTCCGCGTTATTCATACCTCGAGGGTGATGAATTGCGTAATTTTAGTATCGCTACGCAAATGTATTATGAGCAAGTTGCTCGCCAAGTTTACAAGCGAGATCCCGAGACCGGCGAAAAATTGGTATAATAGAAAGCGTGAAATCATCGATAATCTATCTCGACCATGCTGCTGCCACGCCTCTAGACGAGCGCGTTTTGACGGCGATGCAGCCGTATTTCTCTGAGATGTTTTATAATCCTTCGGCGCCGTATGCTCCAGCGGTGGAAGTCAAGCGCGCTTATAACGAAGCTAAGCATCGTTTGGCGGTTTGTCTTGGCGGACAGTCTAGCGAGCTGGTCGTGACGGCCGGCGCTACCGAGTCTATTAATTTGATGATAAATAGCATTGACGGGCATATCGTATCAAGTGCCATTGAGCATGATGCAGTACTGAAAGCGCTTGATGATAATGTAACGCTGGTGGCTCCATCTAAAAAAGGCAATATTGCGCCGCGCGATATTCAAGCAGCTATTAGGCCAGATACGCAGCTAATAACTATCGCTATCGCTAATCACGAACTTGGTACCGTTCAACCGCTACGCGACATTGCTGAAGTTGTCCGTACTGAGCGTCGCCGCCGGTTTGAAGCGGGTGAGCTGACGCCAATCTATCTGCACACTGATGCTTCGCAAGGGGCTGGGCAGATTGACATCAATGTAGCGCGGCTAGGCGTTGATGCGCTGACGCTAAATGCTGGTAAGATTTATGGCCCGAAACAAGTTGGTTTGCTTTGGTGTAATCGGATGATACGCTTGCGGCCGCTAGTTCGCGGCGGCGGGCAAGAGCGGGGCTTGCGCAGCGGTACCGAAAATGTTGCGGGCGCCATTGGTTTTGCAGTAGCGTTAGAATTAGCGCAGCAACATCGTAATTCTGAGAATAAGCGCTTGCGCCAGTTGCGCGACCAGCTGCAAAATCAGCTGACAGAAGCTTTTCCGTGGGCGATTGTCTCCGGCGATCAAAAACATCGCCTGGCAAGTCATTTGCATATATCATTCCCCGGAATTGACGCTGAACGGTTAGTTTTTATGCTAGAGCGAAAAGGGGTGCTGGTAGCGACTGGCAGTGCGTGTGCTGCGAATTCCGGGACGCGTTCGCACGTGTTAGAAGCGATTGGCTTGGCTCCAGAGGTGGCGGACGGCAGTTTGCGTCTGACACTGGGTCGCTTATCGGATTCTGAAACGTGCACGGCGGCTGCCCGAGAAATTATCGCTGCGATTAATACAGAAAAGGCCAGGTTAGCGTGAAAAGATTTTTAATAGCTATCGTTACGCTGGCTATTGTTTCGGCTGCAATAATCATCGGTATTACTTTGTTTTTATCAAAGAACGATTTGCAAGGCTGTGGCGATATTCCAGATGCAGCCCGCCAACAGTGCGCGGCAGCCGATGCGATCGTAGCGGTGAGCGGCGGCGATACCAGCGCTCGTACTGCTGAAGCAGTGCGATTGTACAAGAATAACTGGGCGCACAAATTAGTTTTCTCTGGTGCGGCAGCTGATAAAACTGGCCCGAGTAATGCTCGAGCAATGAAGAGACAGGCTATCATTGCAGGCGTACCGGCTAGTGATATTCTGATAGAGGAAACCAGCGAAACAACTGCCGAGAATGCCTCGCAAACCGCCAGGCTGCTCAAACAAAAGCAGATATCATCGGTAATTTTGGTGACAAGCGCTTACCACTCGCGGCGAGTTTCAATTGAATTTACTAAAGCGGCGCCAAATATACTAACGCGTAGCCATCCAGTAGTTACAGATAATCAATGGTCGAATATGTGGTGGACAACTGTTATAGGCTGGCAACTGGCGTTGCAAGAACTGGTAAAGATTATGGGAGTTGCAGCGGAATGACCAGACCGCGTGTTTACGTTGGTATGAGTGGCGGCGTCGATAGCAGTGTCGCGGCAGCATTATTAATTGACCAAGGCTATGATATCACTGGCGTTTATATGAAAAACTGGAGCCAAGATTTACCCGGCATGCAGTGTCCGTGGGCTGAGGATTTAGCTGATGCCAAGCGGGTGGCGGTGCAATTAGGAATTGATTTTAAAGTATTTGATTTCGAAACGCAGTACCGCCAAAAAGTTGTTGATTACATGCTTGACGAATATCGTGCTGGCAGGACGCCAAATCCAGACATCATGTGCAATCAAGAAGTTAAGTTTAAACTATTTTTAGAAACTTCGCTAGCGGCGGGGGCGTATTATATCGCAACTGGTCATTATGCGCGGGTTGAACGTTTAGCAGATACTGCACACTTGCTTCGTGCTCGCGACGACAACAAAGATCAAACTTATTTCCTCTATCGCGTGACGTCTGAGGCATTAGCGAAAACCGTGTTCCCATTAGGAAATCTGACCAAACCTGAAGTGCGTCAAATTGCCAAAGATCGCGGCCTATGGACAGCTCGCAAAAAAGAATCTATGGGTGTGTGTTTCGTCGGCAATGTTGGCATGCGCGAATTTCTTAGCCAGTATATTACGACGCGTCCGGGCGATATTATTGACAAAGAATCGGGCCGAGTGCTTGGCCGGCATGACGGCGCAATTTTTTATACGTTTGGTCAAAGACATGGTCTGGATGTTGGCGGCGGGTTGCCGTATTATGTGGTTGGCAAAAATATGGATAAGAATGAAGTTTATGTTAGCCGTAATATCAACGACGAACACATATGGCGAACCGAGATTAAGCTGACAGATATTCACTGGATTAATCAACCTCTGACTGAAGGTGCGCGAATACAGGTCCGATTGCGCCACCGCGGGGCGCTCATTAACGCTATATATAGTGCCGACACACTACATCTAGAGTCTGCCGAACGAGCCGTGGCGCCTGGTCAGTCGGCGGTGATATATCACGGTGAAGAGTGTTTGGGTGGCGGAATAATGTCGGATATATAAGGAATGCCAAATGTTCTGATAAAATATGCGAAGGTATTTATATTAAATGAAAATTGATAATAGCTTTCCAGTTGTTTTTTGGGGTAAAGACAAATCAACAAAGTCTCAATTCTATCCGTGTGAAGCCATTCCTGACTTTTCGCTTGTGACATCGTGTATGGTTTGTGCAGTTCATGAAAATAAAATACTTCTGGCCAAGCCACCGCGTGGCTGGGGTTTGCCAGGTGGTCGTATGGAATTAGGAGAAACGCCAGAAGATTGTGCGCGGCGCGAGATGTATGAGGAAACATCCGTTGAACTAAATTCTCTAAAATTGATTGGTGCTTGGCATATTGAAAAGCTATTTCATTCTAAATATAACGATAGATACCCTGATAGGGCATATCAGCTGCTTTTTCTGGCTGATGTAAAACGAATAGATGATTTTGTAGCTTCGCACGAATCGTCGGCCAGGGAGTTTGTAGAATTTGATAAAGTACAAGACTATCATCATGATTTTGCTAATTTTGCTGAGATTATGACATATATTAAGAGCTGTGTCCTTTAGGCCTTTAGTTTGTCGTAGAGATGGCGGGCTGTTGGTCGCTAATCAGGTGGTTTTCGTGTTATAATTACCTCTATGAACACACAAGAAATCCGCCAGAAATATCTCGAATTTTGCCAAAGGAACGGCCACACTATTATTGAGCGGGCGCCGCTGATATTGCACAATGACCCGACGACGTTATTTACCGGCTCGGGCATGCAGCCGTTGCTGCCTTACTTGCTGGGTCAGGATCATCCGCAAGGTACTAAATTAGCTGATAGCCAGACGTGTTTGCGGGCTCAGGATATTGAGGATGTTGGCGATAATCGACACACGACGTTCTTTGAGATGCTGGGCAATTGGAGTATGGGCGAATATTTCAAGCGCCAGCAGATTGAGTGGTTTTTCGAATTTTTGACAGAAATAGTTGGGTTGGATCCGTATAAAATTTACGTTAGCTGTTTTATCGGCGATGAGAAAAACAACATTCCGCGCGACGATGAAGCAGCGCAAATTTGGCAGGAAGTTTTTGCCAAAAAAGGCATTGAAGCTAAAATTGTCGAGCTGGATAGCGCTGAAAATGGCGACAAGCTGGGTATGCAGGGCGGCCGGATTTTCTTTTACAACGATAAAGAGAACTGGTGGAGCCGCGGCGGCGGCATTGATAGTACGCCGACCGGCGATCCATGCGGGCCGGATAGCGAGGTGTTTTATGATTTTGGCGAGCAGCATCATGATGCCAGCTTTGGGCAGGCGCATCCAGCTAGCGATAGCGGCCGATTTATGGAAATTGGCAACCAAGTGTTTATGCAGTATCGCCGGCTGGATGACGGTAGCTTTGAACCGCTGAAACGCAAGAATGTTGATTTCGGCGGCGGCTTGGAGCGGATTGCCGCGGCGGCAATTGACAGTCCTGACGTTTTTAAGATTAGTCTACTACGGCCAATTATTAAAAAGCTAGAGAGTTTAAGCGGTGAGGAATACGCTACGCATACCGCGTCAATGCGAGTGATCGCTGATCATCTTCGGGCAGCGGTATTTTTGGCGGTCGATGGCTGTGTGCCGAGCAATAAGGAGCAGGGCTATGTGATGCGCCGCTTACTGCGCCGGGCGATTCGCTATAGTTTTGATCTGGGGATTGAGCAGAATTTCCTCGAGGAGGTCGTGCCGGTGATTGCCGACCTATATGAAGCAGACTTTCCAGAGGTTAAAGAGAATCGCGAGCAGATTATTGCTGTGTTGGTCAAAGAGGAAAAA
>CALISG010000016.1 GCA_938042065.1 uncultured Candidatus Saccharibacteria bacterium
TCAATGAGTTTTTGGGCGATTTCGCTGTGGTTGAGGCCGGTGAAGTTATTGAGATATCCGGCTACATACCCACCATTACCAGCGTCAATGAGTTGGTGGGCGGCATGGCTCGTCAACTGATAGCTAGAGTCTCCTCCTCTTTCCAGAATCTCAAGCAATTCAGCGACAGTATGCGTGTCTTCTTTATCTTCTGGTGTCTGCTGGACGTCTCTTTCACTATCTCGTACAGCTTGATTAGCAAGAGAACTCTCGACACGAGAAAGAAGAGTCTCTTCATGATTTCCTGAGTTCTCTGTAGGGTTATCAGAATACTTTGTCGGGTCTTCGGGATCCAGAGAGCCTTTAGCTACGTGTTCAGAGTTGCCTGTTGTCATAATTCCTCGTATTTTGCTACTGTTTATTTCTATTTATGATTATGATTTATATTGTAGCATTAGGCATTGGACATTGCAAGGGATCTATAATAGCCACCACCTCTGCAGAAAAACAAGATAACCTTTAAAACTATTGCAAATGTAGGGGTATTTTTCAGTAAGTCATTTTATAGTATCTATATTAATTCAGTAGAGGATTACAAACTAATCTATAACTGCTCAAAAATCTTATGGGCTTGATTCTTGCCAATAGCCTGAACTAATTCAGCGTAACCCATCCACCGACCGCGTTTAGTTTTGTCGCGACGATAATCCTTCTCGTCAGTGATATCGCCCTTAACTATCGCATCGACATTGCGCCAGGCAGTCCAAAGCGTGTCATCGCTTATAAAACTATAGTCCAGATGAACGCGATTTTCATTGATTAATTTGTAATCTGACGACGAAAATCCGCGCGCATACAACTCGCGGAGGATAACATCTGCCAGTTCGGCAAAGTTGTCAGCAGTGACATACAAAAAGTCATCATATTCCTCGCCAAGTTCGTACGATCGGCCATTCATAAAAACACAATACAAATCATCGTCGACAACTTTTTCATCCAACCACACGCGGCGATCGCGTGTTGTCGGAATCACCCGGCAGCTAATTTTCTCTGTAAAATTTTTGAAGTTATTCATTCTGTTAACGTTAGACGGTCCAATTTCCGCTTTATGCGCTTTGCGTGTTTATATATGATATACTATTTAATATTTCTTCAAACACTTTGCTATTTTGCTTCCAATATTCATTGTAAGAGAATACCGATATGTAACGAAGACATCCGTCTTCGCGGCCGACAGCTAGACGCGTTACCATTTTAGTATTTTCAGGTCGAGAACCGCAACTTGATGTAATTCTGACAATACCAACTAAACCATTTTGTTCCAAAGTATCGTCCTTGATATCGACAGTCGCTTGACAATTTTCCAATCCCTTAATAGTAAAGAATCTTTTCGCGTCTTCGCGCAACTCTTTGCTATCATAAGCCATTTTGCGCACTAATTCATAAGCTTCATCAGGCGCAGCCGGTAACACCAACCGCTCCGAATCCTGAGTCACGCCAACACCGCTAATTGACTTATTATCCTTGCCCAGTTTATCGCCGTAACCTTCAGTTTTACCGTTTTTTACATCAATCCTTTGCCACTGCTTTGGTATTAGAAAACGGGTTTTCTGAGTTCTTGCTTCAACCAAATTTTTACTTTTCAGATAGACTGGCACTTCATGCAGCAAATAATCATACGAAGTATAAGCGCTTACACTGAAACACACTAAAACTAAGATTAATTTGAGTATTTTTATTTTCATTTATACATTTTAATAATAGCACACATTCCTACAGTTCTACATCCGGCAAGTCCTTCAACTTCTTGCCGTCAAAGCAAAAATACGCCGCACCCTGATAGGCACCGCTATTGTTGGCTTGATTTTTGTCTTCAAATATCTTTCGCACTAGTGGCGGCAGAAACCACCGCTGCCCGCCATATTCAACTTCGCGCTCGCCAACAATTTTTGCTACGATTGTTTTATCTTTGAGAAAGACAATCTCATCGCCATTTTTGAGACCTTTCCGGTAAAAGCTAAACTTTTGATTAATGTTCTTGGCTTTGGTGATTTTATCAAATTCCGTTTCTTTATTTTTCTGCTCCGGGAAGACCACCTCGCCCTAAAACGACAGCAACAGCTGCCGTACCAAATCATAATCAAGCGCAAAAAGCTCGCTACTACCGACTCGATGCTTAGCGAATATTTCGTGCAATAGCGTTTCTTTTTCGGAATAGTCAGCCACCTCGATCGCAAACAACCGCTTCAAACCAACCACATTGTAGTAGCCATTCGCCTCGAGAAAGCGCATCCGCTCTGGGTACTGCTTGGTTTGTGTCTTGCCGATTTTGATAAGACCTGACACTGCGGTGGTCATGACGTAGATGATACCTTTGCCCACTTCTAGCCTCCTATTTGGTCTCTTTCGTGAAGTACTTTTTCAGCGTCACCGTATCACCCACCCGGGCTTCACGCGTAGTCTTCAGGTTAGTGACGATGTAACCGATTTCGCCGGTATCAAGCGACGGATCGGCAATCATGCCGGGACTAAGATGACCAACTTCCAGCGCCAAGCCATTCGCGCTAGTCGCCATCATATGAATCGCTTCGCCTTTCTTAATTTGCCCGTCAACCACCCTGACGTACAAAATCACCCCGCGATAATCGTCATAATAACTATCGAAAATCAGCGCCCGCGTCGGGTCGTCTGGCTGGCCAGTCGGTGCCGGAATTCGCTCAACGATCGCCTCCAAAACTTGGTAGACGTTTTGCCCGGTCTTGGCGGAAATGTGGATAATATCGTCCTCGTTACAGCCCAGCAAATTCATGACTTGCTTGGAAACGCGCGGCACATCGGCGGCTGGCAAATCGACTTTATTCAGCACCGGAATAATTGTGAGGTCCTGCTCCATCGCCAAGTACACATTCGCCAGCGTCTGCGCCTGAATGCCCTGGCTGGCATCAACCACCAACACTGCACCCTCGCAAGCCTGCAATGAGCGGCTGACTTCGTAGCTAAAATCGACGTGACCGGGCGTGTCGATGAGATTGAGGTCGTAGACAGTTGACTGAACCAGCCCATTCACGCCAACATCTGCACAAGCCCGAGAATCAGACTCGCTAAGTTCCGGGCGATTCGAGGACTGTTTGAGCGAAGTGAGTCCCGCAGAATCCCCAGAAATTGGCGAGGAAGATTCACGGCGCGCGGAAGCCGTTGGTGCGAATGGTGTTGGGTCAGTTGCTGTATAGTGGTATTTCATCCGCACCGGCGCGAGCTTAATGGTGATGCCCTTTTCACGCTCCAAATCCATCGAATCCAGCAGTTGCGACTTCATCTCGCGCTTCTCCACCGTCCCCGTCATCTCCATCATCCGATCCGCCAGCGTCGATTTGCCGTGATCAATGTGGGCGATAATGCAAAAATTGCGGATACGTTCCACCCTAACGCCTCACTCTGCCGAATAGCAACTGTCGTAGTTTCGCAACAATCGGATCCGCCTCTTCAAGCTTAAATACTTTACTTAACGCTATATACACCGCAAAACTCACCACCACGATAACGGTAAACTTCGGGAAAACCGCCATAAAATTCATATCGCGCGACTGTAACTGTAACATCTGTACTACAAAATAAGTCACCACACCCATAATCGCACTAGCGATCATCATAGTAATAATGCTGCGCAGTGTCTTGCGATTAAAAATACCTGGTGTACGTACGTGTAATATAGTCAGCAAAATCGCAATCTCTACCACCGAGACAATTGATTGCGCCCAAGCCAAACCAAACACTCCCCAACCAAACAGTTGCGTGAATATGATTGCCAATACAATATTTAACGATATCGTCGCTATCGAAATATACAGAGGCGTTCGCGTATCTTGCTGCGCGTAGAAAGTTCGCGCCATGATGTGATAAAGCGTCCGGAAGAATATCGATATCACTAACGCACCGAGAACACTAGCAATCGCCGGCTGCCCGCCATTCTTGATGAATGCTACCACATATCCTCGCGCAAAGAAAGTAATCACAGCGATCGGCAGAGCCAACCAAACAATCCAGCGAAAAACCGAGCGCAGTTCTTTCTTAAATAAATCAACTCGCCCTTCCGCTAACCGTTCAGTCATCCGCGGAAAAGCTGCATTACTGATGGCGACACCAACTAGGTTTACCGGCATCAAGCTCAAACTCGACGCCTGCTGATAAACGCGCATAATTCCGTCACCCATCCGTGATGCTAAATTAATTTCAACAATTCCGTTAAAATAATCAATTCCTTGATCAATTGAGCGCGGCGGTAGAAGTTTCAAGACTTGACGAAAACCTTTGTTGCGCCAAGAAATCACCGGGCGATAGTCAAAGTTTACGCCAACCAGACCAATTGAACTAACCACCAGCTGCAAAATTGCCCCCAGCACCACGCCAAGCGCCACACCCATGATACCGCCTTCGAAAATTTGCCAGCCAAAGATATTAATACCGTTAGTGAAATACTTAGCACCGACAACGATACCTAGATTATAGATGGTTGGTGCAAGCGCCAAAAAAGTAAACCGGCCAATTGCTTGCTGCATACTCGATACTACTGTCGCAATCGCAAACAAAAACGGATTGACGGCAATTATACGCATCATACTCACCGCCAAAGCATGTCCTTGTTCGCCAAAGCCCGGGCCAACAACATAGCGCACTAGCGGGTCGGCAAAGATGATAATCAGCACGCTAGTGATTAACGTCAATACCGCAAAAAGATTCAGCAAGCTTGAACTCAGCTCCCACGCCGATCGCTTATTGCCGCTCGCCAAACGCTGATTAAACACTGGGATAAACGATACGCTCAAAGCGCCCGACACTAGCAGGAAATACATAAAATCCGGCACGGTAAACGCCGCTACATAGGCATCAGCACCCACTTTATAAGTGTCTAGGTACATGCCATTAATTAAACGATCGCGGTAAATCCCCAGCAAGCTTGACAGCATTGTCGATCCAGACAGCAGAATTGCCGCCCACTGTACTGACAATTTGCTATTCGCTTTGGCAACAACCGACCGTACTCGACTTCCTCGCCCCGCCATAGTTTATGCGTGTAGTTTTACTTCCTTTGGCAGCACCGCATCCTTCATGTATTTAGCGGCGTCTTCTTCTTCGAGAGTTTCGTTTTTGAGCAAAGCATCCTTGAGCTTTTCAAGCACTGCCCGATTCTTGCTGAGTATTGTCTCGGCACGAACCGACGCTTCCTTAATCAGCGCCTCGACCTCGTTGTCGATCTCTTGTGCTGTCGCCTCTGAATATGGCCGGTCGTGGGTAATTTTGTCAAAAACCATGCCGCCATTATCCTCGTGGAAGACTTGGTCGCGCAGTTTCGAGCCCATGCCTTGTTCAATTATCATATTGCGGGCAACTTTAGCGGCGTGGCGCAAATCACTGCCAGCGCCAGTAGTTATACCATCATCACCGTAAATCAGCTTCTCGGCAATCCGGCCGCCCAGCGCTCGCGCTAGAATATCCTTGAACTCGTAAACATTAGTGTAACTTCTGTCTTCTGGAGGCAAGAACCACGTCACGCCGCCCGTACCGCCGCGCGGAATGATAGTGATTTTGTGTACTGGATCGCTATCTGGCAAAACATGACCAACAATGGCATGACCAGCTTCGTGATAAGCAGTTAATTCCTTTTCGTGGTCGTTCATTACTTTAGCTTTACGTTCTGGGCCGATAGCCACTTTTTCAAAAGCTTCAGTCAGGTCGTCATTCGACACTTTCTTGGAGTTGCGCCGCGCTGCAATGATTGCCGCCTCGTTGGCAATATTCGCCAAATCGGCACCGCTAGAGCCAGCCGTTTTGGCTGCCAGCTTATCGAGATTGACTGTGTCGTCAGTCGGCTTATTTTTGAAATGAACTTTCAAAATAGCTTCGCGATCTTTGCGCTCCGGCAAACTAATCGTCACGTGCCGGTCAAAGCGGCCTGGCCTGAGCAGTGCCGGATCAAGCACGTCAGCCCGGTTGGTCGCCGCGATTACAATCACATTGGTGTCCGCCTCAAAACCGTCCATTTCTACCAAAATTTGATTCAGTGTCTGCTCGCGCTCGTCATGGCCGCCGCCCATACCGCTGCCGCGTTTGCGCCCGACGGCGTCAATCTCATCAATAAAAACAATCGCTGGCGCATTCTTCTTGGCTTTCTGGAAAAGGTCGCGCACGCGGCTAGCGCCAACGCCAACAAACATTTCAACAAATTCTGAACCAGAAATCGAGAAGAAAGGTACGTCCGCCTCGCCAGCTACTGCTCGCGCTAGCATTGTCTTGCCGGTACCTGGATCGCCGACTAGCAGCACGCCCTTCGGGATTTTGGCACCGAGACTTTGATATTTTTTCGGATGCTTAAGAAAGTCAACGACCTCTTGTAAATCCTGTTTAGCATTATCATTGCCAGCGATATCATCAAACACCACCCGCTCTTTATCAAGGCCGTATAACCTAGCCTTACTTTTACCAAAACTCATCGCCTGGCTATTCTGGCCTTGTGCTTGCCGCATCATGAAGACGAACAATGCGCCTATCAGCAGCACCGGCAAAACCACCGTCATCAAAGTCAGCATCAAAGAATTATCAACTGGCGCGCTATCCGAAACGACTACACGGCCTTTTTCGTTAAGTATATTGTCTTTCAGTAGCGACGAAACCCCGCCGCCTAAGTATGTCCGCTTAGATGGCTTATTCTCGCCCTTCATGGTCACCTGAAGGTCGCCGCCTTGGCCTTCGATCTTGGCTACTTTGCCTTCGTTGGCGTCTCGAATCACCTGAGCGATTGGTACTTCCTGGAGCGGCTTAGCCGGCATAAATGCCGCATATAGCGACAGTCCAATCAAAACGATAATTGCCCAGAATAAACCGAGCCGAACTTTATTACTCACCTTTTGTTTACGAGGTTTAGGCATTGAAATATGTATCCTTTCGTGGTTTTATAATCAAATTCAGAATATCTCTGTAATTATACCACCTTCGCGCAGTAAGTTCGAGAGGTAATTTCTAATTGCACGCCATCGCCGACATCAATTTTAGCGCCCGGCCGCGCCGTCTTGATAGCCAGCAAAGCCCGTTGAGTACGCGGCCGAGTCGGTCGCAGTCCGCCAGTTTGCCTGGCAATATCGCTCGCTAGTAGCTCTAACGCTACGTCATCATCAATCTGCGACAAAAAATACCGCGAACCGCTATTGCGCAGCGTAATCCGCTCAGTTTCGCGTTCAATATCTTTCCGTAAGGCTAGCTGTCTAGCGCGCAACTGCAGTAATTTTACAACTGTGCGTCGATTAATAATACTTTTTAGTACTTTTCTGACACGATTGCGTTGATAAAGACCACATGCGTTCGTTGCGTCTTCAACCCACTCCAAGCGATGCTGCAGCGCATAATCGTATAATTGCGTCTTGGTAAAAGAAATCAGCGGACGTTTGACTCCTGTGCGCGCTAGCACAGCTAACCCGCGCCATCCCGTACCTCGCTCAATATTGATAGCAATCGTTTCGGCGACATCTTCAGCATGATGCGCCGTAACTAGCACCGCGCCAAACTTCTGTGCCTGTGCTAGCAAAAAGTCATACCGCTTCTGGCGCGCTAGTTCTTCGCTAGCATTTGACCCGAGATTAAGCGACACCGAGACAAACGGCAAATTATATTTTTGCGCCAGCGCCGCCACAAACCGCGCATCAGCGCGCGAAGCCTCGCCGCGGATTCCATGTTCGACATGCGCTACAATTAGCCGATGCTCTGACCGGCTCAGCATATCCAATAAACACACGCTATCCACACCGCCAGAAACTGCCACCAAGTACGTCATACTTTTTATTATAATCCTATCAAGATACTAGCGTTAACCGACACCACTAATAATATATTTTATAAATAACGCGTACTACCAAACGGAATCTTGGTGCGAACCGCCTCGGTATTAAGCGTACTAGCAGCGTGAATAGTCCGAGCGCCGTACCGCTGATTAATCTCGTCAATCGCCCAAGTGGTTTGCCGCTCGCGCGCTAATTCGTCGCCAAACAAACTCAGTTGATCGCTGGTGCTGTTATACAGATTATAACAATGCACACCTATCTCGCGTATATCACCAGCCGGCGCCTGGCAGAATAGCTCTTCGGCAACATGCCACAACGCAGCATCGCTAAACATTGGCAGCGGCGCTAAATATTTACGCTGCCAGTAATTGCCCGCGCGTCCCCAGCGTCCATTATTCAACGATAGTTTTGAGTTGCTAGCCACACCCGCCATTCGCACATAAATACCGACACCGCGCGCCGACTTGCGCTGCGAACGCAACTTTTGTCCAACCGCCTCGACTAAATTATGTAATCGAGCGGCTATTTGCTGCCGCGGCATGCTGCGCTCCTCTAGCACGTATTGGCGGCCGCATGTTTTAACGTAGCTTATCAAATCATCGACTTCCCAGCCATGCAGACGTTGATACCATTTTTCACCATTAATACTATGAAAAGCAGTATGAAGCGCCTCTGGCGACGATTCATACATTTGCAGTGGCGTAAAAATACCCACTGCGTTCAGCCGCTGCTCGTTGTGCCGCGCAATTCCCGTTAGATCGCGTAAAGTTAAGTTGGATAACACCGCTTGTACATTTTGCGCCGTCACGACATCAAGCCCGTCAGGTTTGTGCAAGCTAGCCGCCATCTTGGCCCAGAAACGATTAGTGCTGATACCGATATTACAACGCATGTACGAACCTACTTCGGTACGCAATCGCTGCTTTATCTCTTTGCCGATGGCTTCTAAACCGCGCGACCGCATCGCCTCGGGTGCTGCAGCAAAATCAATTATGCCTTCATCAATGCTCTTCATCACCACCGCTGGACTGTAACTATTCATAATTCGCAGCAGCTGCCGATATACCCAGCGATATTTCGGCGGATCGCTGTCGAGCGCTACTAGCTCGGGACACAACCGTTTAGCTTGGCGATATTTCATACCAGCCTTAACACCGTAAGCCTTCGCTTCATAGCTCACAGTGATAACCGAAGTGCTCTCGACCAAACGATTAACTACCGCCACTGGCCGCCCGCGCAACAGCGGCCGCGACTGCTGTTCAATGGTCGCAAAGCAGCTATTGAGATCTATATGCATAATCAGCGGTAATGTTTGTTTATGCTCCAAATTTAAGCCATCTGCGGAAAACTGCTTTTGTTGGTCAGCTGGTTCAACCATGCTCCGCCTCGCGCGTCAATCGCCAAGTCAACCGCTCGCTATCAAATTCCAGCCGATAATCAGCTTGCCCGTCCGTCACATCAAAAATATGCATCGTTCGCCGCCCTTTAGCTACTGGATGCCGCAAACCTAGCTCACTCACTTCAATCTCACGCCCATTCGGACGCCTAAACCGCCGCGGCACGCACAATTCTAAACCGCTGCCAAACGTCGCAATAACCTCTACTCGTTCATTTAATTCTAGCTCATCGTTCACGGCAAAATTATAGCACAGAATAGCAAACCGCCCTTGACACAGAAGGGCAGCTCACTAGAGAAGTACGGGAAATATTTCTCAAAGCATATTGTCCGCCAGCTTCATTAAATTATCCTTAAAAAGCCTAGCTTGCCACCGATTACTGTTATCTGCTATAATCTACAGTGCTTTACTCTTGCGGCACTGTAGCTCAGTTGGTTAGAGCGTAGGACTCATAAGCCTAAGGTCACTGGTTCGATCCCAGTCAGTGCTACCAAAGAAAGCTCCCCACCTTTGCTGCGGGGATTTTTCTTTGCGCTTAAACCGCCGCTAAAACGCAAAATCTTCAACTTCCAGCAGATCATTACGGCGATTAATAAATTCTCGCAGTTCTACCGTTGTACGCGGCCGATTCCAGGTGGCATTCTCGTTGTGTAATGAGTTATTTGATTCGGTGACTTCCATTTTTATTTTTCCTTTTTGTATAAGTTAATTACTTATATTTTTAGTATAACACAAACTTGCTAAAAAAGCAATACCTTTTTACAAAATCTTTTGACTTCGCCAGACTGCTTATGGTATAAATAAGGTAAGGATTATCAAGACAAACATGAATATTCTCATCGCTGTTAGCACCATCGCCCTGGCAGGACTTATCCACGCTAGTTTTCAGTTGAGCGTTAGTATGGCTACGTCCCTATCGGGGCACGCCTTAGGACGCAAACTGGCCGCTCGGCGCACGTTACGGCTGCTATTCAGCTTTGTAGCTGGCGCCTTTACTATGACGCTTTTGTGCGTTAGTTTCGCTAGCTATGCTATCGGTGTATTCGCGCCGCACAGTGATCTGCTGTGGATTACCTTGACTGCCGGTCTGATGATCGTTGGCTTGGCAGTTATCCTTTTTTACTATCGTAAAACCGAAGGTACCGAATTGTGGATTTCACGCAGTTTTGCCCGATTCTTGCGTAAACGCACCGCCAAAGCCAGCCTTGCCGCCGAAGCGTTTAGCCTAGGATTGACTAGCGTTGTTGCAGAACTACTATTTACTATCGTACCAATCATTACCGCAGCCTGCGCCATTATCGCGCTGCCGCCGATTTGGCAAATCGTTGGCGCAGCAGGTTATACGCTAGCTGCTTCGCTCGGATTACTCATCGTTGCCCTATTGATTGGCAGCGGACGCCAACTAAGCCGCATCCAGCGCTGGCGCGAACAAAACAAATACTTTTTACAATTCGCTGCTGGGCTGGGTTTGATTATCCTTGGTTTTTATATATACGTTAATACTGTTTCCGACTTAATCATTCAGGTGAATGCTGTATGAAAGTTACCGTTTTCAAACGAGGCAAACGCCCGCCAGAAGATTTCGATGCCAAAAAGCTGCGCGCTAGCCTGTACGCCGCCTGCCTTAGCGCTAAAAGCCCCGAAGGGTTAGCCTGCAATTTAGCCGATCAAGCTGCTCGCGAGGTCGAAGCTTGGAGCGGCCAAAAATCAGATATCACCACCACCGATATTCGCGCGCAAGCTGGACGATTTCTAGAACATAATCATCCTGACGCAGCATATTTATATAAACACCACAAAAAAATGATGTAGGAGACATGAATGGCGAAGAGACACAATAAATTTGATTACGATTTAGTAGTTATCGGTAGCGGAGCTGGCGGATCAGCCGCTGCCACTATCGCCGCTCGCAATGGCGCGCGCGTAGCGATTATCGAGGAAGATACCTTCGGCGGCGATTCGCCTAACTGGAGCGACGTACCAACCAACGCTTTATTACACGTCGCACACCTCTATGATCAAGCACGCCACGGCGCCAAGTTCGGCTTACGCTCTAATACGCTTGGCTACAATTATCCGAGTATTCGCGCCTGGAAAGACCTCGCCGTCAAGCGAACTGGGGCTGCCGGTAATCGCAAATTCTACGAAAACCAAGGCATTACTACCTATACTGGACATGCCCACTTTCTGTCGCCCAATGAAATCTCTGTTCGACGCAAACACATCAGCGCCGAAAGATTCTTGGTCGCTACGGGTTCGCACTGGGTAGCTCCAGAAGTACCAGGATTAGACGAAATCCCATTTTTGACAGCGCGCACCATCTTAGAGTCGATGCGTCCGCCGAAGAGCCTTTACATCATAGGTGCTGGCAGCGTTGGTGTCGAGATCGCACAGCTGATGGCTACTTTCGGTACTAGGGTTTATTTGACTGATATCGCTGCCCGCATTTTACCAAAAGAAGACGAAGAAGTTGGCGAGCTGCTAGAAGCCTACCTCAAGAAGCATAAAGGCATTACGTCATTGACGCAAACACGAACGGTCGCAGCAGTCAAAGACGGACTCGGCTACCGCGTATCATTTCTGCGTGGCGGTGTCGAAAAGTCGGTACGTGTCGAGGATATCTTGGTGGCGACTGGACGTCAGCCAAACCTTGATTTAGGACTAGAGAACGCCAGCGTCCAATACGACCCAACCGGCATCCATGTTAACGAATATTTACAGACAAGCGCTCGCCACATTTATGCAGCTGGGGATATTATCGGCAACTCTGAGCACACGCATACTGCACTGCTAGAATCGCGGATTGCTGCTCATAACCTTTTTTCAAAGAATCAAATCGCGCCAGATTATACTGCTACGCCGCGGACAACTTTCACCTTTCCGGAGGTATCTTCTGTCGGCCTGACCGAAGACGATTGTATCAAACGCGACCTCAAAATCAACAAAGCTATGGCACCACTATCAATCATCGGCCGCTCCAATACCAGCGATTTCCGCGACGGTTTCGTCAAATTAGTATGCGATAAAAAGGGTGTCGTAGTAGGCGGCACTATTGTCGCACCGAATGCTAGCGATAGCATCCACGAAATCGCCCTAGCTGTGCGGCACGGCCTAACCGCCAAAGACTTGGCAGACACGCCGCACGTTTTCTTGAGCTGGAGTGAAGCTATTCGGGTTGCTGCTAGCAAATTAGCTTAAACCAGTCAGTTAACCAAGAGAAAAGCTCAACTTCTAGTTGAGCTTTTCTCTTGGTAGCGGGGGCTGGATTTGAACCAGCGACCTCTTGGTTATGAGCCAAGCGAGCTGACCAGGCTGCTCCACCCCGCGATACGGGTACTATTATAGCAAATTACGTATCACTTCTGCAAGCGCGAAGCAGCAGTTTTGCCAGTTAGAAAATCAATCCATTGCTGAAAATTAGACTTGTGCACGGCAGGCGTATTGTTGCGCGGAGCTGTTTTAACATAAGATGAGTTATCGTCCTGGCTGTCGAGAGATTTCACTGCAGCGCTATTCTCTGGCAGTATTAGCTGCTTCTCGCCAGGATCTGCCAGACCTAACTTGCTGCGCGCTTCTAGCTCTTTATATTCATCGCTCTTATAATAATTTTGTTCGTATTTCAGCGTCTCTACTTCTAGCTGCGCCAGCCGTAATTGTTGTTTTTTTTCGTCAAGCGCTCGTTGGGCGCTAAAGTTTGTCTGAATCGTCGACATTGTACCCATCACCCAGCTAACCGCAATGATAATCGCCAACAACAGCACCAATCCATTAAAGTTCGCGTAATTAAACCAGATATAATGCAGTTGTTGGCGTAATCTTTCAATAAGCTTCATCTGTCAACTATTATAAACCATGAGCGGTAATCGAGATAGCGAGATAAAACGACTCTTATTGGCGACGACGAATGATAGCGTATACACCGGCAGCGCCGCCTAGCACCAGTACGCCAGCGCCGATAATATAACCGTATAGGCTATCGCCAGTTTCAGATAAGCGTCCGCCGTTAGCAGTAGCCTTGCTATTCTTTGCTGGAGCTCCAGGTTGATTGCCACCATTAGCTGGCGTAGTATTATTCTCCGACCGCTCATAAATTATAACCGGATCGTCGATAACGCCGTTAGCAGTTTTATCCATGTCGCCAAAGCCGCCATCGGTAATTGAGTATTCAACAATAGTGCGTTTGCCATCGGCTGATGTTTTGAGTGTGACTTTCTCGGTAATATCGGTAGCATTAGCGCCATTAATACTGTACTTGATTACTTTTAGGCGATTAACTTTGTAGATACGCGATAATTCGAGAGTAATTTTGGTAGTATACCCAACCGCTGGCTGCGCGTGCCCGTCACAGTTGATTGTAAACTTGGCCGAGCCCTGCATCTGATAGCCAGTCGGAATATTTTTCGGCTGCCCTACCGCGGTAGCGTTTTTGATGTTGTAGCATTTATCGCCTGAGGTAGACAGCGTAATATTGGTATTGTTTGCTTGGCGAATTGTTTGCTTATTGACAAAGGTTTGGATAACAATCGCATCTAGGCGCGCCTGAAGGTTTGTCTTAACGGCTTGATCCTGTACTTTATCGACTAGTGTTCGCGCATGCGCTATAGACTGAGCAGTTTTCTGGCTTTCAGCATCGGCAACAGCTGCCTGCGCGGCTGCCTGGACGTCAGCTTCTTTCTTCTGAGCGGCAGTAATTGCCGAATTGAGCTGTTGTATCGCGGAACTAATGTCAGCTGGCGTCGAGCTAGCAGCGGCTTCAACGT
Organism: uncultured Candidatus Saccharibacteria bacterium; assembly: GCA_938042065.1. Lineage (GTDB taxonomy): Bacteria > Patescibacteriota > Saccharimonadia > Saccharimonadales > Saccharimonadaceae > Saccharimonas. Next base: position 13,966 of record CALISG010000016.1, read on the forward strand.
TCTTGGCATGCTGCAAAGCAGATTTGACTGCAGGATCGTTTCGGATATACGCTGGCTGCGCTTCCGCCCGAGCAATCACGTCGCGCAAAGTAGTCTTGTCTGGCCGCAAAGCATCGAGAGCCGCTTGCAGCTCTGACGCCGCCGATTGCAGGCGCATTACTGATGCTGAAGCATCGTTGTAGACTTGTTTAGCTTGCTTAATTTTAGCCTTTAGCGCATTGACAGTGTCAGCGCTCATACTGGTCGTATCGACAGCCTCAGCTTTAGTAATAAGTGTGCCAAGCGTTTGTTTAGCATTGCTGAGCTGCTGCGATACAGCGTCAAGACGCACCTGCAGAGCAGACTTAACCGACGCGTCTTGGATAGCATCAACGAGAGTTTGAGCCGCCGTTATCGACTGTGCCGTTTTAGCACCTTCTGCTGCCGCAACCGCATTGGCAGCAGCTGTTTGAGCATCAGTTTCTTTCTTTTTGGCAGCATTAATTGCCGACTTCAAATTATTGACAGCTGTGTTAACTTCTGCCGGCGTTGGATTAGCCGCAGCATAAACATTCTTAGCATGTTGCAGAGCAGTTTTAACCGCTGAATCGTTCTTGATATAAACTGGCTCTTGGTCAGCATCCGCTATAGCTTTGGCTAGCGCTGTCTTATCGGTTTTGAGATTATCAAGAGCTGATTGCAATTTAGTTTTGGCTTCAGTGAGCTGCGCCACGGTCGACTCTTGGTCGTTGTTAACTGCTTTAGCTGCAGCAATCGCGGTATTCAAAGCAGCAACAGTCTCGGCCGCTAGACCATCCGTTGGCGTGTTCTTCGCCTTGTCAATCAATTTCGATAAGGCTGTCCGCGCATCGGTAATTTCCTGTTTGACGGCGTTGAGCTCATCTTGCATCGCTGATTTCTTGGCTGGGTCCTGAACGTGCACTAAAAGTGCCTCTGCAGCGCGAATATCAGCTGGCGACTTACTATTTTTTGCCTTATCAACCGCTGTCCGTGCGGCCGCTTGAGCTGCCGTTTCTTTAGCTATTGCGGCGTCAAGTGCTTGCTTGAGGTCGTTTGTCGCTTGGCTAATTTCGGCAGGTGTCGGATTTGGTTTAGCAACAACGTTTTTCGCAGCTGACAGCGCACTGGCTACCGCCGTATCTGCTTTGATATAATCTGCAGAGTTATTCGCGCGATCAATTTGCGCTTGGAGCTGAGCTTTATCAGCTTTCGGCAGCGTTGCAGACACTGTTAGTTGACCGTTGAATTGGGCAGTAGCAGCGCCAACTGTAACATTCTTGGTCCAAGTTGCTGACAACTCATGAGCATTATTATCATAAATTGGCGAGACAATTTTGACACGACCAACCCCATCATTAGCCAAATCAGCGCTGTTGGTTATGGCAACAGCCGTACCCGATACATCTTTGAGCGGCGATGCAAACGGCGTTGTACTCGTACTCATACGGACACGCTGATTAGAAACGTCAAGCTTAGTTAATTTAGTTAAGCGGCCCGCAAACGACATATCGCTAATATTACTGCGGTCTGCCTGCAGCGACGTTAATTGCGTCATCGCGCCAATACTATTCAGATCGTTATCGGTTAACGAGGTTGACGATATTTGGAGAGTCGTTAGTTTAGTAAGTTGCTTTAGAACTTCGCTATGCACTAACTGCGGTGTACCATTATCAGCACCAGACAACTGCAATGTCGTTAAGGTGCCCGCACTCTTGGCAAAATCAGAAATATCAAACGCTGTCGATTTACTATCGACACTTACTTGTGTCAAATGCGTCAGATTAGCTAGCGGCTTGGTCGAAGCAATCGGATTACCAGACGCTAAAAGTACACTTAAGTTAGCCAAATGCGCCAACGGTTCGATCGACGCGACTTTGTTATTTGTCATTGTCAACTTGGTTAATTTTGTTAACGATGACAAAGGCGCCAAATCAGCAACTTCGTTATTGTCAATCTTCAGCTCTTGCAAATTAGTTGCCTTCTCGAGACCTGTTAGATTTTTGACTTTGACACCGCCGTCTACGGTAAGTTGCGTCAATTGAGCTAGCTCGTCCACTGTGATATCCTGGGTGCTCGGACGATTGCTATCAAGCGTTTTATTGATAGCCGCCTTGAGGCCAGCATCAGGAATATTGACAGTTACTGGAGGTGTAGGCGGAGTCTGCCCGCCCGTCGCGTCCATCAGCACATTAACCAGAGCACCAGCACTTACCGATACGCCAGCTTTAACAGTTTTGCCTGTTGGGTCAATCGCTTGCGCTACGTCGCTCGATAACGGTTTACCCTTGTTGATGGCTGGGCTACCTGGTTTGAGATTGTAATTGCTCTTTTTGTAGTCGTTATTATTTGCTGCTTCTTTCACGAAATACGGATTATTTGCTCGCGAGCCAAAAGTATCAAGCGAATGCGCATCGCGGCCGTCAATCGAGCTCGATAATTTTGGATTATTCGCGATATCAGAAGCTCTGCTTATAACTGTATCGGTCTTTGAAGGAAGCTGTTTGAAATCCCATACCGACAAATTTATATCGTCTGACTCGTTACGGTAATATACATTATAATCAAACCCTTTGAGCATATCGTTGGCATCGACATACGGTCTATTTTGATCGTTCTGAGATCCTTCAACACGCAGTGAATACGCGCGTTGATAATTACCGCCAGAAAGATCCTCTGCTCGAGCTAACGGCCGTGAAGATATAATGTTGTTATACAATTCAACGCCCGAAGTATTCCAATCTAGACCCAGTCCCTGCGACCAGCTTTCGTTAGCTACACAGGACCCGCCTTTCCAATAATTACATCCGTCAACACGACTGTCTTCAAATATGTATATTGGCCGATAAGTGCGAGATATGGTATTGTTATACACCTTAACATCATCGCTGCCGGCTACACGAATACCCGTACCGGAGCTTTCGATTATATTAGAAGCAATTATACCATTACCAGAAACCTCATACATGATAGCAAGCGGAGAATTAGTAAAGAAGTTACCAACGATTTTCGTTTCTACGCAACCCTCGTCGCACCAAAAGCCAATCATACCTTCGTTATTGGCGTTGGCAGCAGTAGAATACGCTTTAGTGTCGCGAGAATAATCAACAATATTATTGCGGAATGTAAAGTTTCGCGTATGCGTAACTTTGATATCGGCCATCGTACAATAAGCTCCGCATCCAATCGTCAGAAAGCCTTCCGCGTTGTTGCCATACAGCTCGCCGTTAGCAAACGTTGTGCCATGGGATTTATTAGCTCCAACTCCCGAGCCGCCATTATCTACCGCCTTTACACCTCGCGCCGTCGACGACTCTGCTTTATTAAAGAACAGGCCTTGGCTTGCACTTTGGGTGACAATCATATCTTGAACTAGCGAGCCAGATCCATTAATACTCACCGCAGTTGGACCCGAATAAACCCCTCTCTCAGCGGCGGGATCGTAAGGATCCTTAAAACCCCAAACCTGAACAGGCGAATACTGAGCAACGTTAATGCCTTTCACGGAAACGTTTTTGCCAGTACTAGTGAAAGCTCGCGCCCGCTCTGATATCTCGGTTACGCCGCTAGCTGGATTCTTGCCGATATAATAAGATATCGTATCTTGCTGGCCAATATTATAGCCGTCTGCATTATTGTTAGGAGTTTTGAGCGTAGTAGGAGTGTTGTCTTCGACATAAAAAGTACTGCTACCAGGCGTCACCTCTGCTTTGGTTTTAACCTGCTTTAGCGGCTCGTCGTTAATGAAGACTTGCTCCGGGTAGGCCGCAACACCCTCAACGCTTGGATTAGCGTTTGTGGTACAAACATGACAGAAGTTGTGATAATTACCGGTTGTTTTCCAGATGCCATTTTCACTAGTCCAAGAATTTACGACATTGCTGCCTTTTAACCAAACTTCTGCCCCCGGTGCCGCTTGAATAGTCACATTATCGTCAGAGATGAAAAAATGCGGTTCACGATAAATACCCGACTTCGCGACTACTGTGCCGCCACTACCAATTGAACTGAGAGCTTTCTTGAATGTAGCGTACGGCGAACCCTCGGAACCATTACCTGAGGTGTCGTTACCATTCGGCGCTACCCACGCGACATTACTCGTTGGGACGGTGTAATTGGTTTTAATAAAAGAGTACTTTTTGTTGAGCTGCGACGCCTGAGCTCGCGGTAAATTCACCAGCACCAAACTTAATGCCGCAATGAATACGATTATTCCAGCGCCAATACGGTGATATTTATATTTAATATTTCTCCTGTGTATTTTCATATACTCCTACCTCATTTGGATTATATACTTGACATAGTAGCATAAGCAAATCAAGCCAGTCAATAAATAATCTGTACTCCGTAATGATTTTACGCTATAATACCAGCAATGGGGGCGTAGCTCAGGGGTTAGAGCAGCGGGCTCATAACCTGTTGGTCGTTGGTTCGATCCCAACCGCCCCCACCACCATAATCAACCACAGAAATCAAAAAACCTCCCTTAGGGTAATCAGGGAGGTAATTTTGTGCACCTGTTTGTTTACATATCTAGATTAGCAAACTTGCCATCTAAACGCAAGCACTTTGCTACCGCAAAAACCCTCAGCCAACAAGCCGAGGGTTTTAGTAAAAACAGCAAAATTTATTTCTTCTTAGAGACTGTCAGAAAGCCATTGCGCGGGTTTTCTTTCACGACGCGATCCTCTGGCAAGTCACATGGCTCGCCCTTTTCGTTTTTCTCTACCTTAGTGAAAAAGTAAATGGTTTGCGGTTTGCCGCCGCGAAGTGTAACTTCAGTTTTGTGTAGATAATAAGTGACGCCCTTTGAATTCGTGTGCTTGTAAGCCATTGTTTTATACCTCCTATTAAGTATTGGTTTACATCTGTTAGCTTATCGTAACCTGCATTGAGTGTCAACACTTTGCACCCCTAGCTGCACCAGTCAAGCAGCTCGATATTTATAGCGCAATAATAGATGCAATATTACAAGGCTAATCAAGCGCAGTACTATAATTATTAAAATCACTACCGCCAAAACTATTGACCAGCCAGCAAAATCAGGCGTCCAAAGCGGCGACGTATATTCGTGGCGGTATAGTTCGGTGTTAGGCAACTCTGGGTCTTTGAGTTTGTCAGAGGTGGGATATTTTGATAATTCGTTAACAAAGCATTGAATATAAGCCATCGACCAACCGCTGTATTGCGGATGGCAAACCGCCTCGGCCTGAGTGTGAACTCTCGCGTTCTCGGACGACGCCGCCGAAGCTTTCTGGATAGCTGCCTGCGAGTCGCGTTCATACTGATGCTGCAAATAAATCACGCCGCTGCTAGCATTCATATGAGTCGTTGAATAACGCTGTAAATCTTGCAGGCGATTAAATATTTGCGTTTCGTTGCCTGATTTATCAGCAGTTGCTACAGCGCTGCGGCGTTGTATCATACCAACATTATTGATACGCAAAAAAGTTGCTGCCACAAAACACACCAGCACAAACAAAATCAACAGCTGCCAGGTCTTGACTCGCTCAAGACGCCGAAGATTTCGCCTCGCCGCGCGTTTATCGGCCATTATTCCCGCCCTTCATTACTTAATAGTATACCACGAGCAGCTTGATTGCGTTATAGTAGAAGTATGAATATTTATTTCTCTGGTATTGGCGGCGTCGCTATCGGGCCGCTAGCTGAACTAGCTCATGACGCCGGACATAGCGTACAAGGCTCGGACGCGCACTCGAGTCTAGAAACTAGCGAATTAATGCAGCGCGGCATTGTCGTCACTAATGACCAGTCTGGCGATTACCTAGAATACTGCCATAAGCAGCGCCGTATCGACTGGCTCGTTTACACCGCCGCCTTGCCCGCTGACCACCCAGAACTAGTGAGAGCGCAAAAATTAGGCATTTACACAGCCAAGCGCGACGAGCTGCTGCGCTACATTATGAGCGAAAAGAACCTCAAGATGATCGCTATTGCTGGCACTCACGGCAAAACAACAACTACCGGTATGATGATTTGGGTGCTGCGCCAACTCGGCGTCCCAATCAGTTATTCAATTGGCACCACTATCAGTTTTGGGCCGAGCGGGCACTACGCGCCGAACAGCGAGTATTTCATATATGAGTGCGATGAATTCGATCGCAACTTCTTGCATTTCAGCCCATACCTTTCGCTGATTACTTCTATTGATTATGATCATCCTGATACGTACCCAACTCAAGCCGCTTATACCAGAGCTTTCCAACAATTTCTCGGACAAAGCGAACTATCTATTCTCTGGAAGAAGGACACCCTTACCGGTCTAGAACCAGTCAATAAATCTTGGGTGCTCAAAGACGAGGAAGTTAAAAGTTTTCGCATTCCAGGCTGGCATAATCGAGCCAACGCCACGCTGGTTGCCAAAGCCTGCGAGCGGCTAAAGCTGGGTAATCCTGATATTGTGAAGGTGGCCGTCGAGAACTTCCCTGGTACGCAGCGGCGATTTGAGCGTTTGGCGCCTGGGCTGTACTCCGATTATGGCCACCACCCAGCCGAAATTTATGCCACGCTGCAAATGGCGCACGAAATATCCCGTGAAGTAACTCTTGTTTACCAGCCGCACCAAAACGTCCGCCAGCATGAAATTCAATCAATGTACACAAATGAGGTTTTTCGCTACGCTGACAGCGTATATTGGTTGCCGACATATTTGACACGCGAGAATCCGGATTTACCGATACTGACGCCTGCAGACTTAACCAAAAACCTCACCCGCCCCGAAGTACATATTGCCAGCCTCAACGATGATTTGTGGAAGTCTATCATGCTTGACCGCGAGCTAGGCAAACTAGTCCTCTGCATGGGCGCTGGCACCATTGACGAGTGGCTGCGGCAGCATCTGAAGATTTAGAGTTTTACCGATTATCGCCGCTGCCATGCAGCTGGCCGCGCTGCTGGCGACTGGCTAGCTTTTCGTTATTAAGCCGCGCCACCTCTTCCAAGCTAGAGCCGAGCAAATGCGCCGCCGAGTTAATATACCACAGCACGTCGCCCAATTCTTTGATAATTTCTGCGCGATCATCGTCATTTAATTTACCCTGCTTATCGCGGATTAGCTTTTTGAACTTTTCCATCACCTCGCCCGATTCGCCAGCCAAACCTAGTATTTGCGCCATCAGATCAGCGCTGATATCGCCGTAGGCGTGATCGCTCGTCAGCGTTGAAATGGCTTTTTGCGAATAATCTTGAAAATTCATGTTCCCCCTATCTATTGTTTGTATTATAGCAATAATTGCTATCTTGCACTATTCAGCGTAATCCTGATTATCCGGCTGGCCGTATATCTCTAAGAGAACAACCAGTCTACCCATTTCCTTTCGACGCTCTGAGTCTCGTAAGATTTCTTTGATTTTCTCTAGAAACTCTGGGTCTCGTAAGACTTCTTTGGTGTATTCATCAATAATTTTGCGAAGAATACTACCTATAGTCTCTTCTCCTTCGCTCATCAGTACTTCTTTGCACAAGACATCAAACTGTTCCCCAGGCACACCGCGAATCGAAAGAGTACGCGCACTTTCGCCCGTCAAGACACTTACGCTTGAGTCTTTACTACCCGAATCAAATCTTTCAATATTTGCCATAACATTCTCCTTTCTTTACCAGCAAATCATATCGTACCGCTACTGTCGATTCCAGACAAAATGGTTGATTTTTTATGACAATTTTATAATTTATGCTATATTACAGATATGGATTTTTCGATTATCGGTTTGTCTACTCGTGACAAACGCGTATATGAAGCGCTGCTGGCAATTCCCAATAGTTCGCTGCGAGCCATTGCAGAAACCACAAATATCAATCGCGGCAGCGTCTACGAATCAATCAAAAACTTGCGCGCAGCTGGACTAGTCAACAGCGTCACCCAAGGCAAGCAACTGCGCTACCGCGCCGAAGATCCAGCTGTCTTGGCAGAAATTTTACGCGAGAAGCAGCAAGCTCTGCAGGTAGCCGGCCAGCAGCTTGATCAATACATTATCTGCCTGCGAACCGCAAACAAAATCGCCGAAACCCGGCATATGGCGGCATTTTACGAGGGCGACGAAGGTTTGGCAAATATTTTACGCGATATATTAAGTACTTGCCGCCTGCAAAAGGTTAGCCTGTACCGCGTAATTTCTTCGCCGCGCGTCAGCCGCTATCTGTACAACAACTTTCCGAATTTTAGCCGCGAACGCGCCAAACGAAATCTACGAGTACGCGTCTTGCGCTACGCCAAGCCCCTGCGCATAACGACAGGCTTAGCGGACAGCCGCTACTTAGCCGGACCAAAACTAGATGACGGCTGCTACACAATATTGTATGCCAGTAAAATGGCTATTATTACCCTGGACAAATATAACTCTATGCACGGAGTAATCATCGACAACGCCAGCCTAGCCTCGGTGCAAACACGCCTATTTGACATTGCTTGGCAGGACGCTAGCGAGGGCTAACCCGCTTCCACTGGTACGATAGCACAACATCAACGCGTAGCCTTCACAAAATTAATCGCCTTACCCTCGTTCAGCCATCGCTGCTCGTAGGTCGTCATGATTTTGTACTCGTCGTCCAGAGATGATTCGTGCAGATCGAAGCTCAGTTCTGCAATTTGCCATTTTTCTGCCACTAATTGTTCCAAACTCCAGCAGAAAAAGTCGCGGTCGTCGTGTTTGAAAAGCAGCTCGCCGCCAGGCTGCAATAATTGCGCGTAACGGCGCAAAAAATACGGATGCGTCAACCGCCGCCCGGCAGCCCGCTTCTTCGGAAACGGGTCGGGAAAGGTCACCCAAATATTTTCTAGCGTCGACAAAGCGAATAAATCGCCAACTTGGTCGGCGCGCGCCCGGATAAAATAGATGTTACTAAGGCCTTTTTCTAGAGCCGTGTATGCGCCTTTTTGCAAGCGGTCAGCCTTAACGTCAATCGCCGCAAACAGCTTATCTGGATAACGCGCTGCCAATTCGACGCTAAACAAACCAGTACCAGCGCCAATCTCCAGCCTGGAGACGCCCGGCTGGTGCTGCTGGTAAAAATCGCACCATTCATCAAACTCGAAGCAATTCTCGGCGTTATGAAACTTGGCAAATTTGTATTTTTTGCGCTTGCGAACAATAACAAAATCGTCAGGATTGAGCAGTTCGCTCACTAGTTTGAAGCCTCTCCGCTTGGTGCTGTTCCCGATGAACGTTCATTAAAGACTTGAATTGAACTATCTGATAGCGCCTCGCCACCAAAACTGGTCGATGCAGCCGCACGTTTGGCGTGTTTGTCGTATACATTTTTGAAATCTTTGATAGTTTTTTGATCAATCTCCCCTTGTGCCAAGAAACCTTTTTCAGTTTCTTCACTAGCGCCAGCTTGCTTCTGCACAGAGCTAAAACCTGGGCGGCTCAAATCGACTTGTGCTGCACCGCTAGTATTATACATCTCTAAAGCTACCGCCACCATGACGAGCGATATTATAATTACACAGACTAGCATAGCCGCAAAGCCGCACCGCTGACAAATATGATCAGCCCGCTTTTTCAGGCGAGCACGGGCGTGAAGTCTAGTCATTACTACCTCCTTGACTACTCAAACCTGTTTTTGATAAATCTAATTTGTCGATTTGTGAACTATATTGCTTAATTAGCTTTTCGAGTTCGACTACTGCTTTTCGTACATCACCGCGATAATAACGCGCTCGTTCAATATCCATATAAAAGTCTGCTGGCTTATCTTGGCAATCCGTCTGGGCTATATGCGACATTATCTGCTCGTAACGCTGATAAGAGTTGCGAAATTGTCCGATTTGATGGTCGAAGTCGACGGTTGTTTTGGTTAAGTCGATACCGTTGAGCTTATTGAGAGCAATACGGCTATTCATCGGCGCCATCAGTTTGGTAGAAATTGCATCATATTCGCGGCCGAGATTGATGCGCACCAAAGCGTCGTTAGCACGAATACGCTCTAAAACAGTTTTAGTCGTCGCACAATTACTGCGCACCAGATTAAGCTGCCGCTCAGTCAATAGAGTCATAGTTGGACCTTCGGCGCTAACCGTTGGAGCACAAGCGACATAGACTAACGCACACAATATAATAAGGCTTCTTTTCATTACGTATTATTATGGCGAAATATTCCCAGACGGTCAAGTCTACGTGTTAGGCTGCTAATTTATAACCTGCAAGTCACTTGCACCAACCCGACGCTGATTTACATCTTTGATGCTAAAACCAAACTTACTGGCGACAAGCGCAATATCCGGTTTGCCAAACTCGTCTGCTAGCGCCTGAAATTTGGCTTGTTTATCGCTGCCAAATTTTTGCACCAGATTATAATACCATTCAAACGTGCAAAAATATGGCGGCTCTTTGGGCGGTTTGCTTTTGGAATGAAATTTGTCGGCGTACATTAGCAGCCGCTCCTCGGGCGTGTTAGCGGTATAATCGGCAGATGGAATGGACAAGTTTTGGTTAATTACATCCTGCTTGGTCAAACCTACGCCAGTATGATGCGAAGCGAACCGCCAAATTTGTTCGGGAAAGCCTTCATTTCGCAGAATCTGCTCGCCAATCACGCCGTGGCGAACGCCATCGACAAATTTACCGTTTTCCAGAACGCCATACGCACCGATATCATGAAGCATACAGGCAACATGCAGCAAATTGCGGTCGATTTGCGAGTTCGGCTTGGCATCCAAAAGCTGCGCCGCAATTGTGTCAACCACTTGGCAATGAGTGTAAATCAACGCAAAATCAGCATCAGTTTTGGCGTATTTTTTGTGCAGGTTTTTTATTTGTGCTTCGGTTGGTAATTTTGTTTTACTCATATCTATTGTATCTCCTTCATTAAATTTATTTATATAAAATCAATTGAGTTTGCTATTGGTCTGCCCTCTTCTGGAGACCATGTAAAATAATCTTCTGGACTATCAGGCCATCTTAGGTAATGAGAATTGCCATAACTTTTTACATCTAAATTATCCCTAACTACAATTTTTGAAGTTTGACCAGGGTCAAGAAAACACCCCCATACAATATCCTCGTCCGAAAGAATTATATCTCTAGCTTGCTCTGGTAATACTCCTGGAAATATTTTACTGCCTGGTCTACCATCAAATAATTTAGCATGTACAATTCCCGATTCTGTTTCATAAAGAGCAAGTCTAGCTAAGGGTCTTTCAATAAAAGGCGGTTTAGATCCTAATGATAAATCTGAATTTATAAGGTGTGTATTGAAATCAGCAGATTCTAAAGATGGACCCACAGAAACAGCTCCTTGAATACGTAAGTCACTCATATTTAACGTATCAATGGTATTAATCTTTACTCTAGGACAATTGTCAGATTCTACATTACATACACCAGTTCTAATTACAAAATTGTAGTCAAATATATCTGTACAGCCAGAATAGTTAATAGTCGCACAAGTAAAATTTACTCCTTCTTCCGATATAATTCCTAGATCTACAACATTTTCTCCTGGCTCTATTTTTGGTGTATACCTAGAGCTATCGTCCAATACCCTAATACTGCCAGTATCTAGAGATGTTATATGCTCAATTTTACTATTACCATTTGAAAAAACCTTGCAGTCAGTATCATATTTCGTCAAGGATCCTGACCATGTCATCCCTGCGTCATTTATAGCAAGTAGCCCGAGAGATTTTATATGACGAAATTCAATTTTATCATCCCGTAATACAATAGCTTCTCTATCTACTACAGGTAGACTATCTACAGACGTATCAGACATTGCCAGATTTAAGCTTGGACACAAAGGATTTTTACTGCACTTATCGGCCAAAAAGAAAAATCCTCCGCTAATTGAAGCTAAAATATCTGTATTGCTTTTTACATGATTAAATATATTAAATGTATTTTTACCAAGACTCATTAAAGGCTTAGTAGCGCCATTACTTGGAAATGATAAATCGTATATATTAGTAAAAGTTCCGTCAGTCAATTCTTGAGAATATGAACTTAAGATAGCGCCTCTTGCAAGACGTCTTATCATTTCTACAGTTGGATGATCTATCCTGTCCTGTATAAATTCTTTTGCTTCAATATTAGTTTTAAATTTATACACAATAGCTCCAATCGCTCAATATACTATTACTATAACACGAAGTATTTATATTTATATATGAATTATTTTATACTATGCATCAAAATGAAGAATCCTATATAATTATAGCCCCAGTTCCTTTAGCTGCGCTGGGTCAACCGTTGATGGCGAATCCATCATCACGTCGACGCCCGAGCCGTTCTTTGGAAAGGCTAAGGTTTCGCGGACGTTCGTTTCGTCGATGAGCTCCATGAGGATGCGGTCAACACCAAAGGCACAACCAGCGTGTGGCGGCGCACCGTATTTGAAGGCGCTGAGCATGGCGCCAAATTTTTCTTCGACGTAACTTTCGCTAAAGCCAAGTAGGTCAAACACTTTGTATAGCACTGCTGGGTTGTGGTTACGCACACCGCCGGAGCAAATTTCGTAGCCGTTCATCACCATGTCGAATTGATCGGCCACGATGGCTAGTTTTTCCGCGTCAGTGGTGACTGACTCCAACGCCTGCAAGCCACCCTTTGGCATACCAAATGGGTTGTGGCCAAAATCAAGCTTCTTGCCGTGGTCATCCCATTCATAGAACGGAAAATCGATGATCCAGGCAAACGCCACCACGCTCGGGTCTTTCAGGTTAAAATGAGTAGCAAATTCGTTTCGCAAGCGACCAAGCACAGCGTTGACGACTGGGCGAGCGTCGGCGCCAAAGAACACGGCGTCGCCATCAACTGCACCAGTTTTTTGTTTAATCGCCATGAGCTCTGTTTCGCTTAGGAACTTAGCAATTGGCGATTTCGCTTCGCCATCTTGGTAAGTGATGTAAGCCAAGCCACCCGCCCCTTCACTCTTGGCAATGTCGGTAAACTGGTCGATTTGCTTACGACTGAGGCTGGCGCCGTTTTTCACGCAAATCGCCTTGATGCACTCAGCGTTTTTGAACACGCCAAACTCAGTGTTGGCGAACACATCAGTCAGTTCAATCAGCTCCATACCAAAACGTAGGTCTGGCTTGTCCGAGCCATACGTCTCCATGGCGTCGCGGTAGGAAATGCGCGGAGTTGGACTGCCGTCACCAACAGGCAGGTCGCTCAAATCCAGCAATTTTTTGCCAGCAAACTCAGTCGCTAGCTGCCGCATCAACGGCTCAACTTCTTGGCGAACTTCCTCGCCGTCCTCAACGAAACTCATCTCCAAATCCAGCTGATAAAACTCACCATATAATCGATCAGCTCGCGGATCTTCATCGCGAAAACACGCCGCCAGCTGGTAATACCGCGACACACCGCCAACCATCAGCAATTGCTTGAACTGCTGGGGTGCCTGCGGCAGAGCGTAAAACTTATTTTCCTGCAAACGACTCGGAATCAGAAAATCACGCGCACCCTCGGGGCTAGAATTTGCCAAAATCGGCGTCTGAATTTCGATGAAGTCGCGGTCGTCCATATACTGATGGATACACCGGTACATCTCAGCGCGTTTTTTCAGCATGTCCTGCATTTTTGGACGGCGCAGGTCGAGGTAACGATACTTAAAACGCAGGTCCTCGCCCGCTTGGTTTTCATCGGCAAATGGCTGGATTGGCAAGGTTTCGGCTCGGTTAAGTAACGTCAACCTCTCGACCACCAATTCAACTGCGCCAGTCGGAATTTTATCATTCTTTAGCCCAGCCGCGCGTTCGCGCACCATACCTTCGGCGCGAATGACAAATTCGTCGCGCAGTTCCTCAGCAACTGAAAACATTTCCGGATCATCGGAATTAAAAACTAGTTGCAATAAACCTGTATGATCACGCAAATCAACAAAAATTAACCCGCCATGATCGCGGCGCGAGTGCACCCAGCCGCTAACTGAAATTTTTTCGCCGGCAAGTTGCGCCACCTGTATATTAAAAGTTCGCTTCATATCTCTGTTATTATACTCGATTTGACCATCCTTTACCAATCTACGCTGCATTGATAGCTTTTCTAAATAAAATGCGCTACAATTAGCATAAGAATTATGAGGATCCTAAATAATACTCTAGTCAAGATTCTGACGCGTAATAATATTGCGACCGAAGAAACTCTCAAGCCGCTAATAGAAGAGGCGGAGCGTTCTTCGCGGCCGCTGCAAAATATTGTGCTAGACTCGAAACTAATATCTGAGACTGATTTAACAAAGCTTTTTGCACAATACACCGACATACCTTACATTGAGGTCGATCCACGTAATATTCCGAGCGAGGTACTGAACCGCATCCCAGAGCGTATCGCCCGCCAATACAATGCAGTGATTTTTCAAATCGACGAAGACGGTACCATGCATTTGGCGATGGATGATCCAGATGATGTGCTGGCTACCAATTTCATCGAGAAAGAAATCGGCAGCAATACTAAAATCTATATCGCACCGCATTCTAATATCTTGCAATGTCTAGAAAATTATCGCGGCGATGTCAATCAAGAGCTCAATGAAGTCATTGACGTGCAGCGCGAAGATGACGGCTCGGATCAGAAAGTCTCCGAAGCTGACGTCGCCGAGGATTCGCCAATCGCCCAAACCGTTAATTTGCTTCTAGAATATGCCATCCGCTCGCAGGCCTCAGATATTCACATTGAGCCGCGTGAGAATTTCGTGCAAGTACGCTACCGCATTGACGGCGTCCTCAAAGAAGTCAATCAATTACCGCGCAACGTGCTAAATGCACTGGTCAGCCGCATTAAGATTCTATCCAACCTCAAGATTGACGAGCGTCGCGTGCCGCAAGACGGCCGCTTCAAAATCAAAGTTGCTGGCAAACAATACGCCTTGCGCGTTAGCACCCTGCCAATCACCGACGGCGAGAAAGTCGTCATGCGAATTCTCGACGAGTCCAATCAAGCAATTACGCTGCAGCAACTTGGTTATTGGGGTAAATCGTTAGCCATCATCAACAGCGCTATTGTCGAGCCAAACGGCATGATTCTAGTAACCGGACCAACTGGTAGCGGCAAGTCTACTTCCTTATTTTCAGTACTATCTATGCTAAACACGCCGGAAGTTAATATCTCGACTATTGAGGATCCAGTCGAATACAAAATCCCCGGCGTCAACCAAACCCAGACCAACGCCAAAGCTGGTATGACCTTCGCTTCGGGACTAAGAGCCTTGCTGCGCCAAGACCCGAATATCATCATGGTCGGTGAGATTCGTGACGGCGAGACCGCCAATCTAGGCGTGCAGGCAGCACTGACCGGGCACTTGGTATTTTCGACGCTGCACACTAATAACGCCGCTACTTGTTTGCCGCGCTTGCTGGACATGGGGATTGAGCCGTTTTTGATTGCTTCGACCGTCAAGGCAGTGGTCGGCCAGCGCTTGGTGCGGCGACTGTGCATGAACTGCCGCGAACAATACGTACCGACGCCAGACGAAATCAACGAAATAGTCTCGCTATTCAATCTGCGTCCAGACCAAACGTTTGCACATATTCATGATCTAGAATTACAAGCCATCGAGCAAAAAGTCGGCGGCGACACACCAGCTGGCACCGACGAGACTACTATTCGCACCCTCTGGCGAGCGCACCCAGGCGGCTGCGACGAGTGCGGACACGTCGGCTTCAAGGGGCGCGTCGGTATTTATGAAGTACTTGGCATGTCGCGCGCCATTCAAAAGATGATTACTTCTGATGCCACTAGCAACCAAATTCAAGATCAAGCAATCGAGGAGGGTATGATTACAATGCAATCTGACGGACTAGTTAAAACATTACGCGGCAACACCACGCTCGACGAAGTGCTGCGCGTTACGAGGGAATCCTAATGGCATCTTTCTCTTATGTCGCAACTAATAAGTCTGGCGATGTCATCCAAGGCAACATCGAGGCTAGCGATCGGCCTGGAGCTTTATCTGCCCTAACCAAGCAAGGCTTGTCACCGCTCAGTATTGACTCGCTTGAAAAGAAAGGACTAGCCAGTATTAGTTTTGGCGTCGGCAAGAAAAAAGTTAAAACCGACGACATCGTGATGTTCACCCGCCAGATGAGCGCCATGGTTAGTGCTGGCGTGCCGTTGCTGCGAGCACTTTCTTCACAACATGATCACACTGATAGTCCGGCCCTCAAAGCAGTCCTTGGCGATATTATTAAAGATGTCCAATCTGGCATGCAGCTAGCTGACGCTCTCGAAAAACACCCCGCCACCTTCAACGATGTTTATGTCAATATGGTGCGTGCTGGCGAAGCTGGCGGTATTCTTGACGATATCCTTAGGCGTCTAGCTATTCAGCAAGAAAAAAGTGCTGGCATCCGCAAAAAAATTAAAGGAGCGATGACTTATCCGTTAGTTTTGCTGGTTATTACTATTATGGCCTTTTTGGTTTTAATGGTGTTTGTCATCCCGCAAATCGGCGAAATGATTAAAGGGTTTGGTGGCGAGGATGCCGAACTACCAGCTTTGACTCAAGTAATGCTGTCAATTAGCGGTTTTTTGACGACTAAAGGATACTTGCTGATACCAGTACTAATCGCTATCGTTTACTTCTTGCGGCGCTGGCTCAGCACCACGGCTGGCAAGCATACTTTTCACCGTTTTGTACTCAAAATACCAGCGATTAACGGCATTATTCAAAAAGTGGCTGTCGCCCGCTTTGCTCGTACGTTTTCGGCGCTCATGGGGTCTGGCGCGGCCGTCCTAGAATCGCTTGAAGTCACTTCGCACTCAGTCGGCAATGTTGTTTACGAAGAAGCTCTGCTAAAAGCTGCCAAGGAAGTCGAAAACGGCAAAAACTTATCAACAATCATCGAAAAAACTGGATTGTTTCCGCCAATCGTCTCGCAGATGCTAGCCGTCGGCGAAGAAACTGGCCAAACCGACGTCGTGCTAGTCAAGGTGGCTGACTTTTACGAAGAAGAAGTCGATGTCGCCATCGATAGTATCGGCTCAATTATTGAACCGGTAATGATCGTGCTGATGGGCGGCATGGTAGGGCTAATTGCCGCTAGCGTTATGATGCCAATTGCTGGCTTATCAACGAGTATTAAACAATAAAACTTATGCTATACTGTATATAGAAAAGGGCATCCATGGTAAAACTATTTTTCAAAGACAAACCGATCATCGGGCTCGACATCAATTATACTGGTGTTAAAGTCATGGCCATCAACCAGAAACACGCTGACGTTCGCGGCTACGGCTCAGTCGATCTTGACCCGGTTAAGACACAGGAGGCGCTCGACACCGACGACCACGAGTATCTGCGCGAGCACATAGCCAATATGTTTCGAGATCGCATTATCGGCTCTTTGCCTTCTAACCACGTAGTAATTGGCTTGCCGACGAGCCGCACTTATTCGCGCACCTTTACTCTACCAGCAAGCGAAGAAAAGCATATTGCCAGCGCTGCCCAGCTAGAAGTCGAACGCTATATACCAGTACCGTCAGACTCGTTATACACTGACTACGAAATTATTAAGCGCACCAAAGAGACCCTGATGGTTGTCGTCTCGGCCGCACCGCGCGCGCTGGTTGATACAGTTACGCAAGTTGCCAAGGAAGTCGATCTGCGTCCAGTTGCCGTTGAACCGAGCATGAATGCGGTCGCCCGCATCCTGACCAAAACCGAGGAAGGCAATCGTACCACGCTAGTTATCGACGTCGGCGCCACCAGTACCGATATTGCCGTCCTGGAAGATTCAGCAATTCTCATTACCGGTTCGGCTAATGTCGGCGGCAATAACTTCACTCTAGATATAGCTAGTAAAATGCAAGTGTCGCTAGAAAAAGCTCACCAGTATAAAGTCCTCAATGGCCTCGGGCAAAGCGATGATCATGACAAAATTGAGGCCGCCCTCAAACCAAGCCTCGGTCGTATCGTCGGAGAAGCCAAAAAGGTCATCCGTTACTACAGCGAACGTATTTCAGAAGATAAAAAAATAGAGCAAATCCTTATTGTTGGCGGCGGTGCAAACATGCCAGGTATCGGCGAATACTTTACTAACGCTTTCATTTTGCCGGCCCGCGTCGCTAGCCCGTGGCAAGATCTTGATTTCGGGTCGCTTGAGAAGCCGCACCGCCAGTTTCGTCCGCGTTATATCACCGTCGCTGGCCTGGCTAGCGTACGGCCATCGGAGGTAAAAAAATGATCAACCTACTTTCACCCGAAGAACGCAAGCAAATTAAGGCTGCCCGGGCTAACTCAATTTTAATGCGTTATGTTGTCATGTCGCTGATAGTTGTTGTGATTATTGTAGTTGAGCTAATCAGCTCGTATTTTATGCTAGTGTTCAACCAGTCTGCCAGTAGAGAAACCATAAATGACAATCAAAGTAAATCTTCAGCCTTCAGCTCGGTTAAGAGCGATGCCGAAAAGTATCGTTCTAACCTGCGGGTAGCAAAATACATTCTTGACACTCAAGCGCCATATACTGATATTCTAAATGCGATTGCCAGGAGGTTGCCAAACGGCGCCTCGCTCACTGGCATATCAATCGACCCGACGACTTTTGGAACTGCTTCTGTGCAAATTCAAACCCACGTCAGTTCGTACGCGCAAGCCATTGAAGTCAAAAATAGCTTGCAAGAGACGTCTATCAATAAAGTTAAAGTTTTTGACAGTGTTAGCCTATCAAACGCTACGCACGAAATTGGCGACAATACATTTCAGGCAAATTACACTGTAATCTATTCAAAGAAGGTACTGCCATGAAATTCGTTCTAAAACCAACTACATTTCGCATTTTGCTTATCGTCAGCCTACTAGTTATTGCGGCGGCGGGCGCAGGTAGTTTCGTCTTCGGACACCAAGAGATTGTTAAATATGCAGAGGAAACCCGCAAACTCAATACCGAAGCGCAAGCCTCTAGCAACGAATTACAAGCCCTTTCAAGCCTCAAATCGAAACTAGACAACAGCAAAAACGACGTAAAGCGCGCCGAACAAATCGTTTCGACCAGCAAGAAATATCATTATCAAGATCAAATTGTCAGCGACATCGAAAATCACGCAAATAGCGCTGGTATTAGAATCGCTTCAATCGACTTTTCAGCAAATGAAAGCAAATCCAGCAGCTCATCAAGCTCATCATCATCGAGTACCGCCAAGAACACTAAAAAACCGGCGCCAGACGGCTTCAAATCGGTTACCGCTACTGTTAACTTGAGTAATCCGGTATCTTATGAGCAAGCATACACTTTCTTACGCTCTTTAGAACAAGGGCTTTTCCGGATGCAAATTTCTAACCTGGCCTTAGCCAAAGACGACAACAACGGTATCACAGTTAGCGCACTAACTCTGGAGGTATATACAAAATAATGGAAGTCTCAGACGCATTTCGCATTCTCGGCGCAAAGACAGCTAAATTCTTTGGCCGGTACCACTTTTTATTGTTTTTCATGTTAGCTGCCGGCGGATTGTCAGTTGCTACCATCCTACTCTATCAAACACTCACTACGCCAGCAGAAGAACCGCAAGCTAGCACCTCCGCTAGTTTTGATGATACTACCATCAAACGCATCCGCAAGCTAAAATCAGCTGGCAATGCACCGAGCACACCGCCGCCAGCCAACGATAGGACAAACCCGTTTTAGTCTATGATTTTGCTCGGTTCAGCGGTACTCAATGCAGAAATATTCAGCATTCAAACTGGCGGCAAGGTAGCGCACACAACCCGCGCAATCATTAATCCCGCCAATCTGCAAATCATTGCCTTCGAAGTGTCAGGGCCGCTAGTTCAGCAACACCCCGCGCTGATGTTGCTTAGCGATGTCCGCGAACTGAGCAATATGGGCTTCATTGTCGACGACATCGACCAATTCATAGCTCCGACCGACGTTGTGCGCGTCAACGACGTCTACCAGCTAAAGTTTGATATCATCGGTAAACTAGTACTTGATGAAAAACGCCATAAACTTGGTAAAGTCATCGACTTCACAATAGATACCACGCAGTTTCTTATTATGCAGCTGTCGGTCAAGCGGCCACTGCTACGCAGCTTCAACGACACTGAGATTTTAGTACATCGCAGCCAGATTATCGAGATTAACAACGATTCAATTGTCGTCCATTCCCAAGCTAAAGCCCCCGAGCCAGAACTCCATGAAGTAGTCGGTAGCTATATCAATCCGTTCCGCAAACCAAAGCAGGCTCGACAGAATTCAGATATTGATTAGTAATCTTCTCGGCGCAAAGCGGTTTTGATATCATCAAAGCTAAATCCCTGGCGCGCTAGATACTGCATGAACTTTTGCTCATCAGAGTAACGCCGGCGTTTTTTAGCAATAACTTTAGCCAGCTCGTCGATATCATTACGCGACGAATCTGCGATTACCGAATCAATGATTGTCTGTACTATACCTTTTGCCGCCAATTCGCTACACAGTTTTCGTATAGATACGCCTTTAATCTGGTGCCGATTTTCAACCCACCAGTTAGCAAATTTCTGGTCGTCAATATAACCGCGCGCTTGCAGCTTAGTAAAAACGCGCTCCGCCACAGTTTTAGTGACACCTGGCTTTTCCGCTAACTTACCAGTTTTTCTATTTTTATATTTACGAGCCAATGTTTTACGGTAAAGGTAATCGCGTACTTCACTGCTACTGCGCGGCCGCATCAATACATATTCAAGAGTGCGAGCATACAGCTTGCCGAATTCGCTTTCCTGCTTGAGGCTAGCTAGCTCCTCTTTCGATAAAACCTGGCCAGCCTTAATTCCAAGATCAACAACCTGCGAAATATCCAGGCTAAAATAATATTTGCCATCAATATACACATTGACGCGATCCGAATCGCGAACTTGCGGCGAAAGCGACGTCACAGTATATCGTTCTTGCTGCTGGACCATATCATTATTATAGCTGAAAAAGCGGCCATTTACCGACTAGCAAGCTACTATAGTTTGCATAAATTATCATAGTATTCAAAGATACTACACCACTAAACCCAGCTCGAATGAATATACTTCTAGCAGGCTGTTTTCTTTTTACTTCTAATCTTTCGGTTCTGGTTCAGCGACCTTTTCGCGAACTTTAGCGTCAATTTCAGCCAGGACTTCTGGATTTTCTTTCAAGTATTTTTTAGTAGCTTCGCGACCTTGGCCGATTGTTGCATCATTATACTTATAAAACGCTCCAGATTTACTCAGGATTCCGTACTGAACACCCAGATCGACAACATCACCCGTTTTGCTGATACCCTCGTTGTACATGATATCAAACTCAGCCGTACGGAACGGCGGCGCAATCTTGTTCTTGACGATCTTGACGCGCGTGCGGTTACCGCGGATCTCATCACCGTCCTTGATTTGCCCAATTCGGCGAATGTCTGCTCGCACCGATGCATAAAACTTAAGCGCATTACCGCCAGTAGTTGTCTCGGGGTTGCCAAACATCACACCGATTTTCATGCGGATTTGATTAATAAAGATTACCGTAGCCTTCGATTTGTTAATAATACCAGTTAATTTGCGTAGTGCCTGGCTCATTAATCGTGCTTGCAAACCCATGTGTGAATCACCCATGTCGCCGTCAATTTCAGCTTGTGGCACCAACGCTGCTACTGAATCAACTACTATTAGATCAACGGCATTTGAGCGCACAAGCGTTTCGACAATTTCCAGCGCTTGCTCGCCATTGTCGGGCTGCGATACTAGCAAATTATCAGTGTCAACGCCAAGCCGTTTAGCATATGCTGGATCAAGTGCATGCTCAGCATCAATAAAGGCTGCCGTACCGCCTTGTTTTTGCATTTCAGCGATAGCATGTAGTGTCAAGGTTGTCTTACCGCTTGATTCTGGACCATAAATCTCGATAATGCGACCTTTCGGATAACCGCCGCCCAGCGCCAAATCTAAGCTCAGACTACCACTTGGCAATAGCTCGACATCAACTTTTTTAGCTTCTCCTAGCTTCATGATTGAGCCGTCGCCAAACTGCTTGGTAATCTGCTCCATCGCCAAGCCCAACGCCTTTAACTTGCCGTCGTCAGCCGCTGGCTTATCTGCAGATGTTTTTGGTTCGCTTTTCTTCGCCATATCTCCCCTTTCTTGCTGATATCTTTAATTATACATGAGCGACGCAGTTTTTGGTATAATGGTAAGTATGAAACAAAACGGCTTCACAGTTATTGAACTTTTACTGGTGATAGTTTTACTTGGAGTTGGCAGCTGGCTATTTTTTAATGAAAAAGCAACTATCGATGCCACTGCTCGCGATAATCAGCGTAAGGTTGCCATCAACGCGATGTATTACGGATTGGAAGAGTATTTCTACGCTAAAAACGGCTATTATCCGGCTTCGATTGACAGCAAAACGCTGCGCACCGTCGACCCTGCTCTCTTCACTGATCCGAAAGGCAAAAAACTTGGCAATAGTGGCAGCAGCTACGTCTACGAATCAACAGGTTGCAATAACGAGAATCGATGCACTGGCTACACGCTACGCAGTTCAATGGAGCGTGAAGATACTTACACCAAGACTAATCGCGATCACAAGAAATAATCAGCTAGTCATCATTCGTGACTGGGCGGCCATTCTTGAACGCCTCAACGGCATTATTAAGAACCGCTACTTGGTTTTTTGGATCAGCAACATAGTTAAAGCGATAGGTTGTTTCGTCGCCCTCGGTACTTAACCGAATCGAGCCGTAATTAAATAAAGTTTGTAGAATACCTTTTTGCGAGTAGCTAGAGTCCTCGATATTCATCAGGCTAACTGTTTGTTCGCGTTTTGAGAACAAGCTTATTTGAATTTCTTGAATAACACTTTCGTTGGTCAGGAAAAAGCGATTTTGCATATATACCCAAATCGCTATATACAAACCGATACCGAATAAAATAATCACCATCAAGCAAATCAAAATAACCTGCGGATACATTGATTGCGCCAAGCCAATCGGCTTAGCAATATCAGGGTAGCAAAACATGAAAACTGACACCAAAATAATTGCAAGAATCATCGCAAATGTCGGCCCCCAAATACCAATGCTGTGCCGCGGAATCATTTGAATGACATACTCATGCTCGCTGAGATTAAGCCACGGGTAGAGGCGGCATGATTCCTCGTGCTTGCGGCGGGTTTCTTCGGAAATATGAACCGGAATCGGCTCGGTTGAGCGCGCTACATGCACAACCTGCTTGCCAGAGTCGGTGACTGATACTGGGTTGGTTTGCACAGCCGATTCTGTACCAGTAGCCTGCTCTTGCTGTTGTGAAGCTGTGTATAACGGACGTCCTTCAGCGTCGTAAGCGACTGGTCTGCGGCTATCGTCATCGTCCATGATACCTCCTCGTTTATACTACTTGTAGTATACTATAAATTCCCTGCATTGCCGAGATGCCGCTTCGCCTTAATCGTTACCCGGCGGCCGCGCGGCGTGCGCTCAATGAAGCCAATTTGCAGTAAATACGGCTCATAAAAGTCCTCAATCGTTGTTGCTTCGTCGCCAGTCAGGGCGGCAATGGTGGTTAGACCCACCGGATTGTCACCATAATTTTCCAGGATTGATTGTAGTAAATTACGGTCGGCTGGGTCTAATCCCAACTCATCCACTTCCAGCATTTCCAAAGCACTCGTTGTCGTTTTCACATCAATTATGCCATCACCATTGACGTCGGCATAGTCGCGCACGCGCTTGAGCAGGCGATTGGCGATGCGCGGCGTCAGGCGGGCCCGCGTCGATAGTAAATCCGCTGCTTCGCGCCGAATCGACGACTCCAGAATGGCTGCACTCCGCGTCACAATCTTAGCAATATCCTCTGGCTCGTAAAATTCCAAGCGGTAAATATGCCCAAACCGATCGCGCAGCGGTGCCGCCAGACTACCCGTCCGCGTCGTCGCACCGATGACCGTAAACCGCGGCAAGTCCAGCCGGATTGACCGAGCTGCCGGCCCTTTGCCGATGACGATATCCAGCTTGAAATCCTCCATCGCCGAATACAAAATCTCCTCCACCGCCCGGCCGAGGCGATGAATTTCATCGATGAACAAAATATCGCCGTCCGCCAGATTAGTCAAAATCGACGCCAAATCGCCCGCTTTCTCAATCGCCGGGCCGCTGGTCACACGCAAATTTGTGCCCATTTCATTAGCAATCACCGTCGCCATGGTCGTCTTGCCAAGCCCCGGCGGGCCGTACAGCAACACATGGTCAAGCGGCTCGCTGCGCTGTTTGGCAGCAGCAATCGCCAATTTCAAATTCTTTTTCAGCCGCTCCTGCCCGATGTATTCCGTAAAACTCTGCGGACGCAGACTTACCTCAATCCGTTGCTCCTCAGCGTCGTCGTCATGTGAACTGGTATCGACTATTCGTTCAATTGCCATAAACTAATTATATCATTCAGAAAGATACACTATTACCAACAGGGGCAATTTTGCCAACATTCCCAGGAATTGACAACCGATCAGCACAAGCAGTTGGCCAATTGTTAAACACTTCTTGGCTAGGTTCGCCCAACTCCCCGCTAGTAATGAACTTTTTATTGTCTTCAACTCGACTCAACATCCACTTAATCACTTCCTCCGCAACACCACATGCCCTCATGTCATTTTCCAGATAATCCTGATAATTAGACAAGAACAGAGACTCTAATTCCTGAAACTCCTGCCATGACATATTACTACATCCTTCGACCCTAAATCTCGTAGCGTAATTCAAAAAGTCCTGATTGTTCGCTCCCCAGATATAGCCAAGATCAGCATGATGCAACAATTTAGCCTCAATACTATCACGACAAACCCTCTCTTTTGGACCAATGATCGTCCCGAGAATTGCCCTTTCCATGAACTCATACTCAGCTGAATTAGGTTCATATTGCTCGCCAAGGAATGAGACAGCGTAATGTTCTTTAGTGGGATATCCATATGGAGGTGGACCAACCGCAAGTCCAGCATCGTGTGCTGCAGCTGCCTCCAACAGCAAGTCCTTTTGATATAAACTTAAACTGTCAGCTGGAATAATATCTGTCAATAGTAACCGGAGTGAACGCATCACATCCACACCATGAGCTGCCTGGTGGTATGGATAGTCGGGGTATTTGGCCAGTAGATCAACTGAAAAAGCAGCAAGAGAATCTGCTCGTTCTTTGTCATAAAATAATGTTACAAGATGCTTATGTGAGACATACTGCTCCAATTCGTTTGAATGGGACACTTCGGAAGACGTCATCACCGAACCGCCGGGAGCGTCATAATTTTCCAACGAAGACCATCCAGGAGTTTTAGCTGATGTATCTATATTCACAGCTTATTTATTATAACTTATTTTTTATATTTAGTCAATATACAGACGTACTGCTGCAACCTAGGTTGTATAATTACAATTATATAGCCTATGTTTTCAGCGCCTCAGTTGCCCGCTGCGCTGTCTGTAGATTAGCGTCCACTCTTCTATTTTCTGACAGTCTCCAAGACGTAGTTCGGTGCCGTCACAAAGTCTTGTAGTACTCTCTTACCATCTCTGCCATTAGCACTTGCCGCTGCTGCAAGAATTCATCATAATCATCGACCTCGGCTTGCAATAATATTTTTGGGATAGCGTTGTCTTCAAAGTTGTTTATCATCTCGGCTTCGTTAACGATATCGCTATGGTGATTATTCCCTCCGGATAGTATATCGCCTAAATATTCGCGCGGCGCTAAATCGCTAACTGAGATATTTATATCATTACGAAGATGCACAAAATTAGCAATCCGATTATATTTTGATTTATCATACCCGTGTTTAACTAAATAATTCTTCGGAAAAATATGATGGATATCGTCGGTTGCTAAATCGCGCGCAATGTTGTTCTTTGATAAAAAACTCTGCTTCAACAGTTTATTCTGCGCCGCGATAAACATGTGCCAAAACGGATTATTGGTCGTCGGCTTATCGAATTCGTCCACCAGAGTTGAATTCCAAAAAACATCTGATAATTCTTGCTCTTCAAGCGTTGCAATAAATTTTGCCATATCACCAGCAGATTGGATTCGTTTGATATCTTGTTCAAATTGCGTTTCAAAACCGCCAGAATGCCGACCCGTCATCAGCGAAATTGCTAACAACCGCCGCACCAGCGAATTGGCGTCAGCATGGTTTTCGCCGATGCCTAACAGCCGCAAATACATCGCGTACGCATAATTAACCGCATTGCGCGCAATCAGCATATTTGGTTCATCATAGCCGCTGCCGCGCAAAATATTCTGTACAAATTGTTTGAATTTGTTTTCATTGGTAAATTGGTACAGACCTTTTTCTAGTTTTTGGAATGACAGGTCGGCAATCTCTTTTTCGTCTTGCCGCGTTTCAAAATTACGCCCCGAAAGTAGCGACACCACATCGCCAAGCTTGCCTCGGGCAAACTGTGTCAATCCAACAACTCGGATAATGTCATTGTATGTTGGATCATACAAATCGTCTGTCTCATTTTTGAGCCAAGCAATCTTTGCAAAATAATCTGTTTTAGCGAATTCAGAATCATTCTGCGCTATGTCTTTGAATTGATCCGGAGCAGCCGATAGATGCGCAAAATAATCAATAAATTTGCGCAACCTCATACCCATTTCATCGCCCGGGTCCTTTTCGTACACAGCAATCTTGCTCATGGCAAAATCGGCATTGCTGAGATTGACGCCGCTGGCATTAATCCGCACAAATATTTCATTGACTATATTTATATCCAGCGACGGACTAAGCTGAATTTCGCCAATTTGTTTATTTTTGATCTGGATAAGACGATTCAGTCGCGAATTAATCTCTTGGCGGGTTGTTCCTGGGTTTCTGGCAACATATTCATCGACAAACGTCAGCGTATCATAACCGTTGACCATCACCTCGGCAATATCGCTAATCCATTCCTTACCGCGTTCAGTCGAGCTTGTACGTGTGCGAAACTCCTCGGTTAGAGGATTAAACGATATAGCAATCCGGCGCTTCTTGTATTTTTTATCAACAACATTCAAGCCGCTGATTGCCGCCCTCAATGCCGTAATCCGCTGCTGGCCGTCAATCAAAATTCGCTTGCCCTGCGAAGTTGAGCCGTCTTTGAGTTTAACGTCTGGATTTTGCCAGGTGATAATATATCCAACCGGGTATCCCTGATATAGTGAATCCATCAAATCTCGCACCTGAGTGCTCGTCCATACAAACGGCCGCTGGATCTCTGGAATCGCAATCGCGCCGCTTTCCACCCAAGCCAGAATCGTACTAATCGGCGTTTGATTAAGAGAGAATTTTGTATCTTCCATGACTATCTAATTATATCGCACAAGCAAAATGTTTACGAATACCTTCATTATCTATCAGCTTTTCAACGCCATTGTCACCCGCTGCGCCGTCGGTAAGTTAGTGTCAACATTTTCCAGAGCCTTAGTGGCATCAGCCAAAGTGTAGCCCAGCGCCATCAGCGCTTCTAAAGCTTCGTCAGAAGTATTCAATTCAGCTTGGACCGAAGTGTCCGCTCGACCGTAATGCGCTGGCAAGCCAACCTTATCGCTCAGATCAACCACCACCCGCTCGGCAGTTTTTTTGCCAATACCAGCAGCTTTTTGCACAAAAGTACTGTCAGCGTTGGCAATGGCGTTGCGTACCTGTTCCGCGTCGCCCAGGCTGAGAATCGCTAACGCGGCCTTTGGGCCGACACTCTGCACGGTGATCAGCATTTCAAATAACTTTTTCGCCGCCAAACTAGAAAAACCGAATAGTTCTTCCGCCTGCTCGCGCACATGGTGGTAGGTATAAAACTTGACGTCTTGATTCAGCACTACCGCCTCAAAATCACCAGTCGACACGCTAACTTCGTAACCGACGCCGTGAACGTCAACCACGACGCTGCCCGCGCCAAACTTTTCAGCGATCACACCAGAAAGATGAGCTATCATAATCAGCTATGGCGACGTAGTGTTACCGCCAGGATTATTACTATTATTGCCGCCATTATTGCTACCGCCAGAATCGCCCGAGCCGCCGCCACTATTATCGTTTCCGCCAGCAGCCACACAATTGCTGGTATCTTTACTGTAGTTCACGCCGTCGATTTTACTTTTATCGACCATAACCACTGAGCCTGTCTTGAGGTTGCAGGCTGCCACTTTAGCATTTGTGCTTTTACAGTTATCAGTGTCTTTCGAGTATTTTGTCGAGTTAAAGCTAGCTTCGTCGATAGTTTCAACCTTGCCGGTAGAGAGGTTGCAAACGGTAATCGTCGGCGCCTTACAATTAGCAGTATCTTTTGAATATTTCGTCGAGTCAAACTTGTCATCGTCGATAGTCTCAACCTTGCCAGTAGAGAGATTACAAACAGACACTTTAGTTGGCTCGGAATTACACGATTCAGTCGGTAGAGCGCCGCTCATAAAGTATTCATTATAAGTATTAGCACCGGCTTTCGCCGCCAAGCCGCCCTTGTCCTTACAGACAGCGCGCTGAACGATACCGCTCGGCAGAGTGAATTTAACATCTGGCTTGCCTGACAATAGTGACGTCATCGTACTCTTCCAAATCGGCCCAGCCATGTCGCTACCACCGCTAATCATAGTAGAGTTATCATTATTGCCAACCCAAACACCAACAACGTATTGCGGATTATAGCCAATTGTCCAAGCATCGCGGTTGTCGTTGGTAGTACCAGTTTTAACAGCAACAGTATGATTGCCGTTAACCGTAATTGACGAACCAAAGATGCGTGCGCGAGTTGTCCTGTCGCTAAGAATATCTGAGATTAGGTAAGCCCCCTGAGCGCTAATAACTTGTTTAGACTTGCCCTCGTGTTTGTAGATTGTTTTAGCGTATTTATCGTCAATCTGAGTAATTTTAGTAATATCATATTGCTTGCCGCTATTAGCGAAAGCAGTATAAGCATGCACCATATCCTGCAAAGATGCCTCGGCCGAACCAAGCGCCAACGATAAGCCGTGATCGCCCTTCTTGATAGAGGAAATACCCATACTGTTAGCAGCTGTTACTGAACGAGAAATGCCGTATTTTTGCATAACTTCAACACTCGGGATATTCAATGACCAGTTGAGAGCTTGGCGCACCGTAGCACTACCGCCGCGGCTAGCTTCATTTTTATCGGCATCGCGCGGCACATAGCCGCCGCCAAAATCCTTAACTTTATCTTGCAAAATAGTCGCTGGCGTAATCACGCCGTCTGCCAATGCTGCTGCGTAATAAATCGGCTTGAAGCTAGAACCTGGCTGGCGCCTAGTCGTTACCATGTTAACCTTGCCCCATTTTTCATTATTATAATCGGCACTGCCAACCAAAGCTCGAACTTCACCAGTCGTTGGATCAACGACAACTCCGCTGGCATTAGAGCCGCCCATTCGGTTAATATGCCTCATTTGCTTGTTAATGTTGTCTTTGAGGGTATTCTGCATATCAATATCTAGCGTCGTTGTGACTTGATAGCCAGAACGCATAACTTTTTCGTAGCCATCTTTTTCGTAGCCGCCTTTTTTAGAGCTATATTTATCGCTGAGCTCAGCCACCACCATTTCAGCAAAATGCGGTGCCACGCTATCATTCTGCGTTGACGGCGGCGCGTAGGCCAATTGCTGGGCTAAAGCCTCTGTTTTTTGCGCTTCGGTGACGTAGCCCTCTTTTACCATTCGACTGAGTACCGTTTTTTGCCGTTCTTTAGCATATTCAGCACTGCCGCTAATCGGTGAATAGCTGCTCGGTGCCGGCAATACGCCAACCAGCATAGCGCTTTCTGCCAGAGTTAGTTCTTTCGGTGTTTTATTGAAATAAGTCTTAGCCGCATCCTCTATACCAAAAGCGTTTTCACCAAAATAGACCGAATTGAGATACATGTCGAGAATCTCGTCTTTAGAATAGTTTTGCTCGACAGCAATCGACATGAAGAACTCTTGATATTTACGCATCAAACTATGCTCGTCGCTTAGCAAGGTATTCTTAACCAATTGCTGAGTGATAGTCGAGCCGCCGCCATGCCGCGTCACTGCCGCCCTAGCGATACTAAAAAGATTAAATCCGCCATGTTTATAAAAATCCTTGTCCTCGCTCGCCAGCAAAGCATTCTTCATATGATCAGATATCTGATCGAGTTTCACGATATTGCGTTTCTCAGCCCGACCAATACTATAAAAAGTCTTACCATTTCTGTCTTTTAGAACGATTCCGGTATTATTACGGTTCATCAAACGTTCAACGTCGCGGATATCATTAGCCAGCATGATGTATGTTACCACCGGTATGATAATCATGATCGCTAGAATAGGACCGCCAACAACGGCGACTTTCTGCTTGCGCGACAATCCTTGCCACCAAGCGACAAATTTACCGAACTTACCCGTCGGCTGGCGATGAACCTTACGAACTGGAGATTTCTTACGACCTATGTTAGCGTAGCGCGATAAACGCGGCGGTTGCTTTTGTATCTGCATCACCTACCATTATATCACCTTACGCTTCAATACGGCTCATAAACGCATGCGTTAAAGCTGCCGCCAATGCATCAGCGCAATCATCAGGCTTCGGCACCTCTTGCAACCCTAGCTGAATACGCACCATTTCTTGAATTTGCGGCTTTTTGGCGGCACCATAACCAGTGATTGATTTTTTGATTTCATTCGGCGTATATTCGTGAATTGGCAATTTCGCTTGGCGACCTGTCAATATTGCTACGCCGCGCGCCTCGGCAACACTGATTGCTGTCGTAATATTCTTGGTAAAAAACAGTTTCTCAACCGACATAACATCCGGCTGCGTCTCTTTAATAATATCGGTTAATCCTGAGTAGATCTCTTCAAGGCGATCTGGCAATGGCGTGTGTGCTGGCGTAGTGATCACTCCAGCCGTAACCAGCCTCATTCTACCGCCGTTGACATCAATTACGCCAAATCCGAGAATACCTGTACCAGGGTCAATTCCGATAATTCGCATGCTGGTATGGATCACTTCCTGCCAAATCGAATAGCTTTTCTCAAGCCGCGCTTAATTTCAACGCGCCATTCCCAGACACCATAACTAACACCCGCCAAGGCCAGTCCGCCAATTGTCCACCACACTGCTGGATTAGTTTGCTGGACTGTTACTGGCTGCACTGGATAAGCCGCTAATGTATTATTAGCTTTCTTGATTTTGCGGCAGCGGCCAGTTGAAGGATTGCGTTCCCAGCCTTCTTTGCACGGTTTGGGTAGATCGTCAACAGAAGCAATCTTCTTGCAGCGGCCAGTTTCTGGGTTACGGAATTGACCCTCTTTACACGGCTTCAGAACGGCTGCAGCCGCCTTGGCAATTGAGCGACAACGCCCAGTTTCCTCGCTGCGATATTGACCTTCTTTGCAAGGTTTCAAGACAACGGTTTTTTTCTTGTTCTGAACAATATTGCGGCAGCGGCCAGTCTCTTCGCTGCGATACCGATCATCGCGGCATGGTTTCAATATTTTTATTTTTGGTTTAGTCGACAACGCTTTCAGGCTACCCTTACCATAATTAAGTTTAGGCGTAAAATCATTGCCCTCGCTACCTGGACTCGGCGTCGCCCAGCGCCAAGTCGTAGTTTTAGCATCATACGCCCAAGATCGCCCTTTGTTACTAACACTATCGGCTTTCTCATACGGTATCACGCCGTTCTTATAGGTAATTAACCCGTTGGCATCTTGCAAACACACTGTTCCAGATGCCTTGTTAAGATGCAGCGCCTTCCCCGATATAAGAAAGATTTTACCCGGCAGAACTGCGCCTGATAGCTTCGAAAGGCTATCAGTAGAATCTAATTCCGCTTGGTTGCCGCTACGCAAGCGGTAGAGTGATAAGTCTATTGGGCTTTGACCAACATTTTTAACCTTGATGTAGCTATAGCAGGCAAGGTTCGGGTCAGCCGTAGCACAATCTGCTGGATTCGGTAAAATCTCTAGAATCTGTAAGGTTGGTGTCGGCGGCAAACGGTACAAATCACTTGATATCATATTGCCAGTCGCTCGTTTACGAAAATCAGTTTTAAAGATGCCAGTTCGATAAGACGCACTCCAGCCTTTACGCTCCCAAATATCATTCTGATATTTGCCGAGATCAGTGTTGTTAATTCGAACTGCCTCAATCAGCTGGCCAGCTTGATAAACATTTATCTCTTTGTCATACAAAGCATCGCTATTTGGAGTTGGACAGCCCGCTAAAGGCAATGCATCATCCGCATGCGACAAGTTCGAGCTGTACAGCGTTAAATAACTCTTCGGCCGCAGATAATCTCGCAATTTAGCATTACAAACAAAATCAGCTTCCGCTGTTGCGTAACGTAGTTCTAGCGACATCTGTCCTAGATCGAAAAATTTATCACTAGTATTGTAAAGTTCTATCGCCGCATAGCCGTATTTTGGATCAGTTTTAAACGCCGAGACTACAACATCATTTTTTGCTAACAACGGTGACGGCAATGTTGTTGTTTTATCTACAGTTTCGTTGGCATTAATAGGGTTTGACGAGACCGACGGCGGGATTTCAGCAGGCTTGGCAGCAGTTTTGTTTTCAGCAGTCTGCCGCGGGAGTGTCTTCCCATCGTTCGCAGCTGGCAGTGAATTAGAATTTTCTTTATTAATTAGCGGCTCATTAGACTTACCGAGTTTTTCCTCTTGTTTAGCGGTTGGTAAATTCTCGCTATTATTTTCGCTTGCAATGCTTAGCGTGTTATCCGGCGAAACAGCCGCCGTCGATACAGCATCTGCCGCTGCCAACCCCGAAAATACTGGCTGAAGAGTTATAGTTGCTATCAAAATGACGAGTTTTAGACATCGCATCAGGCCTCCTAGCAATTATAAATACCATGTATACTTATAATCTACATGAAGGTAAGCTTAAAAGTCAACTAATCGTTAATATCAGCAGTAATATCGGCATTCGTATAAACGTTTACTACATCATCAAGATCGTCGAGCGCGTCAATAATTTTTATTACTTTGCGAGCGGTTTCAGCATCGCTGATAGGCACGTCATTTTTGGCAATGTATTGCAACTCGGCTTCCTCGATGGTCATACCTGCATCGAGCAACGCCTTACGAACGCTCGCTAAATCTTTCATGCCAGTATAGACAATTAGTTTACCATCAGCCTCAACGGCATCTTCGGCGCCAGCGTCAAGTACTTGCAACAATGCTTCTTCGCCGCTTGCTGCCACCCGAATAACCCCTTTGCGGTCAAATTGAAACATCACGCTGCCAGCATCAGCCATTGAACCGCCGTTTTTAGTTAAAGCCAATTTCACCTCTGGCAAAGTTCGATTACGGTTATCAGTGGCTGTTTCAATGATAATCCCTACGCCGCCAGGACCATAACCTTCGTAAGTAATTTCTTCTAGCGCTGCTGAATTTTTGTCGGCAACCCGGTCGATCGCCCGCTGAATATTAGCAGCTGGCATATTTGCCGCCTTAGCTTTTTCGATAGCCATCGCTAGACTAGAGTTTATTGTGGGGTCAGTGCCAGCCCGCGCTGCGATAGCGATCTGGTTGCCAATTTTAGTGAAAATCGCACCGCGTTTAGCATCAACAACAGCTTTTTGACGATGTGTTGTCGCCCATTTACTATGTCCTGACATGACTACTCCTCGTTAGTTTATTGATAAATGCTTACTTATATAATAGCAAATGAGCCCTGTTATGTCACTATTGAAGCGTCGCGCAGTCGATAGCCGCTACGCCATTTCATGAACCACACTGCCGCAATTATCAAACCGTACCATAGCGCCGCTATCCACCACGGTACTTGCAGCTCAACTGCAGCCCAAGATTGCTCGGCACACCAATTCACTACTGCAATCATCGCATCGAGCATCATCTGCGCTGGCCAGCCAATGACGTGCGCTATCGCTGGAACAATCAATCCGCTAACGCCACCTATTGATGTTAGCAACATCGCCAACGGTATAAACGGACCAACCAGGATATTCGCCAACAACGAAATTACACTCAACTGTCCAAAGGCTGCCATGATAATCGGCGCAGTTACCAGCTGTGCCGCTAATGTCTCTAGCAGAATTTGAATGATAGCTGGGACTTTATCAGCCGAGAAGAAATAAGCCGTCAACACTGGCGCCACAATAATTACGCCAGCAAACGCCGCAAAACTTAGCATCCAACCCATGTCGCCCCAAGCATAACTTGGATTACACAATACCGTTATTGCCGATACTAGCCCCAGCAAAACAACTGGATGAAACTTTCGGCCGACATACCATGCTAACAAGCTTAATCCAGTAACAAGCCCAGCGCGCACCATGCTCGGGCTAGCGCCAGTCATACCGATAAAACCCAGCACCAAGCTACAGCTAACTAGTGTCGCTAAATATTTTGATATTTTTGCGAATAGCCGCCGCGCCAAACGTACCAGAATTGTTAAATTGTAGCCGCTCGCTACAATGATATGGGTCAGACCAGCAATCTTCAAAGCCTCCAGTAGATCATCTGGCAGCATACTTTTCTTACCCAATAAAAAGCCAATCCCTAGGCTAGCTCCTGGATCATCAACCGCTTTATGTACGCCATCAGCAAAAGTATCGCGCAGCTCTAGGGCTGGATCGCCGCCAGCTGTTCGCTTGACACTATCAAGTTTCGCCCTTGCTAATACTGCCGCGAAATTGCCAAAACCCGGCTTCAATACACCGCGCAAAGCAAGTCCATCACCACGTTTAATTGCTGGATTACCGCGCAGCGACAACCAAATTTGACCAGGTAAAGATGTCTCGCCCATTTTGATATAAGTTATTTGCAGTCTAGTGCTACCAGCTACGTTATCTGCGTCATCCCGCACTATACCAGTTAATCGCACCGACTGGCCATACAACGGTTTATATAACTGTAACTGCACTTGATCGCTAGAGCCGCGAGCCAGTCCGATTAACAACCCCGCACCTAGCGTTAAAATTAACAAAATCCGTCGCCGCTGCCAAAAAGCTAAACTAATCAGCGGGATGGACGCAATAATTAGCCACCAGCTAACCCCGCTCCACCATTGTGCCAATACCACGCCGCTAACTAGCCCGTAGCATAAAGCGGCAATATGCCACATTGGATGAAGCCGCTCGCCCAACCATCTCATATTTCGATAGTAGCATAGCTTGACACGTCTCGCCGCAAACTGTATAGTAAGATTTACTCGGGCCCATAGCTCAGCTGGTTAGAGCACCTGCCTTTTAAGCAGGGTGTCGTGAGTTCAAGCCTCACTGGGCCCTCCATTTCAAGAATAAGAAGACCTTTTCAGTGTGAAGGTCTTTTATTTTTTTAACCGTCTTTATTCTTTGCTCTTCTTTTTCGATTCGTTGCGCCGCACATGAGTTTGCAACACATCAATTATCGACAGCACCAGGCACACCGTCACGATAATGGCATAAGACGCATTAATACGGCTGACGATTTGCTTGCCGAACTCATCAACCACTAGCGCATTTTCTAGCGGCTCAAACATTAATACCACAGCTAACACTGCAAATATCACTGACCCGCCTATTCGCTGAAATTTATTACTAGCCGCCGGCCCGCTGAATAGTAATATCAGTGAAGGCGCTAGAGTTAATATCACCGCCACCACATCTACTAACGGCGGACTGATAATGACAATACCAAGATTTGCGACATACGGGGTTGCTTGACTACTCCACAGGTCAGATAGAATAGAGCCAGCCGCTAAAGCAAGCGTCAATACGCCGAATCGCCGGCGCGTCATATATGCCAACAAAAACAACACACCAAAGACTATTGCTAGAACGATAGTAAAAGTCATGCTTTTATTTTATCATGTCGTCTATGTACGATGGCAAGTTAAAAGCCTGTGTCTCACGAGAAAATACCGCGTTTTTTAGAGGCTTCGAATTGCTCTAACAGTTCACGCTGCTTTTTAGACAGTTTAGTCGGTGTATCGACAATAATGCTAACGATATGGGCGCCGCGTCGTTCGCTGCGCGGGTATGGCACGCCATGGCCAGACAATTTAAAATCAGTACCCGACTGCGTACCGGCCGGTACCTTCATGGTAATTATGCCGTCGACTGTCTCAACGTCAATTTCAGTACCGAGTGCCGCATCAACCATACCGATATGTTCTTGGCTAAGAATCAAATCGCCCTCGCGGGTAAACTTCTTATGCGCTTTAACGCGAATATTGATGTATAAATCACCACGGTCGCCGTCGGCAATCGCTTCACCGCGCTCGCGCAAACGAATTGTCGAACCGTCATCAATACCTGCTGGAATTTTGACAGTGATTTTCTGCTCGCGCCGCTGCACGCCAGAGCCGTGGCAAACTGTGCATTCTTTCTCGGGTATTTTACCGCGGCCTTTACAGGTTTCGCAAACTACCGCTTGTTGGATCGGGCCAAACATAGTGTTCATTGTGCGGACACGCTGGCCAGCCCCTTGGCAATCTGGACAAGTTTTCATCTCGAAACCCGGCTCGACGGTCGTACCGTGACAATGCTCACACTCGTCATTAATCATTAACGCAATCTCGACATCTTTACCAAACACCGCTTCTTCGAAAGTCAAAGTAACACGCGTTTCAACGTCGCGCCCACGCGGCCGGCTATTGCGGCGCGATTGCCCGGACGGCCCGCCAAAAAACTGACTGAAAATATCGCCCAAGCCTTCGCCAAAATCGAAATTAATATTTTGACCTTGGCCGAAACCGCCAAAACCTTCAAAAGGATTACCGCTGTAACCAGCACCGCCGCCAGAACCGCCTACGCCAGCATGACCGAACTGGTCGTAACGTTGGCGTTTTTGCTTGTCTTTGAGAACTTCGTAAGCTTCGTTAATCTCTTTGAATTTCTCTTCGCTGCCGCCTTCTTTGTCGGGGTGATACTTGACAGCCAGCTTACGAAAAGCTTTCTTAACTTCGTCTTCAGAGGCGTTTTTGCTGATACCTAGTACTTCATAATAGTCGCGCTTTGCCATATTGCTATAGTATAGCGCGTTAGCACTCGAAGTGCAAGAGTGCTAAAATTACTAACTTATTTGACGTCAGTAGCCGATGGACTCTTATTATTTTTGTTCGGATTACGCGCCGCTAGCACGCGCAAATCGTCAACTACATCAAATTCATCGAGGATTTTACGACCAAGCAACGCCTCTAATGTATCCTCAAGCGTTAAGATACCCGCTGTCTCGCGATAGTCATTAACAACAATAAACATATGATGCCGCGTTTTGATAAAGGCCGACAAGGCGCGCTCCAGCTTCTGGTTTTGGTTGATAAAGTAAATCTTCTTGTCCATCGCCGTTTCAACGCGGCTAGTTTTCTTACCGTTATCAAGCGTCAGTAAGCTACGAATATGCAGAATACCAACAATATGGTCAATATCACCGTCAGTCACCGGGAAACGGCTATGGCCAGTCTTATGTAGTTCATCAAGCAGCAACGGCCCAATCACATCTTCCTTAGCTACTGTATTCATTACGCCGCGCGGCGTCATTACCTCTTCGACGGTTTTTTCATGAAAATGCAGGGCATTATTGATTAGTTTTTTCTCTTCAAGCGACAGTATTCCCGATGATTCGCGTATCAAATGCTCAAGTTCTTCCCGCGAGCTAAGAATATTCGGCTCATTCTGCACATTAACACTGCGCAAAACTTGCCCCAAGCGCGGATGCCGCTCGACGAAAGTCAGCAATCTCGGCTCTATCCGCCGGTAATATCCATCAACCATCTGCACCAACCAGTCAAAATGAGCAATTCTACTATATACTAAAGACGTCATCACGCTAATAGCTACGCCGATAAAAAAACCAAACGCCGATACTGCCGATAATACCGCCAGAACCAGTAGTAGAGCTTCGGTTGCTTTACGCAGCGATACAATATCATCAAGCAGTAGTATTCGTCGTAATTCGTCAGCCGCTGCGGTGTCGCCCTTACGACGGCGGCGTTCTAACTCGTACATTGATAGCTTTGTTCGGCGCGGCGAAATTGACGTCACTGCTATCAACGCTAAAGTAATCATCACAAACAAAATCGCTAAGAATAACCGCATACATATATTGTACCGCAAGCCCGCTTGATTGGCGAGCTCATAAGCAGTATAATAGCCTCTAGTAATAAGCGGAGGAAATATGACCAAAAAGGCATGGATTATTTTTGCGGCGATGTGCGTAGGATTGATTGGCGGCTTAATCTTTTTACAGCAGCGCAATCAAATTGATGTTTCAAGCGTCGATACTACGAAGGTGCAGCCAGCATCGAGCGAAAGCGGCAATATTAGCGAACATGTTTATGGTAACGCTAACAGCAAAGTACTACTAGTTGAATATGCCGATTTTCAATGTCCAGGCTGCAATTCATCTTACCCGGTCACCAAAAAAGTCATTGAAAAGTACAAAGACAAGATCGGGTTTATCTTCCGCAATTATCCGCTAACTAGCGCGCACCCGAACGCGCTGGCCGCGGCGGCTGCTGCCGAATCAGCTGGACTACAAGGTAAGTACTGGGAAATGCACAACTCGCTTTTCGAAAATCGAGCTAGCTGGGTAGAGCTATCTGGGTCAACTCGTACCGAAAACTTTGTGAAGTTAGCCTCCGACATCAAGGGCTTGAATGTAGAAAAATTCAAGGCTGATCTCGAAAATCCAAATATCCGTAAAAAAATTGATTACGACATGGCGCTCGGCAAAAAGGACAGCGTTGGCGGCACGCCGGCTATGTACATTAACGGCAAAGATGTCGGCAGCCAAAAAGTCCTTAACGGTAAGCTAGTTAGCGGCACAAACACCGATACTAATGCTAGTTATGTTTGGGCTAATGCTGATGATTTTGAAAAGTTTGTTATCCAGCCAGCAATGAAATCTGCTGGAATTAATTACTAGCTATTATTTACGCTGTATTTGGCATACTTTTAGATGACGTCTATTGATCTATTTCGTTAAATTAGCATCGATCAATAATATAGCAATAAGCAATTAAAAACGCCTTAAAAACTATTTTTTCTTGTTGTATGCAGGAAGAAGGACTGTAAAAGTAGAACCAACATTCTGTTCGCTATCGACGTTAATTCGTCCGCTATGCGCCTTAATAATCCGCTCGGCAATTGACAAGCCTAAGCCGTATCCAGCAGTAGTACGCGACTCTTCAGCTCTATAAAATCGCGTAAAAATCTGCGACTTTACTTCGTCGCTCATGCCAATACCAGCATCCGCTACAGCAACGCTGACGTGCTTACCCTTTTTGCTGCTAGAAATAGTAATGGTACCGCCTTTGTTGCTATATTTAATAGCATTGTCTAGCAAAATCGTGAAAAGCTGTTCTAAACTTTGTCGATCGCCAAGCAGCAAAAAATTTTTAGTTTTATCGTCGATAGCAATATCTTTTGCCAGCGCCTGATTTACTACTAGGTTCATCGCCCGAGCAATCACCGATTGCAAACCGACCTTACCTTTCTGAATTTCCAGCTTGTCTTCTTTGAGCAATCCTAACATTGAGTTGGTTAATTTTTGTAAACGTTTAACATCGTCAACGTTGTCAGCAATAACCTGCTTGGCTTGCTTGAGTGTCAATTTCGGATTCATTGATGCCACCTCATTAGCTGCCAGTAGTGCAGTCAACGGCGTGCGTAATTCGTGGCTAGCATCGCTGACAAAACGCGATTGCGCCGCCATGTTATCCTCAATTGGCTGCAGCGTATGCTGAGCTAGCAGATAGCTGATTAGTCCACCTATCAAAAACACCGTCAAATTTGCCAGTAGCAAGTTTAGGCGAATCGCCGCCATCGCTTCATCTTCACGCGTATCAAGATAGCTGTGAATTGAAATAACCGTACCCGGCTCGGCGGAACGAATCGTAGAAGTTGCCTGCTGATCATTTGGCGGCCGGCGATGAAATTCTTGGCTTGATAGTCCATAAATTATCAAACTAAAGGCGACCGACATAGACATGATGATCGCCAAATAGGTCCCCGCTAAGCGAACAACGGCACGTTGACCAACATTTTTCATGCTTTTCTAATCTCGTCCTTAACGATATATCCAAACCCTCGTACCGTTTGGATAATCGGATCAGCGCCTGGAAAAGGCTTATCAATTTTGTTGCGTAAATAGTTAATAAAAACTTCAACATTATTCGGCAAAATATCGGCATCAAAGTCCCAAACGTGCGTCATGATGTTTTGCTTGCTAAGAATTTGATTCTTGTTGCGCAGCAAATATTCAAGAATGGCAAATTCTTTGTTAGATAGCTTGATATCTTTACCAGCCCGTTTAGCAGTGTGATTAGCGATATCAAGTTCAAGGTCGCGCACTATCAAAATGTTATCAAGTATATCCTGCGGCCGCCTCAGCAACGCCCGAACGCGAGCACCGAGAACCTCGAAGCTAAACGGCTTCGGCAAATAGTCGTCAGCACCGCTATCCAAGCCTTCCACAATATCTTTATTCTGATCTTTGGCCGTCAGCATCAAGATTGGCGTTTTATTACCGTCAGCACGCAGCTTTTTGGCGACTTCAAAACCATTCATAATCGGCATCATCACGTCGAGAATGATGAGATCGTAATCATCAGCCCGCGCTGCATTGTAGCCATCCTCGCCATCATACTCGATATCAACCGCGTAGCCGTCCATTTCGAGCCCTTGCTTGATCGACTTGGCAATTCTCTTCTCGTCGTCAACAACCAAAATCTTCATAATTTTATTATAACCTTTCTTTTGTTTAATGGTTTAGTAATTTAAGGACATTTCTGGCCACAAGTAGTGAGTCGTCTGCTTGCCGCGGCGGCTCATCGAAATCCACCAATCGCCAGCGGTCGTTTTAATTTTGATTAAACCTTTGTTTTTGAGGCGACTCAGCTGTGTCATCAATTTCGGACGGCTCATTTGCAAGCTTTCGGTTAGTCCTATCAGGTCTTCCTCGCCACTCTCGCTAATCTGCTGCAAGACAAGCGCTTCATCAGTTGTCAAACTCAAATTCTTGGTCATATTCACTCCTTTGCTTAGGTTTGTAATGACAGTATGCGCGGTTGAGCTTAAAGTATTCTTAAGCAGCCGCCGCAAGATCATAAACTGTATATTGCGTACCACCGTAATCGACTTGACTACCAGTACTTTTCACCCATAATAAGATTTCGGAGTTACCACCTAGTCCACCCATACCGCTGGGGCCGCCAGATTTCCCTTGTCTGCTGTTTACTACGTAATAGCGAACTTTACCTTGTTTAACAAGCTTTTTGAATTGCGATAGCGTCAACGTCGAGTCACTACCATTGAAACCGCCAATCGCCATAACTGGCTGTCCGCTTGATAGTTGAATTGGCGCCGATTCGTTAGCGCTGTTCACCGCCGCTAGCCAGGTTGCGCCGCGACGATTTTCTAACGAAAACGAGACAAGCGCTGATTCAGCTTGCGCCGACTCATTATTCGTATTATTCATCGCCGACGCGCCTGGGCCAGCCGTTGGAATACTACCGCTATGTGCTGTAGCTACTGTACTGACGCTAAAAGCAATCGACGCCGCCATACCAGCAGTAATTGCTAAACCTAGGATAATTTGCTTAAACCGTCTCGTCTGCGATAGAGGCAGTAGCGTCAAAATCGTTGCCGCACCGCCAGTAACTATCACCAACCACATCAGCCAAGGCCAGTAGTTGCTATAGCCGAGCATAATAATGCTAAGAATTGTCGTTAGCGCGATACTCAGCGGCAGTATCCAGGCTACTTTGGTGCGGCGCGTGTAAGCTTGCCATATGTATGGC
Organism: uncultured Candidatus Saccharibacteria bacterium; assembly: GCA_938042065.1. Taxonomy (GTDB): domain Bacteria; phylum Patescibacteriota; class Saccharimonadia; order Saccharimonadales; family Saccharimonadaceae; genus Saccharimonas. The sequence goes on from CALISG010000016.1 coordinate 55,622, forward strand.
GCCCCGATACCAACTAGCGCTGCCACCGCTGGCGCCATCACTACCACATAATACGGATGAATAGTGCCGCTAGTCATACTAAATATCACAATGTGAATCAGCAGCCAGCCCAACCACAACAACACGCCAACCCGCTCCTTGTTGCGGCGCGGCGCCCGGCGCAACAACCAGATTACTAACCCAGCGCTAATCAAGGCTACCGGAATTAGCCAAGCAATGTTCGGCCCAAAGCTCTCATTAAATATACGCAGCACGCCAGTCTCGCCACCAAAGCCAACACCGCCAGGACTGCCGCCACGACCGCCCGCACCAAAACTGCCACCCATCATACCAATCGGCGGCGTCATTGCTTGCGCTGCTGGCGAAGCGGTTTGACTAGCAGCCTGCGCACCCATTTGCATCATACCGCCTGTCCGGCCTCCAGGACCACCACCATTACCCAACAGTCTCCCAAAACCGTTATAACCGAATATCAAACTCCATATGCTATTGTCGCTCGTGCTACCAACCCAAGGTCGATTTACCGCTGGCGTTAGCCACACCAAAATACTCCACCAAAACGTCGATACTATTGTCACTATGCCAGCCACGCCGAGATGCCATATTCTGGTAGTGAATTTTGGGCGTGCAAAGCTAATGTAAACGATTGTCATTATCGGCAACAAAAGCAAACCTTGTAACATTTTAGCATTAAAAGCAAACCCCGTAAATAAACCAGCCAGACTCAACCATAACACTGGCCGTTTGCCTTCAAATGATCGCAAGAATGCGTAAGCGCTAGCTGTCAAAAAGAGCATCAAAAAGCTATCCGGATTATTAAAACGAAACATTAGCGCAGCAGCTGGCGTCATCGCCATTACGATTCCGGCAATCAAACCAGCGCGCGCACCGTACCATCGTTTAACCGTTAGATAAACCAGCGCCACCGTAGCGATACCTGCCAGCGCATGCGGCAACAGCATGCTCCACGACGAAAAACCAAATATCCGGCCAAACAATCCCATAATCATCATGCTAATTGGCGGCTTGTCGACGCTAACAAAATTCGCTGCGTCTAAGCTGACGAATAGCCATGCTGTCCAGTTAGTACTTGCCGCTTGCGCAGCTGCCGCATAATAACTATTAGCCATGCCATTAATGGTCAAATGCCACAGATAAAATATCGCCGTGAAAAGCAGTAAACCGCCAAATGCTGCCATCTCGCCGAAACTCGACTGACCATATTCTTGGCGCACTCGCGACAAACCCTCAATATCCTCTGTTGCTGCTTTAACAACATCAACCCGAGAATCAGTATCTTCAATCCATTCTACTGGTTCCTCGTGAATTTTATAGCCGTTATACTCAGCTTTGACTAGCAACTCAGTATCGAAAAACCAAGCCGTGTCCTTAATGTGCGGCAACAACTTTTGCGCTACATCGCGGCGTATCGCTTTGAAACCGCACTGCGCATCAACAAATTTAGTCTTCATAGTAGTGCGAATAATTCGATTGTAGCAGCGCGAAATAAACTCGCGTTTGAAGCCGCGCGTCGTTCGCAATTGTTTCATTAGCCGCGAACCAGTCGCTAATCCGGCATCGCCGGTAATCAGCGGCGCAATCATCGGCTTGAAGCCGTCAAGATTTGTTGACAAATCAATATCCATATAGGCTAGAATGTCCGCCTTGCTACTCATCCAAGCCTGCTTAAGAGCACGGGCGCGACCTTTTTCTGGCAATTGTAGCAAGCGGATCTCTGGATGTCTCTCAGCTAGCCGGCGAGCAATTGCCGCTGTGTCGTCGGTGCTGCCATTATCGGCAATAATTATACGCCATTTATACGGCAGATTGCTGGCAAGACATCTATGCAGTTTGGTAACCGACCGCTCAAGCACATGAGCTTCGTTAAGAACTGGCAATACGATATCAACCGTCAATGTCCGCGGATTGAGTGGTCGCAAAATTTGGTCGTCGACTGCCGGAGCCGCCGACGCCAAGGGTTGAGTAATTGTAGCTGCTTTCATGAGCGCTACTGTATCGACGCGTCATGAAAAGTTGCTTAAAGTTTTAATCGTTATAATTAAACGTATTATCGCGGCCGCGGCCGGGCGCCAGCAAATCCACCGGGCCGTAAACCCTGACAGAAACCGGGCCGTACATATAGCGGCAGCGCATAGACTCCGTGAAACCGCGATGGCTGCACGTCTCGTCTATCTGGCTTTTCACATTAACCACGAGTTTGTCGCCGTCGCGGCGTAATTTTACTTCCGGTGTTTTAGAATATTGCGTGTCGTGATATTTTACTTCCAACCGAGTCTTTTCGGCATAGCCGCCGTATTCCATCGCAACATATTCACCGTTGCCATCAACTACTATACTTTTAGCGCCGACAGCAACTTCTGAGGCGTCAACAGTTTTAACTTTTAGAGTTTTCTCGTAATCGTAAGTTAGATTCGAATAAGTATTAGCGCTGAAAATTGCCACACCCGACAAACAAACCGCGCCAGCCATCAATAGACCAAGCATCGCTATAATCACCGGACGCTTCAGCTTCCAGGTGAAGACACTCCAGGTAGCCAGCAACGTCAAGGTGAACAAAACTGCGCCGCCCAAAACCAGGCAGCATAGCAATCCCCACGCCCAGCTTTGCGCGGTAAATCCGTTCAACGCTGCCACTGCGCCAAAACCAAACACGCCGCCGACTAGCAGTGCCACCAGCAGTCCAAACGCTATCATCGCCAATATAATTCCCAGCAAAAAGCGGAAAATCTTGGCAGCGGTGCTTGCTGCTTGCTTTTTAGTACTATCGTCAATTGACAAGCGTTTGAGCGCATCCAGCGTCACCGGCTCGCCGCGCATCCGCAGCTTGTCGGAAGCCGTCCGCGCTTCAGGAATCGACAGCCACATGACAATGTAAATCAGCACCGCCGTGCCAAACGTTATAAACGGCGAAAAGATAGCGATCAAGCGTATCCACAACGGATTAACGCCAAAATATGCCGCCACGCCAGCGCACACTCCGCCGATCAAACCATGTTCAGTATCGCGCATTAGCTGCTTAGACGAATTGCCCAATACCTCGTCATCTACGTCAACATCAATCTCCGCATTGTCGCTACCGTCCGAAAAATCGCGCGGCTCGCCCATCTGTTTCTGAATTGCCAGAACATCATCGTTACCGATTACGCCGTCCTTTGCCACGCCGCGCTCCGCCAGAAGCTCCACCATTCGCGCTTCAATTTCTTGCATGGCTTCCGACTCGGCATGCATGTTTTTCTGAATTAAATTAAGATATTTCTCCAATGATTTTTTGGCATCAATCTCCGCGCTAAACGGCGTTTTCGCCAAATGGATTCTGGTTATTTCTTTCATCGCTTTACTCCTTTCTCGAGATTTTTCAGCGAATTATTTAACAGTTTTATCCGATCTTTCAATTCATCCACCAATTGCTTGCCATTGTCAGTCAGCGAATAATATTTGCGCGGCGGACCTTGCTCGCTTTCCTGCCATTCGTGCTGCAAATAGCCGTATTTTTGCAAGCGGCTGAGCAGCGGGTAAATTGTCCCCTCAACCACCATCAGCTCCGACTCGCTCAATTGCTTCACAATGTCGCCGGTATATTGCGGTTGTTTGGCACAAACCAGCAGCACACAGTAGACCAAAAAACCTTTGCGCAGCTGAATCGCTAAGCTTTCGGCGTAAGCACTAACGTCCATGCTTTTTCTCCTCTGGCACGGTCGATTTCTCAACCCGCCCGTCTTTAATTATGATCTGATAATCGCATTTCTTCGCCAGGTCGACGTCGTGTGTCACTACAATCAGCGTGACACCCTTTTGCTTATTATAATCAAATAGCAATCCTTCCACCTTAGCGCCAGTTTCGCTGTCCAGGTTGCCGGTCGGCTCGTCGGCAAAGATGATTTGCGGATCGCCGACAATCGCCCGAGCAATCGCCAAGCGCTGCTTTTGCCCGCCCGACAAATCTTTGGCACGGTTTTTGCGCTTATCGTACAAATCCACCGCTTTAAGCGCCGCATTGATTTTGTGCGCCCGCTTTTTGCGCGGCAGCCGCGCGATTTCCAGTGGCAAGCTGACGTTGTCAACCACGCTCTCATTGCCTTGGACAAAAAAGCTCTGAAAGATAAAGCCGATTTTCTTGGCGCGAAACTCATCGACACGCTTCGGCTTCAGCTGCAAGATGTCTTGCCCGTCGATGATCACCTGACCATGCTGTGGCCGGTCTAGCCCAGAGATCGCGTGCATCAGCGTCGATTTTCCAGAACCGGATTTACCGAGGATGGCCACGCTCGCGCCCGTCGGGATGTTCAAGCTGACATTTTTCAGCGCCGTAAATTGGTTTTTCTTTTTGCCGTAAATTTTCGTCACATTCTTTAGTTCAATCATGATGTTTCTCCTATTCCGTCCTTAATGCCTCAATTGGATCTAGCTTTGTTGCTTTGCGGCTCGGTAGCCAGCCAGAAATAACCGCCATCGCCACCAGACCAATCACCAGCAAACCAATGTGCAGCGGATTAATCACCAGCAAGTTCGTCCCTGCGCTTAACTTCAGCGCGCTGGCAATCACTGGATTCAGCAGCGTCACCAAGCTCGCCAAGCCCACGCCAATCAAGCCACCTAGTAAACCAACCCACGCCGCTTCGTAACGAAATAGTTTGCCAATATCGCGGCCGCTCATTCCCAGCGCCTTCATCAACCCGATTTGACTGGTTCGCTCCAGCACCGAAATGTACATGGTGTTGATAATCCCGAACACGCTCGCCAGCAGCGCCAAACCGCCAAATCCCGCCAGCGCCGCTTGCGCCGCATTGACCATGGTGAGCAGCGTCTTGCGCACGTCCTGAATCGAATAGGCGCTGTAGTCTTTGTTAATTTCGTCTTTCACCGCATCAATATTTTTCTCATCGTCAACCGACACTAGCGCCGTCGAATACTCATTCGGCTGGCTTTTGTCGTGGCTAAATTCGTAGATTTCCTTAGCGTCGGCGGTCGAGATTCGCAGCATCGGTTGATAATATAAAATCGTATCCGACGCTTTGTCAACCGCAGTAATCTTCAGCGGCATTTCCTTAGCAACCTCGCTGCCTTGTGCTGCACTACGCAAACCCAGCGTAATCGTCTGACCAATTGCCGACTGCGCATCCTTGAAGCCCAGTTGCTTGACATAAGCCTCCGGGATGATAATTTCACCAGGC
>CALISG010000017.1 GCA_938042065.1 uncultured Candidatus Saccharibacteria bacterium
CTGGCCAAGGTGCAATTGACCGACAAAGCCAAAAGCTACGTCGAGCAGCTCTCGGGCGGGCAAAAGCAGCGCTTCGCCATCGCTTCGACGCTGGTTAATAACCCGACGGTGTTGTTCCTCGACGAGCCGACCACTGGCCTTGATCCGCAGGCGCGCCGCAATCTCTGGGATTTGATCAAAGAGATTCGCGATGAGGGTATTACCATCGTGCTGACAACGCATTATATGGACGAGGCTGAACTGCTGTGCGACCGCTTGGCGATTATGGATAATGGTAAAATCATCACCATTGATACGCCGCACAATCTGATCCAGCAACTACTGGCGCGCGGCTTCAAGAAAAAGCAAGTTGTCGAGCAGGCCAATTTGGAGGACGTATTTATTGACTTAACAGGAAAGGCAATTCGGGATTAGTATGAAAAAATATTGGACTGGTGTATTCGGGCAAGTACGGGCCCAGCAAAAACGTTTCATCCGCGATAAAATGTCGCTGTTCTTTACCTTCCTGTTTCCACTCATCTTCTTGTTAGTATTTGGTTCGATTTTTAATAATCAATCGACCAGCTTTGACATCGCGATTATCAATAATTCGCAGACGGAATTTGCCAAAGGCTTCGTTAAAGGCGCCAAAGATAACGCCAAAGACTCAATTCTTAAAATTAAAGACGTCAAGGATATGGACGAGGCTCGTGAGAAGCTGAAGCGTTCAGAACTGAACGGCATCATTGAACTGCCGAGCGATTTTGGTAAAGTGAAGGGTGAGGGCAAAGATGCTCGCCCGACTGGCACAATCAACGTGCTGTACGCCAAAGGTTCCGAACAAACCGGCAGTGCCTTGACAGCGGTGATGAACCAAATTGCTGATGAAATAAACAAACGTATGGGCCAGCCGGAAGCGCCGCTCAAGGCTGCCGGTAAAGCTGTCGGCGACGAGCAGCTGAAATCGTTTGACTATACATTTACAGGACTGCTGGCATTTAGTTTAATGAGCATGGGTATCTTTGGTCTGGCTAACCAAATGCCGGCCGAAAAACAGCGCGGCTCCTATCGCCGACTGCGCGCGGCGCCGTTTACCTCGGGTCAGCTAATCATCTCCATGGCGATTCACTATATTATAATCTCGCTACTCAGCCTGACGATGATGGTTGTTGTCGGCATGCTGCTGTTCCATTTCAATATGCGCGGTGATTGGCTGCTGTTCTCATTGATGTCGGTGATTTCGGCGATGATGATGGTGGGCTTAGGATTATTAATCGGCGGTTGGGCGAAGAACGAAAATCAATCAGCTCCTCTGTCTAATTTGATTTCTTTCCCAATGATGTTTCTGTCTGGAGCATTCTTTCCGGCATTCCTCTTTCCAGAATGGTTGCGCGGCGTAACGCAATTTATCCCAATGACGCCGGTTGTGGATGGTTTCCGTCTGATTATGACCGAGCAGGCTAGCCTCATCGAAGTCTTGCCGCAAATCGGCGCCGTCGCCGCCTGGACTCTCGTTATCTACATCGCGGCGATTAAGCTGTTTAGGTGGGAATAGTTCTTTCAATGAAAATAGCCCGCCGAACGAGCTCAAGCTGAATGCGGATCCTTCAATTCGAGAAACGAGTAATTGTCTCAATCAGATTGAACGCATTCGGCGAGCTATTTTCGGCGGGCGAGCCCTTTAATTCTCAGTCTCTGGGCGTCACCTTAATGGTGTCGCTATAGAGGAGCCTGAAAGCGACGCGGAGCAGGATGGCCTGCCAGAAGCTCAGCTCTGGCATCCAGGTGGCGCCTGCCCCGCGGAGAAGCGCGGCGAGGAACACGATGGCGACGGCGGCGATCGCCAGGTTGACCAGCCAGATGACGATGGCAATTGCGGTCACCATTCTAGAAGACTTTCTGTACATGACTCTCTCCTTTCACGAGAGAAGCTGCTCAAAGCTAAAGGGCGACTTCTGCCCTTTATCCGAAACTTTGAGCAAAAGCTAATATATATATCACTAATGGAATAAAATGTCAATGAATTTTAGGCAAAAATGTGGCATTATATGTTCTTACGGTGTTTAATTCGAAAGATAAATTAATTATCTATTGTTAAATACGTCTATCTCCGTCGTTAAGAGTACTGTAGTATAATGAAATTATATAGTGAAGCTACACCAGAAGGGGGAATTATGACATTTGAAGAAGTGCAAGGACTAGTGATGGATCATATTCGCGCGCGGAAGTGGGATAAGACGAATGATTCGCGCGGTTTGGCGATATCGTTGTCGCTGGAAGCTAATGAATTATTAGAATATTTCCAGTGGGGCGACAAGCATATCGGCACCAAAGACGACATGGCGAGCGAACTGGCCGATATCATTATTTATGCTATTCAATTTGCTGCGCGCTTTGATATCAATATCCCCGAAGCGGTTGCTGCAAAAATTGCCAAGCAGGCTGAAAAATACCCAGTCGAGATTTTTGAGATTGAAGATGAAGCCGAGCAAAATCGCTGCTGGCTGGAAGCTAAGAAAAATTATAAGAAGGATACGACGTTATGAAAAAGAGGGTTGGTATGAACAAAAAAACCATTGCGATTATTTCCGTCATAATCATCTTGTGCAGCGCTACGGCTGGATTGTGGTATAACTACCGGCGCACTGCCGAGCAGCCGAAAAATCCGTCTACCAACGTGTCCGATGCCGCCAAATTCAAGTCAGAATATCCGCGAGTGGCGGCGAATAATCGCTTCGTTTATGCCAGCGATAAAGAAGTCCTCGATATTTTTGATAACGGCAGCGGCGTAGTTTTTTTGGGCTTTCCGCAGTGTCCGTGGTGCCAGCATTTGAGCGAACACGTTGACCGGGCAGCTCGGGCTGAAGGTATTGATAAAATATACTATTTGAATATTCGCGATGCCCGCGCTAGCAACAACGAAGTTTACCAAAAATTGGTCAAGAAACTAGAGCCGTATTTGGACAAAGATGACAACGGCAAGCCGCGGATATTTGTACCAGACGTATCGATTGTCAAGAACGGCAAGATTATCGGCCGTTACAAAGAAGAATCGACTGGCGACGATAACATCACGCCAGATAAATACTGGACAAGCGAAAGGATTGAACGAACATCGTCGCAGCTACGCGGATTTATGCGGCAGCTGAAAGGTTAATTTTCTGGGTTAGCGTCGTCTTTTGGCTGTTGTTTATCGTTTTTGCGTCGGCGTTTCGGTTCGATGCCGACCAGATAACTACCAATCGTCCAGCCTTTGGCAATCCTTGGTATGATAAACAACTGAATAATAATCCAGACCCCTAGCTCCGTAAGATAGAATCTACCAGGTTGTATGGTGTCTATGAAAAACGGATAAACTAGCGACCGGGTAACCACTGAGGCGAAGATAATAAGGGCTATATTGATGCAGCTAGCTAAGAATTTATTGCGGCGATTGGGCGCGGCGTAATTTTCGTCGCTGAGTTTGATGCTGGGAACTTTATAACCGATTAGCCATGTCAACATAAATCCGAGCAAGCAGCCAAAGGTATTGGTTATTAAATCATTAACATCAAACAGCCGATAGCTGCAAGGATATAAACCGAACACGCCAGTTAGCTGCGTCACTTCTATTAGCATCGATAAAAGAAAGCCGCTTAGCAGCGCAAATTTCCAATGCTTGTGAAAATATGCTTTCATAAAAATGCCCAGCGGCACAAAGAAAACGATATTCATGACTAATTGCAGCGTGATATATAGAGTATCTTTGTTAGGCTGAACAACGTAGTTAACCCAGTTGAAGGGGATAAGTTGCGGCTGGATGTGATGTGTTTGGCAAAAGGTAATCGGGTCTTTTGGTACTGGCGACAGCGTAAAAAAGATTAGCCCTGTGAAATAGAGAATTGAGCCGTAGGAAAAGAATACATACGACCACGTTACGCGCCGGCGCATGATCAGCCGCGAAATGATGAATGGTATGGTCAAGAGGATGCATAAAAAAGGCCAGAAACTTAAAGATCCGATCAGCGGCGCTGAAAACGAATTGAGAAATTTTAGCATTAATTAACGCCGCCAGCCTTCAAGATCGCCTTTAGCCCGCTCTCGCCGCCGGCAAAGCCGCTGGTCTGGTAGTCGTTAATTACCATGTATGGCAAGCCGTTCACGCCAAGCGATAGGGCTTTTTGCGTGTTGTCGTTAATTTCTTGTTGGTGGGAGTTGCCTTTCATGCAGTCGGCGAACTTGGCGGTGTCCAGGCCAGCGTTCTTGGCAGACGTTTCGAAGTAGCTGAGCGGTAGCAACGGGATTTCTTTTGGTACAGCGACGTTTTTGACGCCGATACCTTTGTCGAAGTAGTCGGTTTTGATGCGCGGCACGATGTCGTGAGTGTACTGCCAATATTTGTCCTGGTCGGCGGCGCAGAAGGCGGCTTTAGCGCCTTGTTCGGTGTTTGGTACTTTATCTTTCAGCAAGGTGACGATTCGGTGTTCGTAGCGCAATTTGCCGGATTTGATGTAGTCGTTTTTGAAAGAATCGTTGCTGGTAGCGTCTTCGACTTGGGCGCAGAACGAGCAGAAGTAATCGGTGTAATCGATAAACACATTTTTCGCATCTGCCGAGCCTTGCGACATATGTTCGTTCCATGGTTTACCATTTCCGATATGCTGGTTCGGTGGCCGATTGACAATACCGTAGATAAATAAAGCGACGATGCCGATGACGATGATTGATAAAACAATCCAAATTGGGGCAATGCCGCGTTCTTGTTGATGACTCATGATTTTTCCTCCTGTTTGGCTAATTGTGCATAAACGAATGCGATTTGTCCAGATTTGTAAAGCGACGCTAGGCTAAGTATAAGCGCTAAGATGAGTACGATAGTACCAGCGACATTGGCGGCGGTAGCAGCTGCTGCGCCCGAGAAAAACAGAGTAACAATCGGCAAGATTAGCGAGGTGCCGCACGGTACACAGCCGAGGCCGATAGCAGCAGCGATTGAGGCGATACTGCTGACGCTGAGTTGGCGGGCTACGTCTTGTTCGTTGCGTTTATTTCGTCGTGCTGTAAATATTACAACTGAAAGCGATAAGCCTTGCAGAATAGAGACGATTAGCAGCAGCGCGCCGTTTGGCGTGGTGAAACCTTGCTTGAATAGCTCGGCGAGCATGTTACCAGCAACAGCGAGTTTATCGACAATTGATAGCCGCGACAAAAACAACGGTCCATAAAAATTGCCGTTAATCGCAAAGAAAATAACAATGGCGAATAACAAAGAAAAACCCGCCGCCAGCACGCCGTAGCGCGGCAGTTTCAATAGCGCGCCGATACCAGCAGCGGCAGTTTTGACAGTTTCTTTTTGCTGTCGGATACGCTCCATATGATTCTTATTATACGCTAAAATTTGGAGAATTGGATTGAGTCGGCTTTAATGTTGAGATGTGAAATGGTATTATTGTATATATAAAACTGTGATTGGAGGGGTTATGGAAACGGGTGGCTTGACAGTGAAAAGCATTGCTAGTGCTCTTGATATAAATTTGATTTATGCTCGTCGTTTGTTTCAGCTATCACAAAAAAATAGTACCATTGACGATATTAGGAAAATTGTTGAAGATAAGCCAAAGCCGTTTGTAAAATGGGTCGGAGGTAAGCGGCAGCTGCTTAAACAATTCCGTGAATTAAATCTATATCCGCCCGAGTGTTTTAACCCAGAATCAAATACATATTTTGAGCCGTTTGTTGGTGGCGGTGCAGTATTTTTTGATCTATTGCCAAAACATGCAGAATTATCAGATACTAACAGAGAATTGGTAATAACTTACAATGTCATAAAAGACAACATTGATGGTTTAATCAAGTCGCTAAAAAAACATATCTATAACAAAGAATATTACCTAAGAGTTCGCGCTCAAGATATTAATGAATTATCCGATATAGAGATAGCGTCGCGTTTTATTTTTCTTAATCGAACTGGTTTTAATGGTATGTACCGAGTAAATAAGAGCGGTCAGTTTAATGTTCCATTTGGTCGATATAAAAATCCGCTTATTTGTGATGAGAATAATTTGCGTAAAGCCTCAGAAGCTCTGCAGGAAATTACTATTACTCATCGAGATTATAAAGATGTTCTAAAATTAGCGAAGATTGGCGATTTTATTTACTTTGATCCTCCGTATTACCCGCTTAATCCAACATCTTCGTTTACCGCCTATACTGCTAAGGGTTTTTTCGAGAAGGAGCAAATAGAACTTCGCAACACCTTTGTTAAACTGCACGAACGCGGATGTTTTGTTATGCTCTCAAATTCGGACACGCCATTTATTAATGAATTGTATTCTGGATTAGAGGGGGTTAGTATAAACAAGATAATTGCTGGACGTGCTATAAATTCAAAAGGATCAAAACGCGGTAAAATAAATGAGGTATTAGTAACAAATTACTAGGATTATGGAAAAAGATTTTAATTATTTAGTATCGACATTCAAGAGTTCAATTAAAACTTGGGATTATTTTGTAAATTGGAATAAGGTTTTTACGAGTAGTGCAGATATAGAAATAGTCTTAAATAAGCTCAATTATTTGCTCGGCAAGGATAATTTGTATGAGGAATTTTGTAAGTTATACGAATCTAATCGCGATATAGTGAAAGCGTTGCCTATATTGATTGCCGTACGCGATAGTAGGCTAGAAGTTTACGATAAAATATCAAAAGAATCAGAGCTTTATGATTTTTCAGCTCAAGAAGACGACGCCAACAAGTATTTTAATTTTTTGGATAAGACTGGACTAGTGAACTTATTTAAGAAAGACGGTGTAAAAAACTTAGTAGACTATGTTACAGGTGTAGAAGTTGGGCTTGATAGTAATGGCAGGAAGAATCGTGGCGGGACTTTGATGGAAGAGATTGTAGAATTATTTTTAGCTGATTTTTGTAGGCAAAATAATTTTGAGTATTTAAGTCAAGCTCGTCCAAATAGAATAAAAGAAAAATGGGATTACGAAATTAAAGTTGATAAATCAGAGCGGAGTTTCGATTTTGCTGTTTATAACCCCCAAACAGGTAAAATTAAATTATTTGAAACAAATTTCTATAATGGTGGAGGCTCAAAATTGAAGGCTGTTTGCGGAGAATTTCGTAGTTTATATGACGAGTTAAAACTGCAGAATATTGACTTTGTATGGATTACAGATGGTCTGGGGTGGCATACAGCAAAACGCCCCCTTGAAGAAACTTATAACCATAATGACTACATATTTAATCTCAGTATGCTTGAGCGTGGAGTATTAAATAATCTCTCATGGTAGCCAAACCAAGAAAACTTCATCCGGACAACTTTGAGCTAGAATGTACGACTGTTTGGGCATTTCCGCGCCGCGGTAACTGGGCGACACATAAATCCGATTGGCGAGGTAATTGGTCTCCAGAAGTTGTAAGAAACTTGATATTGCGATACTCCAGCGAAGGCGATATTTTGCTCGATCCAATGATTGGCGGCGGGACAACTGCCATTGAGGCAAAAATTCTCAATCGTCACATTATATGCTCTGATGTGAACGATAAGGCGCTGGAACGAACAAAAATATCGTTAGATTTTGAAGTGAAAAATGATGCTTGGCAAAAGATTGTTAAACGCGACGCGCGAGATTTAAGTAAAGCCGAAGACGAAAGTATAGACTTTATACTTACTCATCCGCCGTATGCTGATATTATAAAATATAGCGGTGGAGAAATTAACGAAGATTTGTCAAATATTCATGATATCGATGAGTTTACTGATGAGATGGAAAAGGTAGCTGCTGAACTATATCGTATTTTAAAGCCCGGTAAATTTTGTGCAATTCTAATTGGAGATACGCGACGTAATAAAATGTACCAGCCTATGGCGTATAAAGTTATGGATAGATTTTTAAGAGTAGGTTTTCAACTGAAAGAAGATATAATAAAACGCCAGTTTAATTGTAAGGCTACTGGTTTCTGGATTAATAAATCGCAAGAAAGTAATTTTTTGCTAATAATGCATGAACATTTGTTTATTTTTCAGAAGATCTGATACAAAGAAGTAAGAGTAACGGCTAAAATTATAAACTATACACCGAGTGTATAAAACTCTTGCAATAACTAAACACTGGGTGTATAGTAAGAGTATGAGCGTTCAATATACACTGTTAGGTTTTTTAGCGGAAGAGTCAAATTACGGCTATGAGTTGAAGAAAAAATATGACGGTTATTTTGGCAAAGATAAGCCAATTTTAACTGGTCAGATATATTCAACTCTGGCACGGCTCAAACGCGATAACAAGGTCAAAGAGATTGCCGATACCAGCGAATCGGGCGGGCCGGATCGGGTTCGGTATGAAATTACCGATGAGGGCAAGCAGGATTTACAAGCATGGCTGGAATCACCAGAGGCGCCGTCGCCGCAGCTGCAAGCGACGATGTATATAAAGGCGGTATTGGCGATTTTGAAAGATGGCGATGCGTCACCGTATTTGGATAACCAACGGCAAGCGCATATTCAGCGGATGCGCGAGCTGACAGCGCAGCGGCGCGATAGTAGCTTGTCGGACATGCTGCTGATCGACCATGCTTTGTATCATTTGGAGGCGGATTTGCGCTGGATTGAATTAACTATTTCGCGTTTAACGCGGCTAAAGGAGGAAATTTTGCATGAGCAAACCAATAATTAGCGCTAAAAATATTAAGAAGTCGTTCGGGCAAACGCACGCGCTGCGCGGCGTCAGCTTGGATGTTGAGGCGGGCGAAGTGCTGGCGATTATGGGTCCGTCGGGCTCTGGCAAGTCGACGCTGCTGCATAGCTTGGCGGCGATTACCAAGGTTGATAGTGGAGAGATTGATTTCGACGGACGGCGGATCGACAAACTGAGCGATGATCAGCGCAGTATTTTACGGCGCACTAGCTTTGGCTTTGTCTTTCAGTTTGGGCAGTTGGTGCCGGAGCTAACAGCGCTGGATAATGTGGCGCTGCCACTACTGCTTAACGGTGTCAAGCGTAAAGAAGCCTATCAACGAGCGAAATCATGGCTTAACAATGTTGAGTTGGGGAATAAAGCCGACAATATGCTTGGCGAGTTGTCGGGCGGACAAATGCAGCGGGTGGCGATTGCCCGGGCGATGGTGATTGAGCCAAAGGTGCTGTTCGCTGATGAACCGACTGGCTCGCTGGACAGTCTGAATTCAGAGAGAGTTATGGAGCTATTTATCAAAACTGCTAAAGAGCACGGTACGACAGTCATCATGGTGACGCATGAGCCGACAATTGCCGCCTATGCCGACCGGGAAATTATCGTGCGCGATGGGCAAATTTCCGGCGCGGATGCAGCGGTGAATATGGCGCAGAATACCCAGACAAATCTTAACAAAGCCAGTGCGAGGGCTACCAAATGAGTGTTAGCTGGATGTTACTCAAAAAATCTGGTCGCCAGTCAGTAGTGCGTTTAGGCTTAACAGCAGCGGCAGTAGCGCTAGGGATTATGCTGGTGTGTTATTTCGTGGCTGGCACTAACGGACTGTTGGGTCGCTCGAACCGCGTAGTCATTGGCAGTATCGCCGCTGATGCAAGTAATAATACGGATTCACAAAAACCAATCAAAGGCGTCGATCCATTGAAGGTTATGGCATGGCAGCCAGGCAATACGTCGAAGTGGCGCGATCAATCGATCAGTGTTTACTCGATGTACGGCACGGACAAGTCGCCGCAGTTTGCCAAGATGAAAACGCCGCGTCCGGGCGAATATTATCTGTCGAGAGCGCTAGCAGAGTTAGTTGCTGATTATCCTGAGGATAATATTTTGGCGCGGTTTGGCAAGAATACTAAGTATTTGGGCCTAATTCCTGACGAGTATGTCGAGACGTCAGATACGCTGATGATGGTGCGCGGCATTGATAGCCAGGAGGTGGCGCAAGCTGATACTTTGGCAAAATCACGCCAGCAGCCATCAGCGTTTGCGGATATTTACAAGACGGACAAAGAAGGTAAAAAGACGGTATCCTTTGATCCTTTTTCCGTGATGATTCTGGGTGTCGGCGCGACAATCTTGCTATTCCCAGTGGTAATTTTCGTGTCGGTAGCGACGCAATTAGGTGCTGCTCAGCGCGAAAAACGCTATGCGGCGCTGCGGCTGATTGGCGCTACTAAAAAACAGGTAGCGCGAGTGCTGATGCTGGAGTCGTTTTTGGCGTCGACGGTCGGTGTGCTGATTGGCTTGACGATATTTTGGCTATGGCAAGCGCCGCTGCTTAATTTCAAAATGAACGGTGAAGGTATGTGGCCAAGCGACTTGAAACTGAGCATCGCGCAATACACATTAATTATCGTTCTGACGCTGGGACTGACGATGTTTGTCAATTGGCGGCGAATGCGGCGGGCGCAAATTTCTCCGCTGGGCGTGTCGCGGTCGGTTGAAAAAGTTAAAAAATTGCGGATGTGGCGAGTGTTCGTGCCAGCGATTGGTATCGCGATTTTCGCCTGGATGTCTTCCAAACTGGGCATGGACTGGTTGAATGATAATAAGGAGTCAGCTTTGCCGTTAATACTAATGACGTCGGCGCTGCTGCTGATTATGTTCGGGCTGATTTTGGCAGGTAGCTGGCTGACTAATAAGATTGCGCTGTTGTTGGCGCGCTGGTCGAATAATGCTTCGGCGTTGATTGCTGGCAAGCGTACGGCGGTGCACTCGCAAACAGTTTTTCGCAGTGTTAGCGGCGTGGTGTTGGCGCTGTTTGCTGGCAGTTTTTACTTGACGGCGACCAGCGGTATTGAGGGCTTGAACGCTCAAACAGTTAAGGATAATGGCTATTCGCAGCTGAAGGCTGGAACAGCAATGATATCTAGCCATTCGCTGCCTGATGACATGGCGCAAAAGCTAGCTCAACAGCCGTATATTAGCTCGCTGGCAGTGATTTATCCACAAGAAAAAGGCGATGCTATTCGCTGCCGCGATTTGGCGAACTATACTGAGCATGTTTGTCCGAGTGATGCTAGTCCAGATCAATTCGCGCTGCTGAACTTTGAAGAGCCGGTTGTTAAAAACGTTAAGCTGGTTGATAAACAAATCGCTACTGACGGCGGCAAAGAATATTTGGTAACGGTCAAGCACGAAAACGACATTGATAAATTGCGAACATTGGTAGCGACCAATGCCAATAAGTACGATTTTAACTTCGTGGTTAGCGGAAGATGGGCCAAACAGCCGCATATCAATCCGTCAATTCGCGAGTTAGCTGATTTGGCTTATGTTGGTATCGGCGTGACGCTGTTCGTGGCGGTGGCGAGCTTGATCGTTTCGACGATTGGCGGGCTGATGGAGCGTCGTCGCTCGCTATACACTTTGCGGCTGGGCGGTATGCGTCTCATTCAACTGAAACGCTTGGTGATGGTTGAGTCGGTGGCGCCACTGCTGATTACTTCTCTTCTATCGTGCAGTATTGGTGTTTGGACGGGGGCGGTATTTACGAAAATGTTCTCGACGACGCTGAAGCCGGTGTTAACACCAACCTACTTTGCCATCGTTGGTCTTGGGCTACTGACGGCCATCATCGGTATCTACTTGATTTTGCCGATGGTCGACAAGCTGACGCGGGCAGAGGCTAACCAAACCGAGTAGTGTGCTTCGGTCCGAGGATACTCTACCGAAAAGCGTTCCAGTTGGTAGCTGGGACGCTTTTTCTTAATAAAATTTGATAAAACTCTTACGCTTTTAGTTTGATGCGCGTATACTATAAGTTATGAAAAGGGCAAAAGCACTACGAAAAATGGCGACTTGCCTGTTTGTAGCGGCCTTTTTAGCGATGATTAGCTGGATGCTGTATGATATACTGCAGCGCGATAGCAGCATCTCCAACGACACCGACGTGCTGGTCATGGGCACAAACGCGACATTTAAACCTTTTGAGTATAAAGACGGCGGCCAGGTGGTTGGCTTTGATGTCGAATTGGCGCAAGCTATTGCCAAAGACATGGGCAAAGAGCTAAAAATCGAGGATATGTCTTTTGATGGCTTGTTGCCGGCGCTTGAGAGCGGGCAAATCGATATGGCTGTGGCCGGTATGTCGGTGACCTCGGAGCGTGAGAAAAACGCGCTGTTTTCGGATCCGTACTACCAGGCATCGCAGCGAATAATTGTACCCAAAAACAGCAAGATAGCCAATAAGTATCAATTAGAACACAAGAAAATCGCTGTGCAGCTCGGTACCACGGGCGACCAAGCAGCTTCTAAAATTAAGGGAGCGCAAGTCGTGCAATTCCCGGCAGCGCCGAATGCTTTGCAAGAATTAGCGGCTGGCAAAGTTGACGCAGCGGTGATTGACGATGCGCCGGCTAAGCAGTACGTCTCTGGTTTTTCTTCGCTCAAAATTATCAACACGCCGCTAAGTAGCGAAAGCTACGCGATCGCTTTCAAAAAAGGCAATACCGAACTGGCCGAGCATGCCAACAAAACGATTGCCAATATGAAAGCCGACGGTCGTTACCAAGCGTTGTTGCAGAAATACTTTGGCACGGCGAAGGAGCAGGCATCATGAATTTTGGCGAAGTGATTTTTGGTGACGGACGCTGGGTCTATCTATGGCACGGACTAGAAGTAACATTGGTTTTGACAGTATTATCGGTGGCATTAGGCGTAATTATCGGCATAATTATTGCGTTGATGCGGGTGTCAAAAATCCGTCCGTTTAGTTGGCTAGGGCGCTTTCCGCAGCTGAAGCGTTTGGCTAGGTGGAATCCGGTAGCTGGTCTTGGACGTTTGTATGTTGAGATTATTCGCGGTACACCACTGTTGGTACAGCTGCTCATTATGTATTATGTAGTGTTTGGATCGTACCGTTTCATGCCGAAGATTTTCGTGGCGGCAATCGCCTTTGGTATCAATAGTGGTGCTTATGTGGCGGAAATCATTCGCGGCGGTATAGAGAGTATTGATAATGGACAGCTAGAAGCAGCGCGCTCGCTAGGTTTGAGCTATCCGCAGGCGATGCGCTACGTGATTCTGCCGCAAGCAATGAAGAATTCGCTGCCAGCGTTGATTAGCGAGTGTATTGCTATGCTTAAGGAAACGTCGGTAGTCGGCTGGATTGGCTTGGGCGATATTATGCGCGGCGCTGACGATATCCGCTCGTTGACAGCGACAGCATTCCAGTCGTTGTTTGCGGCGGCGGTGATGTATTTAGCGTTGACGGTTATCTTTACGAAAGTGATGCGGCGTTTCGAGAAGGGAGTGCAAGCTGATGATCAGGACGCGTAACCTGCGCAAATATTTTGGATCCAACCACGTGCTGCGCGGGATTGATTTGACGATCGAGGACGGTGAAGTATTAGTGATTGTCGGGTCAAGCGGCTCGGGTAAATCGACGCTGCTGCGATGTCTGAATTTACTTGAAAAACCCACTTACGGATCGGTTTTTGTCGATGACGTTGACATCACTCAACCGCACGTTAATATTAATAAAATTCGCCAGCGTATCGGTATGGTGTTCCAGCAATTTAATCTATTCCCTAATATGACGGTGCTAGATAATATCAAATTAGCGCCTAAAAAATTACGCAAAGTATCGGATCGTAAAGCCAATCGGCGAGCCAAAGAACTGCTCGAGCAGGTTGGGCTAGCTAACAAAGCCAATGAATATCCGCAACATCTGTCGGGCGGCCAGCGGCAGCGAGTAGCTATCGCTCGGGCGCTCGCTATGGAGCCGGAAGTAATGCTATTCGACGAGCCGACTAGTGCGCTTGATCCAGAAATGATCGGCGAGGTCCTTGATGTGATGCGCGATTTGGCTAAGCAAGGCATGACCATGGTGATCGTCACGCATGAAATGAGCTTTGCCCGTGAAGTTGGTACCCGGATGATTTTCCTTGACAAAGGCGACATCATCGAAGACGGTCCGCCTAAACAAGTAATGGACCGCCCAAAGACTGAACGAGCGCGCCAGTTCTTTGATGCTGATAAATAGCATAAGGTTAACAATACATGCTAAAATAAAATAACTATGGCAAATTCAAAAGTATCATCTGCTGAACACGAAAAGCTTAATAAGCATCTGCCAGAACGAAACGTTAAAAATGAAGCTATCATAGTTAGCCAAGCGGTTGGTATGTTGCTGTTTGGCGCAGCGATGGTTGGTTTGCTAGCAAACCCATTTCTTGTTGTTCCGTTGTTTTTTGTACCACCTTTGTTTGTAGCTTATCTATCATTTATTGCCTTATTGTTTGTAGAAGGCATTGTCATTTTGAAACAATACCGGCGCGTGGATCGCTACCGTCAGCGTATTACTGTGCTGAGCGTGATATTACTTTTGCCTGTATTTACCGTGATTTTTAATACATTAGCATTGGCTGCTACATTATTGCATGCATACGATATTGTTTATATCGCGAAATTGCTTACATCGCCTTGGGTACTTCTGGGGTTGTTCGTTGTGGCTGCTGTTGGCTTGTTATATTTGTGGCGATTGCTACGACTTCCGGATCGGTTATATTGGGAGCCTCTTCCGGCATCTTCGTTGTCAAAAACACAATATAAACAGCAAGAGCGCGGCTTGCGGCTGCAGCGAATTGGTTTTGGGCTTTTTAGTATTCCGTTAGCTATAGCTATCGCAATTTCTTTCGCGATATCGCAGATAATGGTTGGCCCAGACGGTGGTTTTGGCGGTAGTGCCATATTTAACTACGTGTCGCTAGCCTTTCTTTGCGCTGGCATACCGTGCATTGTGGCTGGTTTGATGTGTTTTGCTAAGAGCGAGATGTAATTGTTTAAGCTTTGAGCCGATAATCACCTCTGATATAGTCAATAATCAGAGGAAAGAGTGGTTAGTAAGCGAGAAAAACCAGATAAGGATAGTCAGGCAGCGCCGATTGAAAAGCGCGCTAGTGTTAAATCTGGGTCAAAGAATCGTGAAAAATTACATAGTGATTTGGCAAATAAAAAGTCTCGCGGCAATCTAGATCCTGGTCTGTATTGTTTCACGGCCATCGCTCAGTTTCATGGTATTCCTGCTGACCCAGAGCAGATTGCTCACGCGTTAGCGATCGATCCGCGTGTGGGTATGAGTGAAGCGGATATGCTACGGGCTGCGCGCTCACTCAAATTGAAGGCGCGGGCGACTACGGTTAATTCTAAACAATTAACGAAGTTGCCACTACCGCTGATCGTTGGTATGAAGGATGAAAAATTTGCGGTGTTGGCGCAAATTGCCGAGGATAATATGGTGGCGCAACTTGCTGATACTAAGAATGACAGTCGCCGCAAAGTCAAAGGTTCTGGTAGAAACATCAACAGTAAATTCCTCATTTTACCGCCAAATGGCGGGCCGCCGCAGGTGATGTCGGCTGAGGATTTTCAAGATAAATGGACTGGCCGCGTGGTACTATTTACGCAGCGTTTCTGGAAAGAGACGGACAGAAAATTCAACCTCAGGTGGTTCATTCCGACGATCATCAAATACAAAAAGCCGCTGCTTCAGGTGTTGTTGGCAGCGTTAGTTGTGCAGGTTATCGGAATTTTTACGCCGATTCTGACACAGGTCGTCATCGATAAAGCTCTCGCGCATCATAGCGTCTCAACGCTTGACGTGATCGTTGGCGGGTTGGTGATTATCGCGTTGTTTGAGGGGATGCTCGGCATTGCTCGCAATTATATTTTCACGCACACTACCAGTCGGATTGACGTAATTTTGAGTTCGCGGCTGTTTCGGCACTTATTTGCCTTGCCGCTAAGGTATTTTGAAACCCGTCGAGTTGGCGACACCACGGCGCGGGTATTGGAGCTGGAACGAATTCGGGCTTTTTTGACTGGTACGCCGATGACGGCGCTGATCGACATTAGTTTTATGTTTGTTTATATCATTGTCATGTTGTTTTATAGCACGACATTGACGTGGGTGGTGCTAGGTAGCTTACCGGTATTTGCGATATTGTCTGGTATCATCACGCCGCTACTTCGCCAGCGTTTGGATGAAAAGTTTAATACCGGCGCCGAGTCTCAGTCGTATTTGGTTGAATCCATCACGGGTGCGCAAACTATCAAGTCGTTTGCGCTGGAACCACAACTGCAGAAAAATTGGGAAGGCCGGTTGAGTAATTATGTTCGCGCTAGTTATAAAACTAATTTACTGTCAGGTAATGCTGGCGCGCTCGGTCAACTCATTCAAAAGATTTTCGACATCGCTATTTTGTGGGTTGGTGCGCACATGGTGATGGCGGGTAGTTTGACTATCGGCGGGCTGATTGCTTTTCGGATGCTGAGCGGTCGGGTGAGCGGCCCAGTACTACGCCTCGTGCAGTCATGGCAGGATTTTCAGCAAACGGGTATTTCGATGAAGCGGTTGGGTGATATCTTTAACACCAAGCCAGAGCCGACACTTGATCCGAGCAAGTCGCGCTTGCCGAGTATTGCTGGCGATGTGCGGTTCGAGCATGTGCGTTTTCGCTATGCGCCAGATAGTCCGGAAGTCATCCGCGATGTGTCGTTTGGCATTCGTCCTGGCACGGTGGTCGGAGTGGTTGGGCGCAGCGGTTCGGGCAAAAGTACGATTTCCAAATTATTGCAGCGGCTGTACGTGCCAGAATCAGGCAAGATTTTGATTGATGGTGTCGATATTGCTACTACCGATCCGAGCTGGTTGCGCCGGCAAATCGGTGTGGTTTTGCAGGAAAACTTTTTGTTTAATGCCAGCGTGCGAGACAATATTGCGGTACATGCGCCAAGTAGTAGTATGGACGACATCGTAAGGGTGGCAAAAATTGCTGGCGCCCATGAGTTTATCACCGAATTGCCAAATGGTTACGATACGATGGTTGGCGAAAAAGGCGAGGGCTTGAGCGGCGGGCAAAAGCAACGCATCGCTATCGCCCGGGCGCTGCTACATAATCCTAAAATCCTGATTTTTGACGAAGCAACATCAGCGCTTGATTATGAGTCGGAAAATATTATTCAGAAAAATCTCAAGCAGATTACGGCTGGTCGAACGGTTATCATCATCGCGCATCGTCTGTCAACGCTCAAGTCGGTCGATAAAATCATGGCCATTGATCGCGGCCAATTGGTTGAGTATGGTACGCCGTCAGTGCTACTGAAAAAGAACGGTTTGTATGCATATCTGCACCAGCAACAATCAGGAGACGAAGCATGAGTTGGCTAAAACGCGACCGGCTGCAGTATGAATTTTTGCCAGCAGCTGAGGAAATTGTTGAAACGCCAGCCGCACCGTTGGGAGCGTTGGTAGTTTGGTTGGTTACGTTGTTGTTGATTGTAGCGTTGGCGTGGTCATATTTTGGCAGGATTGATATTGTAGCGGTAGCTAACGGCAAAATTTCTACTGAAGGTAGCACTAAAATTATCCAGCCGGCAGTTTCTGGCGTGGTGACAAATATTAATGTGCATGAAGGTCAGCGCGTCAAAAAAGGCGAAACTTTGCTGGCGCTTGATAAAACCACTGCCGAAAAAGATGTTGCTACTGTCAATCAAAGTCTGAACACGGCACGAGTCGAGCGCGATATTTTGCGGCGGCTAGCTGTTGGCGGCAACACGGATGAAATTATCAACAATGCAGATTTGCCAGACGAGACCAAAGCTATGTTGCGACAATTTGCCAGTTCGCAAACCGCACTTTCTGCAGCCAGGCAGCAAGCTGTAAATAGTACGATTTCTAATTATCAGCAGCAATTACAATTTAACCAGCAAGCGAAAAACCAGCTGGAAACCAACGCTCAAAATCTGAAAAATCGCAAAGCCGAGATCGAAAAGCAATTACCAAACGCCAATCCTGTCGACAAGCTGCGCCTGCAGAACGAGTTGAACAATATTGACCAGCGAATTACCAGTGCAGACAGCGCTGTGCTTGGTCAAAACCAGCAGCTGCTGCAATCGCAGTCGGCGCTCACTCAGGCGCAAAATCAGTCGCAAACCCAAAATGCCGAAACTAACAGCGCCTTTAGTAACCAAATCATCGCGGCGGAAAAACGAATTATTGAACTGGAAAATAATCTGGTGAAAGCCAGGCAAGTGTTGGCGCAAACTACTATCGCTGCGCCTGTCGATGGTACGGTACTGTCGCTGACGGTGAAAACAATTGGCGGTGTGGTCAATGCTGGGCAGCAGTTGGCACAAATTGTGCCAGAAAAAGTGTCGCTCTATGTTGATGCAGCGCTAGATAATCAAGATGTCGGCTTTGTTAAGTCTGGTCAGCGCGTGGTCGTCAAAGTCGCTACGTACCCATTCCAGCGTTACGGCTACCTGGAGGGGACAGTTGAAAATATTAGCCCCGATGCTATTCAGGACGACAAGAAAGGTCTCATTTATAAAGCTAAAATCAAATTGAATGACGATAAAAGCTCCAAGCAAAATCAGCTCAAATTGCTGCCAGGCATGAGCGTCTCTGCCGAAATTACTACTGGCCAGCGCCGCATCATTGAGTTCTTCCTCGACCCGTTAATGACCAAGGCGGATGAGAGTTTGAAGGTCAGGTGAAATAATGTTTGGCGCGTGTGGAGGGTGAAACTTATTTATATTTCTGATGTACTATCAAAATAACGCACCGTCATGCGCCGCAGTAGCTGATATAATTTATCAACGTCGCTATCTTTACGAATAATGCCGCCTGTACGTGGAAGCTTATTGTCTGACTCCATCTGGACGATGGTATAAGTCAGTAGATTGAGTAAAAACTCAACGCTGTATCCTTCACTGTGAACAATCTGCCGGCGGGCGCTGTCGATTGATTTTAACATCGGCTGGTAGTTGGCGATATCAATATTAAATTTGGTGAGAGCGATTTGCAGTGATTGCATAAATGTCGGGCGAGCAATTAATTCATAAATATCTTTTTCTGGACGCAAATAAAAATCGCGGACATCGTCCGCTAATTCAGGCTTAATTGATTTAATCGCTGCTAAAACTTTTTGGATACTATGGATAGTTTGCTGTTTGGTGCTACGATTTTGCCGGCGAATTTCACGTTCGGCAATCGCTTCGGCGAAACTTTGTAACGCGAAAATTAGGCTGGTAATATTCATATGTACGGCGTTGGAGCTGGTACGAAAGCGGTAATCAATCAGCCGCGAGAACGCCAGTCCAATTTTGCTCGACGAACCAAGTTTTTTATGATGACCAGGATTCAGAAAAAAGTAAGCCATTTTGGTTAAGTTATCAGTGTGCATCTGTGATTGAATGTGCGGGATTGAGCGATAGGACGGCAAACTGGTTGACAGAGCATACAAATGAGGATTGGTTAAATATAAACAAACATCATCGCCAAGCTGTATTGAATCAATCGTGCAGTCTGTCGAGTCGAAAAAGCTAATCCAATATAGCTGAAAAGCTAGCAGGATATTGCCTAAATTATTAAACGAAAAAGAGTATTTTTGGCAGGTGAAACTGTATCGTAACTGCGATTCGAGATGGATGGGCGGTTCACCGCGGACTTGGCTGGAATTAATTTTGGTGGCGTATCCGGCGAAAATTGACGCGCGTACGTCCTGGTGAATAGAGGAGTCCAACTTCGTCGAGACGGCGCGTTTGATGAACTGGCTGGACATGCCGGCAGCGTGCGATTGAAAACCTAAGTTGTCTGGCGCGTGTTGAGTGAGAATGGTGATGTGGGCGTTTGAATACTTGTACAAAGGCATAGCTAAGCCATCCATCTCGGTAGATTGCCAATGTAAATAGGCGCGAATATTATACGCGATATTTTCTGGTGCGCCTTGGATGAGAGTCTTATTGTAAAATACAAACGGCGCGATGCAGTCATTTCTGGATTTGATAATAATCAGTACTTTGTCAAATTTTCCAGACGCCAGAAATGTCATTGATGCGGTTAGTTCGGAGGCTATGGTATCAAACTGACCGTATCCAGAAGCAATTAATTCTTTACTCTCGGTATCCAGGTAAAACGCCTCGCCGATATGTAAGTTGTTGCGGCGTCTTTTGTGCTCCATGGTTGTATTATAGTACAGGTATGTCTGTGATAACTTGTTGTATTGTGCTTATTCTTAAGGTAAAATAATAGAGGGGCTGTATTTTATGGTAAAGAAAAAAATATAAGTAAAAGTGCGAACAAATTACACATAAAGAGCAGAAAAATTTGGCAAGTTGTTCTGATTGTTTTGTCGTCAATAGCCGTAGTAATAACCGCAGTGTATATTATAGGTGGAATTATAGTAGATAGAGAAATTAATAAACGTTCGGTTAGTGATAAGACAGAGCAAGCCAATATTGCTAATTATCTAAAAAACAAATACAACCAAGATTTTGAGGTGGAAAAACCCAGCTGCAACGGCGGTGGCCTTGGGGTCTCTTGTATATGGTCTACTGATGCTTATCCTAAATCAGATAAAAGTATAAAGATACATATTTCTCGGGTGGATAACCAGACGAAGTACAGCGACGACTATGTAGTAAGAACTTGGCAAAAAGAACAAACTGCCAAAATTCAACCTAAGGCTAAAGAAGTATTTAAGGACATGCCCGTTGATGTCAAAGTTAGACTAGGCGTAATAGATCCAGACGTAGAACGCACCTTCACTCTGAAGAAACCAACTTTTAAGGAGGTGTTTTTAGCGGGAGATAAAGGTAAATATGGATTAACTGTATATTCGATTGCTATAAGATATAGAGGAGATGAAGAAATGCCAAAAAATGACATAGCTAGTAGGCTATTTGAAATGGTGCAATATATAAGACTTCAAGGTGTTTCTCGATTATCATCTAGTGTGCTAGATATTAGCAGAAAAGATAGAAG
Organism: uncultured Candidatus Saccharibacteria bacterium; assembly: GCA_938042065.1. GTDB lineage: Bacteria > Patescibacteriota > Saccharimonadia > Saccharimonadales > Saccharimonadaceae > Saccharimonas. The sequence goes on from CALISG010000017.1 coordinate 20,705, forward strand.
GGGTGTTTCTTGTAGCGTAGACGAAAATGTATCACTAGAAAGTGTAAAAAAGTGTCTAGATAATATATCTATATTACCAAAGGAGGATCTTGTATGGTGAGTACTAAAGACTATCTAAATCTATCAGCCTTGGCGTATGTTGATTTTGAGAGTGTAGATAA
>CALISG010000018.1 GCA_938042065.1 uncultured Candidatus Saccharibacteria bacterium
GCCTACTAGAATATGAAGCCAAAAACCTACTGTCAGCGTGTGGAATGCCGATACCGCGCGGTAAAGTTTTCGCTATTAATGAATCGCAAACTATCGCTGCGCCGATCGTTTTGAAATCGCAGGTTCCTATCGGTGGGCGCGGCAAACTTGGCGGCGTGCAAATAGTCCGTCGGCAGTCAGCTATAGAATCTGCTGCCCGAAAAATGTTCAATCTTGAAATCAAGGGATTTTTGCCGTCAAAATTGCTAGCCGAAGAAATCCTCGATATCAACCGCGAATTTTATTTTTCGTTAAATATTAATCGCCAAACTGCTGGCATTGAACTGCTTACCCATACTGGCGGCGGTGTCGAAATTGAAAGCCAAGATACTGCGGATTTTTTTCGACGCGATATCGTCAACGAAAAATTCGAAGCTTTAGCTGACGAGCTCGCTGATTATCTCGATATTGCTGACAAAACATTTTTGCTGCAAGATATTATTGAAAATGCTTATCGTTGTTTTATTGACAATGATTGCTTATTACTAGAGATTAACCCACTAATACTCACCTCTGACGGTAGGTTAATCGCTGGCGATGCTAAAATTACCGTTGACGACGCAGCCGCTTTTCGCCACTTAAACTGGCAATTCGAAGACAACTCTACCGAACACAATTTCGTCATACTTAATCGTGACGGCGCGGTTGCTACAATCGCCAACGGCGCTGGACTCGCCATGGCAACGGTCGATGCAGTCACAGCAAGCGGTTTGACACCAGCTAATTTCCTCGATATCGGCGGTACAGCTACCTCTGATAAAATCCTCGACTGCTTCCGTCAAATCACTACTCTCGATAATATCAAGGTGATTATCATCAATATCTTCGGCGGCATTGTCCGCTGCGATGAGGTGGCCCGAGCCATTATCGATGCCCAGCGGCAAATTCCTGACCTACCAAAACTCGCCATTCGCCTATCTGGCAACCGCGAATCTGAAGCCCGCCAACTGCTAGCGCAATATGATCTGCCACTATTCGACAGTTTAGAAACAATCCTGGAGGACATTTCATGACACCACAGCTTTTCACTGGCAAAAATATCATAATTCAGGGAATCACTGGCAAAAACGGCCGGTTTCATGCGCGAAACATGCTTGATTACAAGAC
>CALISG010000019.1 GCA_938042065.1 uncultured Candidatus Saccharibacteria bacterium
GATCATTAATCTTAATCACCAAACCATCAGTATTAAACGGCAAATCGTGGCGCTTATCATCCCATTCGTTAACGAAGTTCATCACATCAGCTAAAGTAGTAAAAATGCTCGCCTGCTGATTGCAAGTAATTCCTAGAGCAGTCAGCGCCTCGTAAGCAAAGCTATTGGTCGGCACTTCAGCGTCGTTATCACGCAGTACATCATAGCCGCGAAAATGCAGTGGCCGCGCCGCCACCAAGGATGGATCGAGCTGGCGGATTGTCCCTGCCGCCAGATTACGCGGATTAGCAAATTCTGGCTGCCCCAAGGCTTTTTGCTTTTCGTTAAGCTCCGCAAAGTCGCGCTTCAGCATCACAATCTCGCCACGAATTTCCGTCCGTCCGCGCAAAAATTGTTCAAAGCCTGGCGCCTCATGCAGCCGCAGCGGCACGTTTTTAATGGTCCGCACATTGTTCGTCACATCCTCGCCGATAAAGCTATCGCCGCGCGTCACCGCCTGGGTCAACACGCCATCAATATAAATCAACGCGCACGCCAAGCCATCCATCTTGATATCGGTAAAAAATTCATGCTTATGTCCCGGCATCAATTTATCGGTACGCTCAATCCACGCTTCGATTTCACTCTTATCAAACACGTCATTCAGGCTAACCATCCGCCGCTCGTGGCGCACTTTTTTAAAACCTTCAAGCAGCTTGTTGCCAACCCGCTGCGTCGGACTGTCTGACGTAATCCACTCTGGGTGCGCTGCTTCAATGCTCTTTAGTTCTATCATCAAGCTGTCGTATACCGCATCGCTGACGCTTGGCTGGTCAAGCGCGTAATATTCGTAGCTGTATTGATTGAGCAGTTTTTTAATTTCTTCAAGCCGGCTTCGCGTCATCTGCTACCACCTTTCTATACAGCAGATAAATATACGCTGCCAACCAGACAAACAACAGCGCCATCATAAACGCGCCAGCAAATGGCACGATTGGTACCGACTCGAGCCACTTCAGCTTTGACGATAATCCGCGTTCTAGCAATACCAACAACACCATCACAACGCACCATATCACCGAGCTATAGACAAACGCCCAAACTATCCTGAGCATAATCCTTAGTCGCCGGCCAACCACCAAGTCGCTAGCAGCCTGGATTGCCCGCAGCGGATACATACCAGGCAAAGCCACCACGACTAGCGCAATAATCGTACTGGTCACCCAATAGAGTACAAGCGTTAATACACTTGCCGCCAGCAGACCGAATAACATCATACCGAAGCCTTCTGTTAATATATGCACCGATACCAACGCCGAATACGCCAGCGCCATAATACCAACTGGCGATAGTTGAATTAGTAATATCAGCAACACTACCGACGTCGATATCAACGGTGCGGTTGCGTTGTACAAGCCGTCGCGCAATTTCGGCTTAAGCCCAAGTAGAATTTCGCGCAGCAACCACACCGCCGTTAGCCAAGTCATCAACACAAGCAGCGCCAACATAACTCCCTGTTCAGCCCGCAGCGACGTCGTGTCAATCGCCAGCGACGAAAATGTCAGCATACCAGCATTTAGCAACTGTCCCACGCCGCCGTCGAAAATCTTGCCCAGCGACTCGGACACTAGCTTGCCAATTGAATCATAAGTTGACTGGCTAGTAATAATTCCTAGAAAAATTATTATCAGCGCATACAAGATTATCATAGACAAGAACAAGCCTTTATTCCTCCACAACACGCGATTGACATAGTGAGTAAAAGCAATATATCCAGGCAAACGCAAACTGCGGCGATAATCTCGCCGCCGCGTCCGCCGAAAGCTGCGGTGCGGCCGCCGCTGCAGGAAACGCACATTGCGATAGCGCGTCAAATACCACTTCTCGGTAAGCCAATCAAGAAATGCGCTACCGTAATGCTCCGGAGTATTATGTTTCTTTTGCTGTTTCATAAATAAGCTATGGTGCGCAAGGCGGGAATCGAACCCGCACGACTTTTGGTCAAGAGATTTTAAGTCTCTCGCGTCTACCAATTCCGCCACTCGCGCTTGTAATTTTATGGAGGCACGTACGAGAGTCGAACTCGTCTAAAAGGTTTTGCAGACCTCTGCGTAACCGCTCCGCCAACGCGCCGTCTGCTTTATTATACCAAACTACAGTTGCTCTTTGAACATTAACTATGAAAAAATCGCTGGCAGAGCAACGATTTCATGATGTATATTTGGTGCACTGAAGAAGACTTGAACTTCCACGGCCGCAATGGCCACTAGCCCCTCAAGCTAGCGCGTCTACCAATTCCGCCACCAGTGCATAGTGCTTTAATTGGCGTGATTATAATTATACTAACCTCACGGCGTTTTGTAAACAGAAGCCCTACCCGTAGACCACGTCGTTACGTCAGCGTAGCGATCGTTCATGGTATTTAGAGAACCGCGTGGCTCAACAATCGACGCGCTATTGTTCAAAACGTAGCTGCCTACAGATTGATACAAACCAATTGCTGGCGCATCGTTCAGCCATTGATTAACAAACTGAATATACTTAGCTGCCCGCAGAGCTGAATTAGTGCGCGAACGCCCGCCAACCAAGTCGTTATCAACTGTTCGATTAGAATAATTAGCAAAATTGTAACCAGAAGCGCTAGCCTGCGACGAATGCCAGTAGGCAAAAACATCTGGATCAGCACCAAGCTCCAATTCATACAACAAAGCATCGTAGTCGCGCGGCTGCAACACGCTTTGTACGAAGCTGGTGGTTGTCGAGCTGGTATCGATTTCGCGCAGCTGGACATCAACGCCAAGCCTCGACCACTGCTGTTTAAGCGCATCGACTATTTTCTTGTATTCATCGCGCCCAGACGAAGTTGTCACAGCAACCGCCAACGGCCGGCCATCCTTGCCTTTCCATTGGCCTTGGTTATAAGTCCAGCCCGCTTCTTTGAGCAGTGCTTTGGCCTTATCTAAATTATAATCTGGCGCCGCCGGCAGTTTTTGCGCAATTTGACTTTGCAAAATCGGCGTGTCTAGCCGCGCCACATTATCACCGACAGTTGCGCGAATTGATGAAGTATCGGTGGCGTAGCGTAAAGCCCGGCGAACTCTAGCATCTTGAAGTGTTTGACTGCGATTATTCATCAAAAGATAGACGCCTTTGTTGAGAAGCCAATGTTTAGTCGAGTACTGTTTAGATTTAATGTTATCAGCAGCCGACAAAGACAAACCCGAAGCCGCCGAAACCTCGCCGCTATTTACAGCTTTAACTAACAGCGACTCATTGCCGTAAGCTCGCAGCTCCAGGCGCGACAAAGTCGAAACTGCTCCGTAATATTTAGTATTCGGTTCCATCCGCACCACGTCGGTAGAACTAGTTGACTCGCTAGTTTGAACTCGTTTAACCGCAAATGATCCGCTGCCGACAGGGTTGCTGCTAAAATCAGCTTCGCGCATTGACGACGGACTAACAGTTTGCAAAATATGCTTAGGTATTACCGGAAAAGTCAAGGCGTGCGAAAACCCAGCATACACCGCTGGTAGCATAAACTCTACTGTCGAATCGTCAATTGCCCGCGCCGAAATGTCTAGCCAATTAACTCGCAAAGGCGAACGCACTTGCGGGTTTTTGATCAGATTAATTGTATATACAACGTCTTCGGCAGTCAACTTTTTACCATCGTGCCAGGCGGCATTGCGCAGCTTGATTGTATAAACTTTGTCATCTTTTACCGTCATTGATTCGGCCAAGTCAGTATGCAACGCTCCGGTAACATCGTAATTATACAGAGACGAAAATAACAGCCGTGATACCGCCTGTTCAGGCTCACTAGCCGCTAGCAAAGGATTAAGCGTGCTAATGTTGCCAATCACTCCCTCGACATACACGCCGCCAGATTTAGCGCCATCCTTCTTGCTGCCTTGCGAATTCCAGGAATATTGAATACCCAAGCCAGCTATCAGCAAGGCTATGGCAGCCAGCCAAATCATAATCTCGGTCATCACTAAGCGGACATTTTCAATACGCCGCAGTATAAAGCGGCTAGCATGGCGCTGCGTGGCGCCTTCGGCATGCTTGACCCTCAGCGCTAGCCGCTTGTAGCCCAGCCTCAGTTTGCCTTTACTTGCTTTACTCATTTATATCCACCCTTGATTTATCTATAAGTTCGGCAAAACCAACAGTGCCACAATCGACATCACAAACGCTACAGCCAAGAAAATCGTTACTTCAAACAAGTTTTTATCGAGACCGCGCCGCGTCGTATACAATTCGCCAGAACCGCCAAATCCAGCACCCAGGCTAGCCCCGCGCTGCTGCAGCAGAACCGAAATTATCATCAGCACCGCTGATACTACCATAACAATTTGTAGAGTTAACGTTACGTCCATTTATGCTTTCTCCTCTCGTTCGTCGTGATAACTGAGCTCCAGAACACTACTTACTACATAGTTTACCAAACTTAATATCAAGCCTGCAAAAATCGAATTCAAGAACGTCATTTGCAAGCCTGGCGCCAGCATCAATGATAGCCAAACCAAAAAACCGTTAACAACTATCGTGAAAAAACCAAGCGTTACCAAAATCATCGGTAACGACAAAATCATCACAATCGGCTTAAGTGTCGCGTTGATAATTGAAAAAATCAGCCCGGCGCCGAAAAAGGCCATCAAACTAGAATCGATTTGAGCATTGCTATAACCCGTGCCAAAAATCCGCACCGCTACCCAAATTCCCAGCGAGTTCAGTATCCACCGGAGAATAAAAGCTATAAATTGTTTACTCATACTGCTACAGTATACCGCATCAGCCGTATTTTTCATAGTTGCGGCATATCGCCACCCTGGTAGCAAAAAGCCTCATAGACGCGAGTTCCTAGCGCTTGCCCGATAGCATCGCAAATTTCCGTTTGGCTAGCTCGCCTAACTGCCCGCATACTGCCAAAGCGCCGCAGTAATTTGCGCCGCGTTGCCGGACCGACACCAGGAATGTCGTCAAGCTCGCTTTTTGTGGCGCCTTTGCGCTTGAGTGTTGTATGATAACTAACAGCAAAACGGTGCGCTTCGTCGCGAATACGTTGAAATAGCTTTACGACATCATTATACTCGTTCATAGTATCGCTGCCGCGCAGATTTCGCGAGTGCGAACCAGCATTTTGCTGCCCAGCATGTAAATTAATTAAGTAAAAATCACCAGAATCCAGCACACTAATGCCGGGACGCGATTCTTTTATCAACTGTCCAAGCAGCGCGTCATCGTCATTAATATGCGAACGATTCTTAGCGACAACGATTTCTTCTTCGCGCTTCGCTATGCCAATTACTGGCACCGTAACGTCTAGCCTGTCTAATTCGTCGAGTACTGCACTAAGCTGCCCTTTACCACCATCAACCAACAACAAATCTGGCATCCCCCAATCTTTACGATTTTTCTCGCTAAAGCGCCGCCTGATAGTCTCGCGCATATTAGCAGTGTCGTCGTTACGCTGCACGTGCATCTTGAACTTACGATAATGTGTCCGGTCGCTAGCGCCATTGGTGAAGACTACCATGCTGGCTACAACGTTAGTACCACTCATATGTGAGATATCATAGCCCTCAATCCTCGCTGGCGGCGCTGGCAAACTCAATAGCTCGGCTAACTGCGATAGTGCCCGATCTTTCGAAATATTAATGAACTCGCGATCGCCGAACATAATTCGCCGCTGCAGCTCGCGCAAATATGTTAATTTATTGCGAAGTTGCGCCGCTGTCTCGAATTCTTGGTTGCGCGCCGCTCGTTTCATGTCGCGTTCAATTTCTTGCGCGATTTTGACGCGCCCGCCCTCGATATATTTGATCAGCTTACGCAAAGATTTCTTGTACTCGTGGCTGGTCATATCAAGGCTGGGCGCCAAACCGATTTGCTCTTCTAAATTAGCGTGTTCGCGTCTGGGCGGCTTGATATAATAAGGAAAAATTTTGCGCAAATAACGCAGCGCCTTCTTGACCGGCAAACCACTATAAAAAGGGCCAATGTAGGTCGCACCGTCATCAGCAGGGCTGCGCGTAAAAGTCACCGTCGGCCATTCGCTTTTCATATCAATTCGCACGAAAGTTTGTGATTTATCATCGC
>CALISG010000020.1 GCA_938042065.1 uncultured Candidatus Saccharibacteria bacterium
GCCCAGGTCTTTATCACGGTGCGGTCGCCAACTTTCAGCGCTGCCACTTTTTTGGCAAGCTTCGCGTCGACGAATGGGCCTTTTTTGAGTGAACGACTCATAATTACCTCTTCCTCTTAGCTTCGTGACGACTGCGGACAATCATCTTATTAGTTGATTTGCGGCGGCGGGTCTTGAAGCCAATTGCTGGCTTGCCCCACGGCGTCTTCGGGATGCGGCCAGGACCGGTCTTGCCTTCACCGCCACCCATTGGGTGATCAGCTGGGTTCATGGCTTTACCATGGACGCTTGGGCGCCAACCCATGCGGCGGCGGCGGCCAGCAGAACCGAGTTTGACGTTCTGGTGCTGAACATTGCCGACTACGCCAAGACTAGCTTCGCATTCCAAGCGGAACCTGCGAACCTCGCCTGATGGCATACGCACCATGGCGTAATTGCCTTCTTTGGCCATCAATTGAGCCTTAGTACCAGCTGAACGAACCATTTGGGCGCCGCGGCCTGGATTAATCTCGATAGCGTAAATCTGCGTACCAACTGGAATACTAGCTAGCGGCATGCGGTTGCTAGCCTCGACAGGAGCGTCAACGCCAGTTTTGATGACTGTGCCTTTAGTCATGGCGGTATCCGCCAAAATGTAGTGATATAAGCCGTGCTGATCTTTGACGCGGGCGATACGAGCGCTGCGACCTGGGTCATACTCGATTTCTTCGACGGTCAAAGTCATGTTCGCTGGCATCGCGTGGTTGACCAAGCGATAATGCCGCTTGACGCCGCCGCCGCGATGGCGCACGGTGATTTTGCCTGTATTGTTGCGGCCGGCTTTTTGCTTGCCAGCTTTAATCAAGCTTTTGAGCGGTTTGCGGGTTGTTACCTCGCTAAGATCCTGCGAAGTCATGCCGCGGCGGGCAGGAGTGGTTGGGTTGTATTGCTTGACAGCCATTACTTCTTGTCCTCCTTGACTTCTTCTTGCTCGAAGACTTTGATTTTACCTTCGCTCAAGCGGACGTAAGCTTTCTTGCTATCCTGGCGATGGGTAGTGCCAGGGTAGCGATTCTTGCCGCGTGAGAAGCGAACAGCTTTGCCGCTTTGAACGAGCGTCGTTACTTTGGCGACTTTGACGCCTTCGAATTGCGCTTCGACGGCTGCTTTGATTTCGTTTTTATTAGCGCTCATCGGCACATCGAAAATGTAAGTATTTTCGTTGGTGACTAGCCGGTAAGCTTTCTCGCTAACGCGTGGAGTAACTAATACGAGTTTCATTACTTCGCCTCCTTTGCTAGCCACGCCTCGACGGCTTTAACGGCAGCCGGTGTCATTACGATTTTGTCGGCGTTCAAGATGTAGTAAACGCTGAGGTATTGCGCGCGCACCAAGAGGGCATTGGCTAAGTTATTTGTAGCGCGCATCAGTTCTGGAGTCTTTTCGTCGACGACGAGTAGAACGCGGTCTTTCTCGCTGCATTTCTTGGCGGCGAGGAATTTAGCGACTTCAGCGGTTTTGCCGGTAGTTTTGATATCGCTGACCAAGATTTTCTTGTCTTGGTTGGCGAGTGTCAAAGCTTGGTGCAAAGCGACGTGCTTGCTAGTCTTAGATAGTTTCTTGCTGTAGTTTTCGTTGCCACGCGGCCCGAAAACGATACCACCGTGGCGCCAGATTGGGTTGCGGGTCGAGCCAAAACGTGCTCGGCCGGTTCCTTTTTGTTTCCACGGTTTCTTGCCGCCGCCGCGAACTTCGCCGCGGGTTTTGGTGGTAGCACTTGCCTGGCGGCTGTTAGCCAAAAATGCGTCGTACGCAAGTTTCAGCAGCTCGTGGTTTGGTACGTCAACCTCAAACACACTCTTTGGCAAGGCTGCTTTTGCTGGCTTGGTTGATTCAGCCATTACTTAGCACCTCCTAATTTGATTAAGCCCTTCTTAGGACCTGGCACTGCGCCCTTGACACCAATCAAGTTGTCTTCAACCGAGATATAAGCGACCTTCAGATTCTTGACAGTGACCTGTTCGGCGCCCATGTGTCCGGCCATGCGCTTGCCTTTGAATATTTTTTGCGGGTACATACTGCCGATTGAACCGACTTTACGAGTATTACCCTTGCCGCCGTGGGTTTTGCGGTGGCGTTTGAAGTTGTGCCGCTTGATAGTGCCAGCCCAACCTTTACCCTTGCTGATGCCGGTAGCATCAATAACGTCGCCGAGCTCGAACTCCGATACGTTCCATGTGTCGCCGACCTTGACTTCGCCAAGTTCGTCAACGCGAATTTCCCCGATTTTTTTCGGGGTCACACCGGCTGGTTTGACATGTCCAGCCACGGCCTTGCTCAGGTTCTTACCCGTACCATATGCCACCTGGACTGCGTTGTAGCCGTCGGTTTCGACAGACTTGACCTGAGTCACAGTCATCGGGCCGGCTTGGATCAGCGTCACCGGAATAGTGGTGCCGTCCTCGCCAATGATTTGGGTCATACCAATTTTGGTACCGAAAAGTGCTTTCATTGCCCTCTTGCTCCCATTTAAAAGCCTCGGCGGCTGGTAGTATCCGTTGCCCGGACTTGCCAATTCGCGCGAGTCTCTATAGTTAATATTACGCGTAATAGAATTACATCTACTATTATAGCACGTCTAGCTACAACTCGTCAATATCGCGCAGCCTTATTTATCAAAGTATTCTGGTAAGACCTTGCCCGCTAAAGTTGCCGCTAACAGCACCGCGAAACCGCACATAATCGACGGAATGCCAGAAATCGTCGACGGATCTACGATATTGACAAAGGTTGTCGGCACCATAAACAAGACATAGCCAATCATTAGCGAGTACAGAGATTGGCGAATATTTTTTACAGCAGCTTTACTTTGGATATAAGCGTATACAATAGCAATAATCAACAAACCATAGTAGTATCCCGCATAAATCGGATAAAATTCATCGCGATTCTCAAAGATTACGTAATTGCCTAAGCAGGCGCCAGCTTTTACACCGTCAGCTTCCAGTAAAAAATAACCAACGAATAGTGCCGCCAAAATATAACATAGAACCGGAATCCAGCGCCTTTTATCGCCAGAAAGTTGATAAATCAGATGGATACCCAGAGGCGGCAGCATGGTAATCGCCACATAGCCAAGCTTTGCCCAGCCTAGGCTATCAAGAAAAATCGTACCTTCACAGACATTATACTCGGCCCACTGAAATAGCGCCAGACAGATGAGCAGCGCCATAGCAATCCTCGTCACAGCGTTTAGTTTATAACGCCAAAACGTATAAATTGCCAAAACGACTTCAATCGCTAGCGTTGCCAGCATCACTGGCGGCGAAAAGCAATAAAGTTTCGGCTTCTTAAACTTATTCATACGATGAATTATACACCATTGCGGTAGCTAATCGTTGTCGCGAGCAGTAAACCATTCGCCAAATTTCTGCCAATGTTGAAAATGAGAAGGGTTAATCTCCGCACCATCATGGCGGAGCGCAAACTCTTCAGCAATCGTTAACCCGCCACTATCCTCCATTGATACAACCTGATTCATTGACGTTCCTTCGCCGCGCGGCTTGTTTATAAACACGCCAGTTTGATCAGATATAAACAGCTTTAATTGCTCGCCATCAAAGTACGCCACGACGTCATGCAATATAATTCTCCGATCATTTTTATCTTTCATCAAAGCCAAAAAATCTTCAGCCGTAAACCAGCCAACAACATCTTTCATATAACCGCCCGGGAAACCGCCGAGTACTGGAATTTCCCAGCTGCTATCGTTAACGACAACCGGCTGCCCTGCTTTTTCATACGCCGACTTAACTTTTGCTTCGGTAATTTTCAGCGGATCATGATGCTGGATTTCATCAATGTCAATTTGCAGCGGCTCAACAACAATACCATAGTCTTTCAGAACCGACCTGGCTTCTTCAAGTTTGTGCGGATTACCTGTGATAAACGTAATCGTCTTCATTACGCTTGCTCTCGAGTTTCAGAGTTTACTTTCTCAAATCGCGGCACAGATTTCCCATCCAGTACTACTGTTTCCGTAAACATACTGGCAGGGCGGGCGAATAGTTCATATTCATTTTCATAGAGAGGCCGGTAGATCACCAAAAGTTCTTCCGTCTCAGTTTCTAATGCTAGACCGATCACCTCGTATAGCTTGCCTGACTTGCTATGCTTGTACACACCATTGCTTATTTTCGCGCAACGACTCTGCTCTTTACTGTCCGCAGCTTCTTCGCGATACTTCTCTGGCTGAGCGCGGAAGATTTTCACCCATTTACTATCATCAGCCAAATCATGATATTTAATGTAATGTCGTTTGTCAAAGCCGCCCTTATCTTGCTTTTTACGCGCCATTTCCTCTTGAACTTGCTCTATAGAAAAGCCAAAATCTTGGCGCAGCGCGTCAACAACTTCCTGCAAATCAGCCAGCTCTTTGAGCGATTCGTCGCGCTGATTATCGCCCAGTGGAATTTCGTCTGCCTCCTCGTGAACCTTGCGGAGCAACTCGCGGCGAAACTCTTGTTTGTCTAATGTGTGGTACTCTGTGTGTAAAACTTCTTTGTCATCCAGACACTTTTTCACGACTTTATCGCGAACTAGTTTTTGTAAGTAAAATCGAATCATTTTAAATTAAGGTTTTAATACTGTCTTTGTAGATTGATGTATTAGATTATAAGTAATATTTAGCGTTCTATACAATCGCTTTTTAGCGCGGCAAAACAACGCCCGTATCCTTCGCTATCTTTAACAATTCTTCGTTAATGACTAGCAGCTTTTCTTTTGACGACATCTTGGCGAAGCTAGCGCTCATCAAAGTTTTATTCGGCTTGTTATAAATAACATCGTATATTTCTTCAATATCGTTAGTAAGTGCCTGCAGCTCGCCTTCAACTCGCCCGAGTCGATTTTTGACCTCGCGCATCTCGCTTTCAACACCGTTAAGTCGATCCTTGACTTCGCGAATATCACTCTCAACACTGTCGAGCCGGCTTTTGACCTCGCGCATGTCGCTTTTCAAACTAGATACATCTTCTTTCAGCCCAGAGACATCTTCTTTCAGCCCAGAGACATCTTCTTTCAGCCCAGATACATCTTCTTTCAGTCCGGAGACGTCTTCTTTCAGTCCGGAGACGTCTTCTTTCAGTCCGGAGACATCTTCTTTCAATACAGATACATCTTCTTTCAGCCCGGAGACGTCTCTTTTCAGTTCCGATATATCTGCTTCAACTGCGTCAAATCGCGGTAGTACAATTGTCTCCAACGCTCCGTTAACGCCTTCAACAATTGCTTCTTTAATCCATTGCTTGTCGTCATTAGTTAGTGCCATGCGCCCTCCTGAATTCCATTATACCATGCCGTATTCATGTACAGACGAAGCGCTAAAAATTTAAAGTTATTTAAGTACAAACTTTTATCGGCTATCAAAGTAAGATTCCCGCTGGCAAGAAATATGACACAATAGCTACGATCAGCAAAATCGCGTACCATATATGCCGGTTGCCTGGGCGCTTTTCCCAGAGGTAAACGGCCAGTGCTCCGCCAATTAGCCCCAGCGGAAAGGCTGATAGCGTTAAGCTGCCGATACTTAGCGGCACTTTGAATTTTAGCCATAATGTGCCAGCAATCGTTACCGTGACTAGTTTTAGCAAATAGACGCCGTCGGGCTCGAACTTTTCGTTGCCGCGCCGGCTAAATACACGGTTGCGGGCATATGTGCGTTGTTTGTGCCGCTGTGAAGCCATAATTAAAGTATATCATAAGCGTCGTACTTCCCTGTTTCGTGGCTCTATAGCTGCTATTCTGGACTATTGTTGCTCTCATAGAAAAAGAAAAGACTCTCTCAGTGCCCGTAGAGTCTTTTCTTGCGCAAAGAGCAAGATGCTATTTACATTTTAATTTCGGCGTCAACGCCAGCTGGCAATGATAGATTTTGCAAGTTCTCGATGGTTTTCGGCGTAGCGTTAGAAATGTCAATCAAGCGCTTGTGCACGCGCATTTCGAATGTTTCGCCGCCCATTTTGTAGACGTGCGGGCTTTTCGTTACCGTATAAGTGCTGCGGCGAGTTGGCAGCGGCACTGGTCCGGCGACTGTCGCGCCAGTACGAACAGCGGTGTCGACGATTCGCTTAGCAGATTCATCAATAACTGTGTGGTCATACGCCTTGAGGCGGATGCGGATGGTGAGACCTTTATCTTCGGCCATTTTGTTACTCCTTTTACCTCGTAACCTCTGCTCGAATCGGTTTCGTTAGCGTCTGGCAGAGTTCTCGAGGCGATTAATTAATACGAACATTACTATAGCAATAATTAGCGTGAATTGCAAGAACTGCGCGGGCGATAAGACGTGTTAAGGTTTAATCTTGTCAGTGGTTGCTAGTTGCAGACAATAAAAGCACCCCCGATAGTCCGGAGGTGCTTTCGGCAGTAACTTACAGAGTTGTAAATTACTTGATGATGTTGGTCACCACGCCAGCGCCGACAGTACGGCCGCCTTCGCGGATAGCGAAGTCTTGACCTTTGTCCATAGCGATTGGGGCGAGCAATTTAACCTTGAAGGTCACTTGGTCGCCTGGCATAACCATTTCTTTGTCGGCTGGCAGTTCAACTTCACCGGTCACGTCAGTGGTGCGGAAGTAGAACTGCGGCTTGTAGCCCTTGCTGAATGGCGTGTGGCGTCCACCCTCTTCTTTCTTGAGGATGTAAACCTCAGCCTCGAACTCGGTGTGCGGCGTCAGCGTGCCTGGAGCAACGATAACCTGGCCGCGCTCGATCTGTTCGCGCTCGATACCACGTAGCAGTAAACCAGCGTTGTCGCCAGCTTGGCCCTGGTCGAGGGTTTTCTTGAAGGCTTCGATACCAGTTACGACCGAGCTCTGAGTTGGTTTTAGGCCAACGATTTCGACTGGGTCGTTCAGTTTGATGACGCCTTGCTCAATACGGCCAGTAGCCACGGTGCCACGGCCTTTGATCGAGAAGACATCTTCGATTGGCATCAAGAATGGCTTGTCGAGGTCACGCTTTGGCAGCTCGAAGTAGTCGTCCATCGCCTTGACCAATTCCATGATAGCGTCTTCAGATTCTTTGTCGCCTTCGAGAGCTTTGGTGGCTGAGCCCTTGATGATTGGCGTATTGTCGCCGTCGTAGCCGTTCTTGGTGAGCAGTTCGCGAACGTCCATCTCGACCAATTCGACCAGCTCTGGGTCGGCCAAGTCCATCTTGTTGAGGAAGACGATGATCTTCGGCACGCCAACCTGGTGAGCCAACAATACGTGCTCGCGAGTTTGCGGTAACGGGCCGTCGTTGGCAGCCACCACGAGAATAGCACCATCGATTTGAGCAGCGCCGGTGATCATGTTCTTGACGTAGTCGGCGTGGCCTGGCATATCGACGTGCGCGTAGTGGCGATTCTCTGACTCGTATTCCTGGTGAGAGGTAGCAATAGTGATACCACGTGCCTTTTCCTCTGGTGCGTTATCGATGTCTGCGTAGTCGCGCGCTTTATTCACGTCGCTTGGGAGCCGCTTAGCCAAAACGTGGGTAATGGCGGCGGTCAAAGTCGTCTTACCGTGGTCGACGTGACCCATGGTACCGACGTTGATGTGAGGCTTTGAACGGTCAAAGTCTGCCATAGAAGTAGTTCTCCTAACGTTAGTATTATGTTATTCACGACGCGAGCAATTATCGAAAGTGTTGCCACCTCGACAAAACGCGTCGCGCGTTATTTCTTATTATAGTTGAAAGCTCTGCGGGTGTAAAGTGGCTACTGGCGTAAACGCTTATCAATATGCCGGCAAACGATAAACAACCAAATAGCAGCCAGCAGTCCCAATATAGCTTCGATAATGACAAACCAAAAGCTTCGCAAGATGTAGCCCTGAGCTGCCAGAATTGCTGCAAAAATCGGAAAGCCGAATGACAACAGCCGCTCGCGCTGTGTCAAATAATTAAGGCTCGACGGTAAGGTCAGCATCATTGATACCATCGCGATGACTATGCCGCGCGAAAAAACAAAATGCGCCGCATGCATAGTATCATTCGGGCAAAGCGCTACGCCAATCATGCATATTGACAAGGTGATCATTAGCCAAGCTGATAGCCTGGCGGTGCGTGACTGCTGAAGTTTGGCGTAGCTTTTGGTCATATAAATCCCAATAGCTGTAAGTACTAATCCTGAAGTAAAAACACCGATATTAAAAGCCAAAGCCGACTGGCGGTTGGTGCTAGCCTCGCCCAACCGGCTAAGACTCCAGCCTGTCCAGCGCGAATCATCAGACAACACAATTGAGGTAATCACGCCAAAAGCTAAAATCACTACGTATAGCGCGCAGAGTACCTGCAAGCGATTACGCCTGTAAAATTGAACAGCTAGCTGGTAGCTCATGTATCTATTATAGCAGCAAACGCACCTTGGTGAGAGGCGCGTTTACATATTTAGCGAAGTTCTCGCTAGAGTTAATTATCAAACTACTTGTTGCGTTTTTCGATAATCTCGGCAGCGACGTTTGGTGGAACTTCCTCGTAGTGAGCTAGCTCCATCGTTGATGCGGCACGACCTTGGCTCATCGAGCGGATGTCTGATGTGTAGCCGAACATGTTGGCTAGCGGCACGATTGCTTTGATTAGTTTAGCGCCGCCCATTAGATCATCCATGCTTTCGATACGGCCGCGGCGGCTGTTGAGGTCGCCGATGATGTCGCCCATGAACTCCTCGGGAGTAGTGACTTCTACTTTCATGACCGGCTCGAGCAAGACTGGATTGGCTTGTTTGATACCAGCGCGGGTCGCGATATGCGCCGCCAAGCTAAACGCCAGCTCGCTAGAGTCAACGTCGTGGTACGAGCCATCGTAGAGGGTTGCCTTGACATCGACTACTGGGTAGCCAGCAATAACGCCGCCGTCTAGAGTCTCGCGGATGCCTTTTTGTACAGCTGGGCGGTATTCCTGCGGTACCACGCCGCCCTTGATTTCGTCGATGAATTCAAAGCCTTTGCCTGGCTCGTTCGGCTCAAAGCGTACCCAAACATCGCCGTATTGGCCGCGGCCGCCAGACTGTTTGGCGTGCTTGCCTTGGACTTCGGCGGTACCTTTGATGGTTTCGCGGAAGGCAACCTGCGGTTCGCCGACATTAGCTTCAACATTGAATTCGCGCTTCATGCGGTCAATTAGAATCTCGAGATGCAACTCGCCCATGCCCGACATAATCGTCTGCCCGGTCTCTTCATCGGTGTGAATGCGGAAGGTTGGGTCTTCCTCAGCGAGGCGCTGCAAAGCAATGCCCATCTTCTCTTGGTCGGCTTTGGTCTTTGGCTCGACAGCAATTGATACCGGCGGCTCTGGGAACTCAATAGACTCCAGAGCGATTGGATGACTCAATTCAGCTAAAGTATTACCGGTGAAAGTATTTTTCAGCCCGACCACTGCAGCGATATCGCCGGCGCCAACACTATCGATTTCTTCGCGCTTGTCGGCGTGCATCCGGACGATGCGGCCGATGCGCTCTTTTTCGCCAGTGGTGGTATTAAGGACGTAGCTGCCAGCTTTCAGTACGCCAGAGTAGACGCGGATGAAGATTAACTTGCCGACAAACGGGTCAGCGGCAATCTTGAAGGCTAGCGCAGCCATCGGTTCTTTGTCGCTTGGTTTGCGGCCGACTTCGTCGCCAGTTTTTGGATTTTTGCCCCAAATTTCGTCGACGTCGAGCGGACTTGGCAAGTAATCTGCCATCAAATCAAGCAGTTTTTCGACAATCACGCCGCGGCCGTCGCCGCCAGTTACCAAATAGAAGTCGCCAGCCAGCACGCGTTTGCGCAGCGCGCTCTTGAGTTCGTCGATGGTAATCGCTTCCTCGCCCTCGTCGAAGAATTTCATCATCAAGCCGTCGTCGGCTTCAACAGCGTTCTCGACCAACAAGCTGCGCGCATGCTTGGCTTTTTCGAGCATGTCAGCCGGAATCTCGCCAACTTTCAGCTCGTGGTCGGTGTAATCATCGTAAGTATAAGCCTTCATATCGATCAGATCGACTACGCCGCAAATATCCTTCTCAAAGCCAATCGGCAAGTGGATCGGAAACGCTTGCTTGCTGAGGCGGTTGTGGATTGACTCGACAGATTTGTAGAAGTCGCCGCCAGTCTGGTTGATTTTGTTGATGAAGCAGATGCGCGGTACGTTGTATTTGTTGGCCTGGCGCCAGACAGTTTCGCTTTGCGCCTCGACACCCATTTTGCCGTCGAAGACAGTAACAGCGCCGTCGAGCACGCGTAGCGAACGCTCCACCTCTGCCGTAAAGTCGATGTGCCCTGGCGTATCGATAATATTAATCTTGTGGCCCTTCCAGAAGCAAGTCACCGCCGCCGAGGTAATAGTGATGCCCCGCTCCTTTTCCTGCGCCATCCAGTCGGTGGTGGCGCCGCCATCATCACCCTTGACGGTACCGATTTTATGCGTCAAGCCAGTACGGTACAAAATACCCTCAGTGGTAGTCGTTTTACCAGCGTCGATATGGGCAATAATGCCGATATTTCTAAAGTTTTGTAATGGAACGGTTGCTGCCATTGTTTTTCCTCTATTAAGTTGATTTGTCGAGATTCTTGGTTATTTTTTGGCACCAAAAAACTACTCTTAACGACAATTATATCAGATAATTTACAAAAATGATAGCTAAGTTTAACTTTCACAAAACCGCTCCTATGTATAGTGTAGGAGCGGTTCTATGTTTGCATGAAAAGAAACGATTAGCTGCGAGCAAAATGAGCGAAAGCACGGTTGGCTTCGGCCATTTTGTGAGTGTCTTCTTTCTTCTTGAAGGCAATACCAGTTTCGTTGCAGGCGTCGACGATTTCTGTCGCTAAGCGCTTGCTGTACGGCATACCGCTTTTACTGCGAGCAGCTTGCACTAACCAGGTAAAGGCAAAGTGCTGCTGACGATGGCCTTGAATTGGAAACGGAATTTGGTAGTTAGCACCGCCAACGCGGCGAGACTTAACCTCGAAAGCCGGGCTAATATTGTTAATTGCCTTTTCGAAAACCTCTAGCGGCTCTTCGCTCTTGAGGGTTTTGGCAGCTTGCGCTAGAGCATCATATACAGCCCGCTCGGCCACTAGTTTCTTGCCGTTGAGCATTGACTTGTTGATGAGGCGCTGTACCAAAACCGACTGGTATTTGCGATCTGGCTGCAATTGGCGCTGGAGCTTTTTGGTAACTTTGCGAGGCATGATTACTTGTCCTCCTTCTTGGTGCCGTATTTACTACGGCCTTGTTTGCGTTTGGATACGCCTTGCAAGTCAAGCGCACCGCGAACGACATGATAGCGCACACCTGGCAAGTCTGGTACGCGGCCGCCGCGAACTAGCACGACGGCGTGTTCTTGCAAGTTGTGGCCTTCGCCGCCGATATAAGCCCAAACCTCGTGGCCGTTAGTCAGGCGAACGCGGGCGACTTTGCGCAGCGCCGAGTTCGGCTTCTTTGGCGTTTTGGTGGTAACTTTGACGCAAACGCCGCGTTTGAGCGGCGCGTTCTGGTTGTAATAGCGCACCTTGAGAGCATTGTGGATACGGCCTAGCGCCGGCGACTTCGACTTTTTGCTAGCCGTCTGGCGAGGTTTGCGTACCAGCTGATTGATAGTTGGCATTCAACTTCTCCTAATTACGATGATAATAAACGAGCTTGCTAAAGGCTCATGGCGCAAGCGGCAATGCAGCAAACATCCGCCTGCATCTCGAGAGCTGCGGCTTTATCACACCGATAACCCCGCTTCACCCGAGAGAAACTCTATGTCCCATTATAGCAAAAAACCTATTAAAAAGCAAGGTTTGTCAGTCTTCTGGACGACGGAGTCAGGAATGAACTCAACTGTTAGTATTTGGACAAAAAGTTCGCTTTCGTCGTTTCCGACTCATCAGCATAGATACGCATCTATGGAGCGAAC
>CALISG010000021.1 GCA_938042065.1 uncultured Candidatus Saccharibacteria bacterium
CTCGCTGTAACCGATAAAATTTACAATAAACATAACGACAACGACCAAGCAAAAACATCCTTATGAACAATAAAGGAGTCTAAAAGAGGAGTCTGTTGCAAGAATAGACTCCTCTTTTAGTAAGAAAAGGCTATATTAACCCTATAAAATACAAGAACAGGCAAGCGAGCTTGTTAGCTCCTAAGGCTAGCGCGTCTACCAATTCCACCACATCCGCGAACTTTTGCAAGCTCTAGCAATGCACTACTACCACGCAAATTGCATGCATTTTGCTTGCACAAATAATTATAGCAAACTTCTAACAAATTCGCGAAAAATTACTGCAGCTTATGCTAAAATAGATTTATATGAAGATGAGGGTGTATGAGCAAAATTGCTAATTACCTACGCGGACATTTGCTAGGAGAGATTGACTTCCGGCCCGATGTGCGGCAGGCTTATATTAACGATGCTGGAGTATTGAGCTTAGCGCCAGAGATGATCGTCGCGCCGCGCAACACCGACGACATCCGCAAAACGGCGCGTTTATCATGGCAGTTGGCTGAACGCGGGCATGTTCAGGCAATAACTGCCCGCGGTTCAGGCCGCGGAACTACAGGTGGTGCAATTGGCCGCGGGGCGATAGTCGATATGTCGCGGCATATGAATAATATTTTTGAGTATGATGCCAAGCAACGATTAGTTCGTTTGCAGCCCGGCGCAACAGTTGGATCTCTACATCAGGCATTAAGCTTGCAGGGCGTTAACATCCCGCCGCTCGACGGACTAGACGCGCGTCGAACAGTTGGCGGAGCTATCGCCGACAATCTGGCTGGATTGGCTAGCGGTAAATACGGCGATTTAAGCGCCTTTATCAGCCAGCTCGAGATCGTTTTGGCAAATGGCGATATTTTGCAAACAGGCCCGCTCGGCCGGCGCGAGCTCAGCCGCAAGAAAGGTCTGCAGAGTCTAGAAGGCGATATTTACCGCGGCATTGACGCAATCATTGATGAATACCACGACGTGATTACTGCTCTCCCAGAATATGATAAGTCTGGCTATAGCTCTATAGCCTCTGTCAAGAGAGGAAATCAGTTCGACTTGACACCGCTATTCATCGGTGCGCAGGGTACGCTAGGTATTATCAGCGAGATGATTTTGCGCACCGAATTTCGTAGCCAGAGCAACGAGGTCTTCGCGCTGATATTTGCTTCGGCTAGCGTAGCCAATGATGCTATGCGCATATTGCGCGATAGCGGCGCAGCTTTTGCCGAGTATTTTGACGCCCAGCTATTTAGCGCTGCCGCCGCTGCTGGCCGGCGCTTTGACTGGTTTAACCTAGACGGAGCTGACCCGCAAGCAGTCATTATCGCCGGATTTGACGATTTTAATGCCCGCACTCGCGCTCGTAATCTCAAAAAAATCCAGAAGACATTCAGCAACACCGAGGGAGTCAAATTTGTTTCTAGCGATGACGCGACTGATGACGCGCTGTTGTCAGCACTTGATATTGCTTGCTATGCCGAATTGCCTGACAAAAACCCAGCTTTTGCACCGCATTTGTATAGCGATATTTATATTCCAGCTGCTCGTTTCGATGAATTTACTAAAGCATTAACAGTTTTGGCTGGTCGTCTGCATTGTAATATGCCTATTTCTGGACACGTACTAACCGAAACTTACACGGTTCATCCGGTGTTGTCGCTGCGTCAAGTTGGAGATAAGCAAAAATTATTCAAGATTTTTGATGAATTGTCTAATTTGGCTGTTAAGTATGACGGCGCGCTCATTGGCCAAACAGCCGAGGGACGGATCGCAGCGCATTTCGCGTATAAGCACCTTGACGTTCGCACTCGCGAGATGTACGCGGCTATTAAAAAAGTTTTTGATCCGCTCGGTATTATGAATCCAGGCGTCAAAGTCGGCGACAATCTGCGATCGCTTACCGCTAGTGTCAACGGCGATGTTTTGCCGCAGATATAGGCAGATACTGCCAAATATATATTTTCTACAAATGGATTGTTAGAATTGTTAACGCCGCTAGCAAAAAGTGGCCTCTTAATCAATTAACAGACCAAATATATGCATACTACCACTTACACTTATTTAAAACCAACGTAGAAGAAGAGAAAGCAATCGTATTTTGAGCAGAATAGCTAGGCTGCTTGGCTCGACGCTAAATCAGGAAACTTTGCCTCTACTCGGCGCAAGCGCTTATCAAGCGAGTTATAAAGCGTGTCGTCTACCATCTCGCGGCTGCCAGACTCATGGTACAGCTCGCGGCGAACGACAGCAAGGTCGGCCCGCAGACTCTCTTGGTTAGCCGCTAGCTCGGCTTGCCCAGCCTTTAATTCCTGGAATCGTTCATCTGCCGCCAGATCCATGTCTTTCACGATATCAACCAGAGTCTTGTGGTCTTTACGGATATCAGCGAGCTGCTCATCGATCTGTTCAAAACGCTCGTCAATTTGTTTAAACCGTTCGTCCATCGTTTTTGCTAGATTAGCAACGATATCGCTTAAGTTCTCAATTTTAATCGCTAGCTCTTCGTTCGTCATACTTCTATTTAACCACAAACATTAGCTGCGAGGCAACTATTTGCTCAACAAAAAGCCCGCTTTACCTGGGCGGGCAGTATTAACATTGTTCCACTAAATACAAGTTATGGTACAGATGAGAGGACTTGAACCTCCACGCCCCGAAGGGCACTAGCACCTGAAGCTAGCGCGTCTACCAATTCCGCCACATCTGCGTGTTATTGTAAAGTACTATATCGCGACATCTACCGATTCTTAGCAACGCGCAGCGCGTCTACGTATACTTGCGTTGCCCACGCAGTCGCCACATCTGCGTATAACTCGTGAAGCACTACATTGCGATTATCTACTAATCTCTAGAAGACTGACGCACAGCGCATCCACACATACGTGAGTTGCCCACGCAGTCCGCCGCGCATAATCATATCTAGCGCGCAAACTCATTCTAGCTGATTTAGGTGCGCCTGTAAAGAGTTTGTAGATAGCACTCTTGCAAAATAATTCCATTTATGCTATAATAGAGTATATGATGGCACCAGCATCCAATGTAACCGCCGATACAGACGTGCACTATCCGAATACAGTGCGCGCTTGCCAACTCGTCGAGCAATCGTGGCGTAACACGGCAACACTGTACGGCTATGAAGAATATGATATTGACACTGAGTCAAAATTACAGAATCGTCGCCGTTACGACATCGTAGCGGGCGCTTTCGGCGTGTCGGCCTACCCGAGCGCATCTTATCTGCTGCGCTACGAACATGCCGGCTGCGAGTCGCCGCGGGCTGATGTCGAAGCAATCGCTATCGCCAAGCGCGGTCTCGACGCTATGGGCATCAAGCGTTCGGCTTATAATTTGCGCATCAATGACTCAGAGATGCTCGATTTGCTACTGAGCGAATACCTTGACCTTGACGCCGTACAAACTAGCCTGATGGCGCGCCTACTAGCGCAGAAGCGAACGCTGGCGCCAGATAAGTTTCGCGACCGCGCGATTGATATCGTCGGGTTGTCGCACTCTAGCGAAGTTCTGCAAAAATTATCTAAGCTTTTGACCGCCAGGTCGGCCGAAGACCTACCAGAAGTTATCCGCCATAGTGAATGTTATGTGAATTTAGTAGCATTGTATGAACGGTTAGAGCGGCTGGGAATTGATAACGTTATCCTTGATATCACGTTGGCACATCCAGAATACACTGGCGGCATTATTTTCGATTTCACCGAAGCTGATGCTACACATAGTGCCTTACTATATAAGGGCGGACGCTACGTCAATAACGACTTGCAAAGTTCGGTCGGTGGCCAATCAGATATGTCGAACATTATTGAGCTGCTAGCGCGCCATACCGGTATGCGCCACCTCGAGAGCGCTACTCAAGCCTATATTGTAACCGTAGGCAATGTACTTGACGACGCTGAACGAATCGCCGAAAAGCTGCGCAGCGAGCGGGTTTCAGTCGAAGTTGATTATACTGGCCGGCCGATTGACCGCCAGGTCAAGGAAGCTATCAAAAAGCGCGTCCGCTACGTGATGACCGTCGACGAGCAGTCTGTCGCCAAGGGTTTGTATAATCTGCAAAATATTCGCGAAAACAGCGAACAGCAAGTCAGCTTCGAGCGGGTAGTCACCGCTGTCAGCGATCGCCGTCATCATCAGCAGTACGACGAAGACGACGATGTTTTCGACTTGTCAGATATCTTGTAGATTAGCCAAAATAGCCAGTCTGAGCATAATCTGTTATAATACGTCGTTATGAAGACGACTGTGAAGAAATTATCGGCCACCCGCGTCCTGGTAACGGTAGCGGCAGGCCAGTCAGAGCTTGAGGCAGCAGAACAAGTTGCGCTCAAGCGAATGGCTAAAAAAATCAAAGTTAACGGCTTTCGCCAGGGCCACGTGCCGATTGCGGTAGTCAAAAAGCACGCCGACCCGCACACGCTTAGCCAAGAGACGTTAGAGGCGGCAATTAATCGCGCTGTTGCCGAGGTGTTTCTGAGCAACAAACTGCAAGTACTTGATCGCCCGGAAGTCGAGCTGAAGAAGTTCGTACCTGGCGAGACGCTGGAATTTACAGCCGAGGCTGATATCATGCCTGAAGTTAAGCTTGGCGATTACAAAAAACTCAAAGCAACCAAAAAGGCGATCAAGGTTGACAAAAAAGATGTCAAAGAAGTAATTGAGCGTATTCGTAAAGGTTTAGCTGAAAAGACCGAAACCGCCGAAGCAGCGCGAGACGGCGACGAGGTGATTATTGATTTCGTTGGCAAACGTGATGGCGAAGCTTTCCAGGGCGGCACTGGCAAAGATTATCCGCTGACTCTCGGTAGCGGCGCCTTTATCCCAGGTTTTGAAGAAGCGCTAGTTGGCCTCAAGGTAGGTGATAAAAAGGACGTCGCCCTGCAATTCCCGAAAGATTATCACGCCAAAGACCTGGCGGGCGCCGACGTAGTGTTTGAAACGACTATCAAGAAAGTCAACAAGATAGAATTGCCCGAGCTGAATGATGAGTTTGCGGCCAAAGCTGGTCCTTATACCTCGATGGACGATTTGCGCCAGGATATCGAAGCCGAAATCACTGCACAGCAAGAGCGCCAAGCGTTAGACGAATTGAAAGACGATTTGGTTAAGCAATTAGTGGCAGCTAGCGATGTGGCTGTGCCGGACGTACTGCGCCAAGACCAGATCCGCTCGCTCGAGCAGGATTTGGTGCAAAACTTGCGGTACCGCGGCATGACGCTGGATCAATACTACGAATCGCGCGGGTTTTCTAACCACGACGCTTGGGTCGAGGCAGAAGCTAACGATACAGCCGAAGCGCGTATCAAAGCCGGACTGGTACTAGCCGAGCTAAGCAAAGAGTTGGCAATCGAAGCGACCGCCGACGAGCTGGCAGCGCACATTGATGCCTACAAGCAGCAATACGCTAATAACGCCGAAATGGCCAAGCGCTTTGACCAGCCAGAAGCTCAGCGCGAAATCGCCAACCGTTTGATCACCGAAAAGACCGTTGATAAATTGGTTGAGCTAAATACTCCAGAGGCCAAGAAAGCTAAAACTGCGAAAGCCGACAAAAGCAAGGCGGGCAAGACTGTTAAGGCCGGCAAAGATAACAAAGACGGCAAACCAGCCGCCAAGAAACCAGCTGGCAAGAAGCCTAGCGCCAAAGCAAAGAAATCAGAAGCGGCAAGCAAATAGCAGTAATAACACGCCTACTAAAAAATATCTCGCTAGCATAGCGAGGTATTTTGAATATGGTATAAAATACTGCCAAAAAAGACTAACAGCCCCGCCCCCGGCGAGACTGTTAGTCTGCGGGGACGGGGCTATGCCCCGTTCTCACTCCGCGGCGGGCGGCTCGCCCGCCGTTCCTGTGTGGTGTGACCGGCGTCAATCAGAGAGACGCCGACACAAAATAGAAGGCAGCCCCAGAGCGGGGTGCCTTTGATGTCGGTTGTCGCGGGGTCGAGACCCCACGACAGCAACAGGGCGAATGCGCTCGCCCCGACGATGAGATCTCCCACCAGCCTGATGGCGGCGGGAGCACACAGCAGAGTGGCGGTGACCAAGGCCATGGCGGCCCCAGCTGTCGCCCACCAGGGAGCCTCGACCAGGGCGGTAAAGCCCCGGCCGAGGGGACTGGGACTCTCCTCCCCGGCTGCGGAGCCGAGGAGAAGGAGAAACGCTCCTACCGGCCAGATGGCCAGCAGGAGGGTGGTGATGAGGCGCCGCCACAACGGCGGCGTCTGGTTACGGGGATCGAGCGGCGGGATAGGTGTGCTCACAGCACACCACCTCCTTCTTTCGATAAAAAAACGGAGCTAGACAGCGCGGGATTGCGCCATCCATCTTCTTATTATACTACATTTCGCGTTAAATAGCAAATTATTAGCACTCTGCCTTGACGAGTGCTAATTAGTACGCTACAATTAGACCATGAAACCATCGAATTACTTAGTGCCCAACGTGATCGTCCGTACGCGCGACGGCGAGCGCGGTTACGACATTTATTCGCGTCTGCTAGAGGATCGCATCATTTTCTTGGGCGAGGAAGTCAACGAAGCTACAGCCAACGTCATCGTGGCACAACTGCTGCACTTGGCTAACGAAGATCCCGAAAAGGACATCCAGCTCTACATTAACAGCCCGGGCGGCGTGGTGTACGATGGCTTGGCGATTTATGATACTATGCAATATATCAAGCCTGACGTCCAGACGATTGGCATTGGGCTGCAGGCCAGCATGGGCGCTTTCTTGCTCAGCAGCGGCGCCAAGGGCAAGCGCTATTTGCTGCCGAATGCCCGGGTGATGATTCACCAGCCGTCGAGCGGTACCCACGGCAAGGTGACCGACCAAGAAATCAGCCTGCGCGAGGCGATAGAGTTAAAAGAGCGGTTAGCGAAAATTATAGCTGGCAACACTGGCCAGAAACTTGACAAAGTCAAAGCTGACATGGAGCGCGACTACTGGATGAGCGCCGACGAAGCGCTGCAATACGGCGTAGTCGACGAAGTAATCGGCCGCAAAAACAGCAAAAGCAAACCAGCGAAATCTGGAAAATAGTTCGCCGAGGTGGTAGTCGTCCGGTTTAACGGCTGCGCGATAACGGTGATGTTTTTTAACTGATTTGCGATTTCGAGGTATAGGTCGGGTTTTACGAGATACTGTGGTATAATTTTAGATATTCTAATCGTTTCTGCCTAAGTAGGTGAAGAGAGAATGATTAGGGTTATTTGGGTCATGATTTTGGCCTCTTTCAGTTGCGGCACTGTTGCCGCTGCGTTTGCCCATAGAGCATACATACTTGCTGAGGGCCAAGGGATTTTCAGTCCCTACTCGGCTCGTATGTATACCGCGTACAAAACGCGGTACTATAGGCTTGGAGCAGTCACATGGTGTTTTTACACCATAGCTGCTTGTTTTGCAGCTGTTAGGCTGCTAGCAGTAGACTCTGTTTGGGCAGCCATCGGCGCTGCTCTGCTTGTCACAATCAGTTACGTTATGGCGGCTTTCGCCCGCGCGATGGCCAAAGCCGCCATAGTATGGCGTGACTCACAGCGCGACAGCGCCTCTTAACGAGGCGACTCCAGCTAGGGGGAGTCAGCCCTAGCCGCCCCGCCGGGTAAAACTGGCGGGGATTTTCCTTGTTTTTATCGCCAAACTCTTGACTTAGCAGCTTCGCGCGATTATAATTGGAGTTAATGAAGATTGTGTAATGTGGGTTGGTTGTGTACTGCGCCCGTGGCGCGGCGTTTTTGGTATGCGGTATCTACATTTAGTAAAGCTTCGGCGCCAATCGCGAGCGGGAATCACCCTAGTGCGGTTTTATCAAACTTAACCATCAAGCAGGAGTACTATGCCACAAGCAACAACGGCGCAGCACACCCCGGTCAAACGTGTCTTCTTCACCAATGATGACACAGCGGTCGAGGTGCCAAACCTCTTGGCTCATCAAAAGGAATCATGGAGAGATTTCGTCGAGACGGGCCTAAGCGAGATCTTCGCAGAACTCAACCCAATCGAGGATTACACCGGTCAAAAACTTGAACTGCGATTCAAGGATTACAAATTTGAGGATCCAAAAAACGACGAGAAGTTCGCCAAAGAGAATAATTTGACGTTTGAAGCGCCGCTGTCGGTAACTGTCGAACTGACCAACAAGGTAACCGGCGAGGTCAAAGAACAAGAAATATATCTAGGCGATTACCCATGGATGACCGATCGGGCGACGTTTATTATCAACGGCACCGAACGCGTAGTCGTTAGCCAGCTGATTCGTTCGGCGGGCGTCTTCTACACGGCCGAAAAGGGTGCTGGGCGCAGTCTATACAGCGCTAAGTTGATTCCGGGCCGCGGCGCTTGGCTGGAGTTCGAAACCAGCGCTAGCGGCGCTATCTACGTCAAGATTGATCGCCGCCGCAAAATTGCCGTGACGACGTTCCTGCGAGCACTAGGCTACAGCAAGGTGTCCGAAATTAAAGAATTATTCGAAGATATTGATACTGGCGATGTCAAATATATCGAGGCTACACTCGAGAAAGATCCAGCTCACGGCGTCAACGAAGCCTTGATCGAAGTCTACCGCCGCTTGCGTCCAGGCGACCTGGCGACAACTGATAACGCACGCCAGATGATTGAACGAATGTTCTTTGATTTCAAACGTTTTGACTACAGTCGTGTCGGCCGTTACAAGATGAACAAGCGTTTGGGGCTAGATGTGCCAAATATCGCCGAGAATCGTACTTTGCAAAAGAGCGACTTGGTGGCTATCATCCGCGAATTGATCCGCATGAATAACACTCAAGAGCCAGGCGATGATATTGACGCGCTCGACAATCGGCGGATCAAGCTGGTAGGCGAACTAGTAGCGCGCCAGTTCCGCGTCGGTATGCTGCGCATGCAGCGCAACGCTATGGATCGCATGTCAATGTCTGATCTCGAGAATGTCACGCCAAGCCAGTTGATTAACGCCCGCCCGGTCGTGGCAGCGGTGCGCGAATTCTTTGCTTCTAGTCAGCTCAGCCAGCTGCTCGATGAGGTTAACCCGATTTCGGAGCTTAGCCACAAGCGTCGATTGAGCTCAATGGGGCCAGGCGGCTTGAGTCGCGAGCGTGCTGGCTTCGAAGTGCGCGATGCCCACCCGACGCATTACGGACGAATCTGCTCGGTCGAGACGCCAGAGGGCGCTAATATTGGTTTGGTGTTGAATCTGGCGACTTATGCGCGGATTAACGAATACGGCTTCATCGAGACGCCATATCTCAAGGTTGTTGGCGGCCACGTCACCGACGAAGTTGTCTATCTCGACGCTTCCCAAGAAGTTAACGAAGTGATTGCCGATGCTGGCGTCAAGCTCGATGAGAATAACAATCTGAAAAGTCCGCGTGTTTCGGCCCGCAAGTTCTTGCAGCCGGCCCGCGTCGATGCTTCGGAAGTGACGTTGATTGACGCTTCGCACAAGCAAATCCTCGGCTCGACTGCTAGCCTGGTGCCATTCATTGAGAAAAACCGCGTCGACCGCGCTTTGACTGGCTCAAACATGCAACGCCAGGCAGTGCCGCTATTGCAGCCGCAGTCGCCGACTGTCGGTACTGGCATCGAAGCTAATATTGCTCGTGATTCCAGCCAACTGGTTGTCGCTGAAGCTGATGGCGAAGTTATCCGTGCTGATGGCGATAGCATTGAAGTCAAGTACGCTGACGGCGTCAAAAAATACGACTTGATTCATTTCACCAAGAGCAATGACGATCGCTGTATCAACCAGAAAGTTCGAGTCCAGCGCGGCGAGCAGGTCGCTAAGGGCGATATCTTGATCGAAGGTATGTCAATCGCTGACGGCGAATTGGCGCTCGGTAAGGATTTGCTGGTAGCTTTCATGCCGTGGGGCGGCTACAATATGGAGGACGCTATCGTCATCAGCCGCCGCTTGGTCGAAGACGATACACTAACCTCGGTTAATATCAAGGATTACTCAGTTGAAGTTCGCGAAACCAAGCTCGGTCCAGAGATTGTCACTCGCGATATCCCGAATGTATCAGAAGACAGTTTGCGTCACCTCGACGAAGACGGCATCGTACAGGTTGGTTCTGAAGTACGCGCCGGTGATGTCTTGGTTGGTAAGATTACGCCAAAGGGCGAGCAGGAGCTGAGTTCTGAGGAGCGCTTGCTGCGCGCTATCTTCGGTGAAAAAGCTAAGGACGTACGCGATACCTCGCAGCGTATGAATAATGCTGGCGGCGGCAAAGTTGTCGGCGTCAAGATTTTCAGCCGCGAAAACGGCCACGAATTAAAGGCTGGTGTGCTAATGCAGATCCAGATTTACGTCGCGCAACTACGCAAAATCAGCGTCGGCGACAAGATGGCTGGCCGTCACGGCAACAAGGGCGTGGTAGCGCGTATTTTGCCGGTCGAGGATATGCCATATTTGGCCGACGGTACGCCGGTAGATGTAGTGCTTAACCCGCTAGGCGTGCCAAGCCGTATGAACTTGGGCCAGCTGTTCGAGACACACTTGGGCATGGCTGCCCGCGCTCTCGGCTACAAAGTCGCTACGCCGCCATTTAACGGTGTCAGCAACGAAACGATTGAAGAACAACTCGAGAAAGCCGGTTTCGCCAAAGACGGCAAGAGTCAACTCTTCGACGGCCGCAGCGGCGAAGCTTTTGAGGAGCGTACTACAGTTGGTGTGATGCATATGATTAAGCTGCACCACATGGTCAGCGACAAGATTCACGCCCGTTCGACTGGTCCGTACACTATGGTTACCCAGCAGCCGCTCGGCGGTAAGGCGCAAAACGGCGGCCAGCGCTTCGGTGAAATGGAGGTTTGGGCGCTAGAAGCTTACGGTGCGGCGACTACTTTGCAGGAAATGCTGACTATCAAGTCCGACGACGTTTACGGCCGCGCTAAAGCTTACGAATCAATTATCAAGCACGACGTCATCACCGGCCCGAAGCTGCCAGAAAGCTTTAATGTTTTGGTGAAGGAACTGCAAGGTTTGGGGCTGCGCGTCGATCTGGTTGACGAACACACCAATAATATCGACGCCGAAAATCTCATCGCTACTAGCGGTCCGGCTGACAAAACTGTGCCAGCGAGCGACGATAACAATGGTAGTGATAATTCCGACGACGATGACGAAGAAACTTATCTTGATGAATCTGACGGCATCGGCAATATCGACGACGGCATGAGCGTGCGCGATATTGACGATGACGGTCAAATCTCGGAAGAGGAAAGCGATTACGATAATTACGACGATATAAACGATAATGAAGAGGAGGAGGCGTAAGATGGCACGAGTAGTCTCGACATCTGGTATCGCAGATTTTGACGCAGTGCGCTTGGTGGTTGCCAGCCCAGAAGATATCCTAAAGTGGAGCCACGGCGAAGTCACTAAGCCGGAAACGATTAACTATCGCACCCAAAAGCCAGAGCGCGACGGCTTGTTCTGCGAGCGAATCTTTGGCCCGGTCAAGGATATCAATCCGCATGATTCCAAGCTCAAGGGCGTGCGTTCGCGCGAAGCTGCCGTCGATAAAAACGGCGAACTAGTCACCAAATCAATCGTCCGCCGCGAGCGCATGGGTCACATTCAATTGGCCGCACCAGTGGCACACATCTGGTTTATGCGCGGCACGCCGAGCGCCATGAGCTTGCTGCTGGGTATCACAGTACGTAATCTCGAACGGATTGCTTACTTTGCTACGTACGTAATTCTGAAGGTTGACGAAGAGAAACGCGACCAATTACTAGCCGACCTCGAAGCCGAGACTGAAGCTGCTCGCGCCGCTATCAAAATTCGCTACGAACGCGAAGCTGGCGCTGACGGCGCTGACGTCAAGGCTTTGGCCGAAGAACAGAGCAAAGAGCTCGAAGAGCTAGAAAATCAATTTACCACCAAGAAATCGCAGCTGGAAAGCTTGCAAAAGCACGCACTGATGAGTGAAACTGATTACCGCAACTTGCCGGAAGCTTACGAAGAATTAGTCGAAATAGCCATGGGCGGCACCGCGCTCAAGGCAATGCTCGACGAGATTGACCTCGATAAACTAATCGCCGATTTGCAACAAGAATCCGAGGATGCCAGGGGCCAGCGCGAGAAAAAATTACTAAAAAGACTTAAGGTTCTAGAAGGCATGCAAGCAGCTGGCATCAAGCCGTCGAGCCTGTGCATGACGGTTCTACCGGTGATTCCGCCAGACCTGCGGCCGATGGTATCGCTGGCAGGCGGCCGTTTCGCGACGAGCGACTTGAACGATCTTTATCGCCGTGTCATCAATCGTAATAATCGCCTCAAGAAACTGATCGAATTGAACGCGCCAGAAGTGATTCAGCGCAACGAAAAACGCATGCTGCAAGAAGCTGTCGATAGCTTGATCGATAATTCATCAGCGCGCGGCGGCCGGGCTGTCAATGCCACTGGCAACCGCCGACGCTTGAAGAGCCTTAGCGACATGCTCAAAGGTAAACAAGGCCGCTTCCGTCAGAACCTGCTCGGTAAGCGCGTCGATTACTCTGGCCGTTCGGTAATTGTCGTTGGTCCAAAGCTTAAGATTAATCAGTGCGGCTTGCCAAAGCAAATGGCGATCGAGTTGTTTAAACCATTTGTCATCAGCTGGTTGATTGAGCATGATTACGCGCATAATATCCGCAGCGCTACTCGTCTGATCGAGTCGAGCGAGGCAGTGGTTTGGGACGCGCTCGACGAGGTCATCAAGGGCAAGTACGTCTTGCTTAACCGCGCACCGAGCCTACACCGTTTGAGCATCCAAGCTTTTCAGCCGAAATTAGTCGAGGGCAAGGCGATTCAGCTGCATCCGCTAGTCTGTGCCGGCTTCAATGCCGACTTTGATGGCGACCAGATGGCTGTTCACTTGCCGTTGTCCGACGACGCTCAGGCTGAAGCTCGCGAGCTGATGAGTGCCGTCAACAACTTGCTTAAGCCAGCCGATGGCAGTCCAGTGCTTAGTATCAGCCAGGATATCGTGCTCGGTAACTACTACTTGACCTACGAAAAGCCGAGCGTTCAGACCGAGCACCGCGCTGTCTTTGCTAACAGCCGCGACGCAGAGCTGGCTTACGACATGGGCCGGCTTCACTTGCAAAGCCCAATTCGGGTTCGCGCCAAGGGCGAGATTCACAACACCACGCTGGGCCGCGTCTTCTTCAACGAAATCTTGCCGGACGATTTTCCTTACAACAATAACGTCCAGACCAAGAAAGAGCTAAAGAAAGTTCTGGCGCAAATCTTTGATCGCTACGGCGCCGAAGAAACCGCCAAGACGGCCGACCGCATGAAAGGCTTAGCTTTCCGCTTCGCTACAGTGGCCGCAGTATCGACTGGTAAGGACGACTATGTCCACCTTGATCAAACCGAGGAGATAATCCAGGAAGGCGATGAGCACGCCGCGTTAATTGCCGACCAATACGACCAGGGCTTGATCACCGACGACGAGCGTTACAATTTGACGGTAGCAGCTTGGCGCAAGGTTGACAATCAAGTTACTAAGTTACTCCAGGACAACTTGCACCACATCGACACTAGTATCTCGATCATGGTTAACTCGGGCGCCCGCGGTGATATTAGTAACGTCAAGCTAGCTAGCGCCATGATTGGTATCCAGGTCGACGCCGCCAACCGCGAAATCGAGCTGCCAATTCGCTCGTACTACACCCGCGGCTTGTCGAGCTTGGAATCGTTCGTCGCTACTCGTGGTTCGCGTAAAGGTTTGATCGATACCGCGCTAAAGACGGCCGACTCAGGTTATCTGACGCGCCGCTTGGTCGACGTCTCGCAAGATGTCTTCACTGTTGAGGATGAAGAGGGTGACGACGAGGGCTACATGATTTATCGTTCAGAGACTGAAGAAACGATGATTAGCTTCGGTAATCGCTTGTACGGACGCTATACGCGTGATGCTGTGCCAGGTTATATCGGCGCTAACGAGTTGATTACCCGCGAAATCGCCAACAAAATCGAAGCCGACACTAATATCAACGAGGTTAAGATTCAGTCGATTCTCTCGACTAACAACCTTGAGGGTATTCCGCGCCGCAGCTACGGTATTGATATGGCAACTAACGAGCTAGTTGGCGCGGCTCAACCAGTTGGTGTTATCGCTGCTCAGTCGGTCGGCGAGCCAGGTACTCAGCTGACACTCCGTACCTTTCACAACTCTGGCGTGGCCGGTAGCGACATCACTCAGGGTCTGCCGCGCGTCGAGGAGCTCTTCGAAGCGCGCAATCCAAAGGGTCAAGCTTACATCACTGAGGTGGCTGGTACTGTCGATGTCTGGGAAGACGGCAAGAAGTACATCGTCCAGGTCACGCCAGAGGCTGGCCGCGTTGAGCGCTTGCCGCTCGAAGGCCGCAAACCGCTGTTGCAAGACGGCTCTAGCGTCAAGGCTGGCGATATCCTTGCCGAAGGTCTCGATAATAGCCGTTCGCTAGTAGCGCCATTCGACGGCGTTGTCGAAGCTGCCGAAGACACTATCGTCATTGCCGCTAACGCTGCCGCACCAGTCCGCTACGAGATTCCGGGTACTGCGCAGCTAGTGGTATCGGCTAATGACCATGTTGAGGCAGGCGACCGCTTGACGATCGGCTCGCTCAACTTGCATGACCTGATGCGTTTGAAGGGCACCGAGGCAACTCAGCGCTATATCATCAACGAAGTGTTGCGCATCTACGCCGCGCAAGGCCAAGACGTAGCTGATAAGCATCTCGAGATCATTGTTCGCCAGATGTTTAGCCGCGTCCAGATCGAGGACCCAGGCGACAGCGACTTTGTTATGGGCGATATCGTTTCGAAAGCGCGCGTCGTTGCCGAGAATAAGGCTTTGGTCGCTAACGGCAAAGAGCCAGCGCAATACGCGCAAATGCTCTTGGGCATTACCAAGGTGAGTATCTGGAGCGACTCGTGGCTAAGCGCCGCATCCTTCCAGGATACTACCCGCGTATTAATCAATGCTGCCACCAGCGGCCGCGCCGACCACTTGCACGGCTTGAAGGAAAACGTCATCATCGGTCGCAAGATTCCGGTGGGTACTGGTGTCCGTTCGCTCGACACTAGCGAAGACGATTCGCCAGCCGACGAGTACGCTGAAAGCGTTGATGAGGAGGCCGACGACATCACGCCAGATGTCGATGCCGAATCATAGGCAAACCCGCTCAAACTATAATTACCGCTCATATAGACGAGCGGTAATTATTTTTGCAGCTAAATTTTTGGCACGCTGTATCTTTGCATATTCCAACAGCCAGAATAAGGCGAGACCTAATCTCGTTTGCCGGAATACGTCACCGTATCTTTAGTACTGCCGCCAATCGGCTGGCACTTTTGGTCAGCGTAGGCCATCCGTAATTCGCGGTTATTGTAAAGCGTGCAGGCAACCAGTATGTTGCGGTTGCGGTCTTGGAAATAATGCCACAAGCCGTCTGGCGTCTGATAGAATAATCCTAGATTGTCAGGCGCAGTCATTCGCTGATATAACACTGTGCTGACTGGAATTTCTAGCAGCTGGTAGCCTTTCAATGCGCCCTTGAACGGAGCTGGCTTACCGATGAAACCGTACTGTCCAGCAGCGCTCACGGCCGGGGTGTAGACCGAAACGACCGGCTGCTGCGCTTCAGCGTATTCAGCGTAAACTTTAGTGTCGAGACAGCGAATCTCCATCCAATCGCCGAGCTTGTCGCGCTGCGAAATATCGGTACTCAGCTGGCAAGTGACATCGTCGCGCGTGAAATCAGCTAAATAATTTGCTCTGTTGCCCTCCGAGAAGACCTTGCGAGTAAAACCATCATAGTCCATGTTTTTCTCGATTGATTCGCGCTGCGAAGTTGATTTATCCTTAGGAACGTAACCAGCCAAACTCTGAACTTGATCGAGGTCGGGCACTACGGTGTAAAATTTCCTTCCTTTGACTCTTACCGGAGTGGTGATTGACGATTTGGCTTTTTCCTTGCCTTTGAAATAAACGTTGACGTGCTTGATAGTTTCGGCGGCGGTCAAGTGGGCTACCTTGGTCTCGTCAGTTTTTTTCTTTTCATCCGTCTTGACTGTTGACGAGTGAGCGAGCGTCATTACCACGATCGCAACAACAATCACTAAAACGGCGGCGACACCAGCGCCAATCATAATCAGGCGAAATTTACGGAATGGGTCGCGCGGCGGCCGGCGCTGCGGCTCTGGCACCAGCGGATCAGGCCGCGGCGCCTGTTCAGGGTGGCCAGCGTATTGGATATCATTGTCATTTAGCGGATTCATACGTTTATTATACTATATTGCTTGCGTTTTTAATGCGATAGCGATTCAAGTTTAGTACAAAAAATACGGCGAAAGTATTGACATGTAGACGATCTTAATTAAACAATATAGCTATGAGTAAAGAAATCATCATAACCTATATCACTGTAGCTATACCGTATATAGTAATAATTGCAACCGTAGTAGCCGCTATCGCTTTGATTCGATGGTTTATCCGAAACGACAAGAAATCAAGCAACGACGACAAATAACTCTTGCTATCATTTACTTCAATTCCTAGTTATAAATATAGAGCTAAGTTTATCCGCAGCTGCAAACGTCGCAAACAGGTGAAAATGCTTGTTTTTCGTTATTTTCGCGCTTTTTTGCATAAAATTCAATAAAATTGCCTGATACATTGACTTACACATTCATATGTGATATATATATCAGCTTTCATTGACAGGGAGTAGATTCTTGTATGAAAGCGCACTTTGACAAGCCGACCAACCTTTGAAAGAGGTGCTCATTTCGTGCACTCGGAACTTATGATAGTGCATCGACCCCGAAAGGGGGTCATGGCATGGCTCTTCAGAAGAGCTATGCCCCGAGACACTAGGCCAACTTTTGTTTGGCCTAATCTGGCCCGCGCAATCGGAGATGCCAGATACTTCGATCAGCGATGGCTCACCGCTATCGCAACAGTATTGATTATCGTGACAATCGCCACGATAAAAGTGCTACTGATGATTCCGGGGCTTGATAGCTCCGTAGTCGAGCTGCTGACTAGTATCTTTGAGACGTTCCTCCCCGCGAGATGGGCAACAGGGGCTGCCTGGGTTGCCGGTGCAGTGGGAGTCTTCCTCATAGGAGACTTCACGAACTACACGAAAAAGCAGAAGTCTCTGCACGGTCTCAAGGCAACCGGATGTGGGGTGTATGACACTCTATTGCTCTTCGCACTGCTAGAGGAGCAAGCCTTTCGATCCGGGAGTGAAAAGTGGAGCTGGCGCGAACGAGCACGCGCTAGTGTGTGCTTTGGACTCCTGCACATCACAAACATCTGGTACAGCCTGGCGGCAGGGGTCGCCCTGTCCGCGACTGGCTTCGGTTTTTTGCTGGTGTACTTGTGGTACTATCGCAAATACCGTAGCCAGGTTGTCGCTACAGCGGCAGCTACGACGTTGCATACGTTATACAACGTCATAGCATTGAGTCTCATTGCTGTCGCAGCAGTAGCCTACTTGGTGATCAATATCGCCAAGATGCTGTAGCGATACCAGTCTCCAGCGAACCTCTGTCAAAGTCTCTGCTTGTCATGTTCGCTCCATAGATGCGTATCTATGCTGATGAGTCGGAAACGACGAAAGCGAAC
>CALISG010000022.1 GCA_938042065.1 uncultured Candidatus Saccharibacteria bacterium
CAGGCCGATTGACACCAAAAATGTTTTGGGGAATAATTTAAGATTCTTCATAGCGGTAGCCCACTCCCTTCACCGTGATGATACAATCCAGGTGTAATTTCTTACGCAGGTTTTTGATGTAAACGTCAATCACTCGGTCGAACGGCACCTCGTCATCACGCCACAACTTATCGATGATAGCCTGCCGACTCCAGACCATGTTTGGATTATCGACGAGCAGTTTGAGCAGTTGCACTTCCTTGGGCTTGAGATGTGCGTCAGCATCATCATAAAATCCCTGATAGGCCATAAAATCCACCGAAGCCAGGCCGCGCTGCCATAAGGTTTTTTTGACAGACTGCTGGCGGCGAAGCAGCGCCTTAATTCGCTTTTCCAAAATCACCAGCGAAAACGGCTTACTCATATAATCATCCGCCAGCTCGTCAAAACTAGCAATCTGCGTCGGCTCATCATACAATGCCGTCAGCATCAACACCGGCACGTCGCTAGTCTGGCGAATTTGGTGTAGTGTTTCGATACCACTTACCCCCGGCAACATAATGTCGAGGATAATCACATCCGCCTGAGTAAATTTTTCCAGCGCCTCCTCGCCGCTGGTCGCCGTCACCACCGTAAAACCGCGCTGGCGGAGGAACTGCTCAGTGCCAATGCGCACCGCTGGTTCGTCTTCTACTAGAAGGATTCGTGATTTTATTGCGTTACCCATTTCGGTTAATCTTGGATGCTATCCTCCTATGTTTTGAATTGGCTTGCGCTCGATATTTGGACAACAGTACTTGGTAATTCTGTGGTTAGTCAAGCTGCCAACGTGATAATTAGTTAATTACAATTATACCTTACCAAAGTAATTTGTCTACTTAAGTCTGGTCTAACGCCCCGTGGCATAACTAGAAAAAAGATTTGAGCGTAAGCTGACATCGTCACTTAAGCGTCTATTAAACTCACCGCACAATAGGATCAGCCGAGACAAGATTATTGACTTATTTTAGCCACTCTGCTACCATTCATAATGTACTATAAAGCGTCCGAGTTCCAGTCACGCCGGAACGAGCTGGGTGTCAAAATACACCACGGGAGTGAAGCCGTAAAGTCACACAACCGAAATCGCGATCCATCGTAGAGCCGGTACTGAGCGCTATAATCCAGTAATGAATTATAGAACAAGGATGGGACCGCGGGAGGTCTCTTTTTTGATCTCTCGTTCCTTGGGTAAATAATATAAATTTATTGTACCTGAGGAGGTTTTATCGTGGATAAGAAATTAAACAGAGAAAACTTAAAAATTGCTATTCAAAAAGATGGACGACTTACCGAAGACTCTCTGAGAACGCTGCGGATGATGGGCTTTGAATTCGAGGTGTACGGCCGTAGACTTTTTGCTGCATGCCGCAATTATCCAGTTGAAATCTTGTTTTGCCGCGACGATGATATACCTGGCTATATAGAGCGCGGCACTGTAGACATCGGCATTGTTGGCCAAAACGTTTTGCGTGAAGTTGGAGCTACTGCTACGCGTGAAATTCTGCGTCCAGGATTTGGCTATTGTAAGCTTGTTGCTGCTGTTCCTAAAGAATCAAATATTACTACGATTAAAGATTTGCAAGGAAAAATAATTGCTACAACTTTCCCAAACACGACTAGAAAATATTTTGCGAAACGCGGTATTGACATTAAAACTACTGTGATAGCTGGATCGGTTGAAATTACACCTGCACTTGGGGTGGCAGATGCGATTGTTGATATAATGGCTAGCGGTAGCACTCTTTTATTAAATGACCTACGCCCCATAGAAACAATTCTAGAAACCGAAGCTGTTCTTATTAGAAACGAAAAGACGCTTTCAAAAGACAAGGAAGATCTAATTGCTCAGATGCTAGTTCGTCTTGAGTCGGCACTTGTTGCAAAGAATTTGAAGTATATTATGATGAACGCGCCCAAAGAGAATATCGATAAAATTAAAAATATCGCCCCTGGACTTGATGCTCCAACTGTAGTGGAATTAACGAAGCCTGGTTGGCTGGCTGTACATGCCGTCATGAATGAAGATGAGTTTTGGAAGGTGGCTAGCAAATTGAAAAGTCTTGGCGCACGCGGGATTCTCGTGTCGCCGATTGAAAAAATCATAGCATAAGGAGGCTATATGACAATTAGAGAATTATACGAAATCATAGAGAGCAGACGCAACAGCGATGAAAGCACGTCCTACACAAAACAATTACTCGACAGAGGTTTAGATAGGATTATCCAAAAAGTTGGCGAAGAATCAGTTGAAGTTGTAATCGCTGCAAAGAATGATGAAAACGATAAATTTATTGGCGAGGTCGCAGATTTGGTTTATCACCTCCTAGTTTTGTTGGTTGCCAAAGATGTTAAAATTACCTATATAGAGCGGCGCCTTCAAGAACGTCACGATAAGTCACAAATGAGTTGAATATATAACGAGAGTGTGACAATATCACCGTAAGGTTGGACAGCACATTCAAAATTAAGGAGAGAATAATGATGAACTCAACAACCACGGCTGTCATCACTGCTGCGAACGGTAACGGAACGGCAATTGAAGTCATTACTAGTCCGCTTACCCGTACAGAGTACGTTAGTCGAGGACGGATACTAGGAGAGAGCACAGAGAAGCTTGGCGCCGAACAGGCCGGTTTTCTTGTGTCGTCGCAAAGCCATTTTGAAATGGCTGGCGGAGAGTTCTGCGGCAATGCATCGCGGGCGGCTGCTGTACTGTTTTCAGAGCTGCGAGGTACTGGTGACGTAGAATTTACGGTATCTGGCTTCAAAGGCCTCGTTAGCGCGACTGTCGATAAGCGGTCGGATAACGAGTACTATGCTCGATGCAGGTTTCCGGGTATGCCTGTCGGGGTTTATCCTGTAGAAGGCCATGAACAGACGATAAACATCGTCGATCTTGGCGGTATCGTCCATGTTGTGGTAGAGAGTAGATTTCCAGCTCGGGCAGAAGTCTACCGGAGGACGCATCATCACCTGACGGAAGAGCTGGGTCTTCGTGAGCGGGATGCTGTTGGAGTGGTCTGGGTCGAGAGGAAGAACAACCTTGTCGTGATTCATCCTGTAGTATGGGTGAGGAGTATCGATACGTTTTTCTATGAATCATCGTGTGGCTCTGGTACGATTGCGGCGTGTGCTGTAACTGGCGTCTCAGACATCATTCAGCCAACCGGTAAGATTATCCGGGCCGAAGTTGACGGTGATTTTGTGACTCTCGAGAGTGATATGGAGGTCGTTCATGATTGAGTATACTATCGCTAGAGACACAGCTGATGTGGCTGGGTTCACATCTCTGTATCAGGAGGCTTTTGGCGGAGCTCCTTATTTTGAAGTGTATCCGAGATATAGGATACGCAAAGAAATCTGGGGTCCCCACCTGGAAAGAGGAGTCATAGTTCTTGCAAAGGATGATGGCTCTGTCGTGGGTTTTTGCTGCGCGCTTCCCGTAGATGATGCCCCTGACGATGTCAGAGAATTTCTACAAGACTCGCAAGAAATTCTCGCAGATAGCGATCAGATGTGGTATATCTCAGAG
The DNA here is from genome assembly GCA_938042065.1 of uncultured Candidatus Saccharibacteria bacterium. Lineage (GTDB taxonomy): Bacteria > Patescibacteriota > Saccharimonadia > Saccharimonadales > Saccharimonadaceae > Saccharimonas. The sequence continues at coordinate 3,554 of CALISG010000022.1, forward strand.
TTGGGCGTGGCTTTGAGTCATCGTGGCCGAAAAATTGCCTACGCCGTGACTGAGCGATGCCTCTCTGAGGCGAATCGCCTCGGAGGCGCATACTACGTCATGAGGACGGCAGCCAAAGGATCCAGCTCAAGACATATGTTCTTGAGGATGGGATCTACTGAGATTTCTAAGGTCCAAGACGTGTCGGCTCAGACGGAAGAAAACCACTCTCAGAGTACCCAGCGAATTTGGCTTTATGGCAACTACAGTTTCGCGCTACAGAACATTAAATCTCTCTCCGCCTCCTGACCAACCACCACGGGGCGGCATAGCGATCTTGAAAGAGCGCTCCATTACTCAATGCATTGAAATACATTTATAGTACCATAAATTGCCGCTTTTTTTCCGTAAAATGCCGCCCACTCACGGTCACCATATGAGAAATGCCACCACTCGCCGTAGAACGGCGCGAAGCCTTGTGCTATCATAGCGTCATGTAACACCTTTCTATACGAGGCTTGCTCTGGGGTCACTTTCGCAAAAGTTTTAATAATATCTGGATTAGAATAGTCGGATATTTTGTTTCCCATATTGATAGGGTTATTACTACTATTGACAAGAGTTAAATCAACCGCCGCTCCCATTGGGTGTCCAGCCACATCGGGTATAGCAATAAAATCATGGACTAGACGAATTAGTTTGTATTCTGGCATCTCGGGATTATCTCGTTGCAAGGCCGCTTTGCGTTCGCGAAAGTACTTTTCTTGTACTTTTGGGTGGCGAAAGCCATAAACAACGCGTAGTCGCAAATTGTCACCTGCCTTCAGCTGCTTATTAACCGTAGCGAGCTTTCTAGCTAATGTATCGCGCACCAAAATAGACTCACCAGTATAAACTTGCATATCCGATTGCTCGTGTTCGGCTATGATCGACGAATCGTATTTGCGTACGTTAACCAATGGTTCCTGACTATTGCCGGGCTTAGCGCTTACCATTTCGTCATAGGTTAAAATGTGCCGATTAATATAATTAGGATTTTCTTGAATTTGTTTTATTGTATTCATAGTATGATAAAACCTCCTCAGGTACAATAAATTTATATTATTTACCCAAGGAACGAGAGATCAAAAAAGAGACCTCCCGCGGTCCCATCCTTGTTCTATAATTCATTACTGGATTATAGCGCTCAGTACCGGCTCTACGATGGATCGCGATTTCGGTTGTGTGACTTTACGGCTTCACTCCCGTGGTGTATTTTGACACCCAGCTCGTTCCGGCGTGACTGGAACTCGGACGCTTTATGTTTAGGATTATACATAGGAGCTATAGCTGGGTCAATATTTTTGGAGTTTTTAGATTTTCTTTTTCTATTCATTTGGCGTATCTTTCTCAATACTTTTGCTATTGATATGTTTGTTATCTCCTAATCCTATCTTGGAAGATTGAAGGCTGTGTTGGGTAGAGAGTATGTAAGATGTTAGCTTTGGAAGTGACTCGTCTATATTTTTAATTGTCGGGCAAGCTTTGTATAATATTTCGAGACAACTTGGTGTACTAAAATTTTTGATTATATTGGATACTAAAGATTGCTGATATTCTGCTAATTGTCTAATTACTTCGGTGTTAAAATATATATTTATATTCTGTATACCTTTTAGACTATCTACTATTTGTCCGCCAAGGATCTGTAGTTGGGCTTGTTGTTCTGGAGATAATGACAACTTCGCTGGAAGTTTAATGTCTTTTTTAATTTCCTCAGCTAGTTTTATAGCACTTTCTTTTTTCTTCTCTATAAAATGATTATGGTGAGCTGCGGCGTCTCTATACTCCTTAAGCTCATTTAACTTGATTTTCATATCCTTCCAAGATATATCCTTTTGCAAGATTTCCTTGGCGATCACATCCCAGATAATAATAGCTTTGCATTTCTCGCTAAACTTTGTTTTGAGATCATCAAAAGAGCTGCTACTGCTTAATAATTCATTTAGATTGCTAGCAGTTAACTGACGTGAAGACCATGAGAAATCGTATCCTAGAATTTCTATTATCTCGCCTAGAGTTAAATAAGAAACCAGTGTCTCTAAATTATTTTTGAAAATTAAATTATTTTCAGTATCCTTTGATTTACATTTGTCTAGATATTTTCCGTGCTGCAATAAAATATCATAATATGCCTCAATTAAATCAGGCAGATACAGCAGCAACTTACGCAATTGAATCTCCACTTCATAGACAGCCTTGAAAACTTCTTCTGCCCGTTTGCGAGAACTCGAATCGCTCAATATGCCTATTTTAAGATTTTCATTAATTTTAACGTATATTTGAGGATCTATTTGCTTACTGCGTTTTATTGTTACAAGAAACAGCTGTTCGGATATAGCCTCACATTTATCAGAAGAATCTTTATTGATTCCTATTCTATCTAAAATATCCTGTACTTCACCACTAGTTTGCGCTTTTATAACTAGGACTATTTGCTGCATACGCTCATTATAACACCGAGGCGATTGATTATTGTAGTATGGGGGTAATGTAGCGGTCCATTATATTAAATCTACATACAAAAAAAGACTCCGAAGAATCTTGTAGCCTCTTTGATGGTGAACTCCTCGTTTCTAATTTGGAACCAATTATAGCGGAACTGAGAAAACTTCGTAAGATATTCTATACTACCAGTCATAGTTATCAGTTAAGAACCTCTGTTTAATGTTAATCTCAGCTACCATATTAATATGGAATATATATAGTATAGAGGAATTAGTATGATTAATAAGACCGATAAACAGCAAGGCTTCATTGAACTGAGAGCGAAAGGAAACAGTTTTGATACTATCGCCAAACAATTAGAAGTGAGCAAAGGCACCTTAATAAACTGGTCACGAGACTTAGAAGATGAAATTCAAAATTATTCAGCACTAGAATTGGATGCACTTAAGGAAAAATATCTCATATCTAAAAAGCACCAGATACAGTCCTACGGAGAGCAACTAGCGACCGTAAGAGAGGAACTATCGAGCAGAGACCTATCTGATGTTAAAACGGAGAAATTAATCGAAGTCGAAATCAAGTTATTAGAAGCAATTAATAAACTTGGCATCACTACTACATTAACAGGTGAAGGGATGTCATTAAAGGAATTTAATACAAGTTGGGAGATTTAAAAATGAAAGCAATAAGCAACGCAGAATATCTTAGATTTATAGAAGCCTACTCAAGAGTTGGCAGAGTAAAAAACGAAAAAGCACGTTCCGCACTATATTATTTCTCCTTTTGTGTAGGCACGCTTATAGATGCAGGAGAAGCAGATATCCTAAAATTATTAGAAGAAGGATATAAGGCAGGGATAAAAGAGATATTAGCAACAGAAAAGAGGCTATAAATACATTCGAGGGATATTTAGAAGATAACGGACTATTAGTTAGGCCATCTTAACGGAGGTTTAAACAATTTATCCTCGAAGTCTAAAGCAAAGTCTTCCACTGTTCGTGGGTCGGTATTGAAGAATTTCAAGCCGATATTTTTTATTTCTTGGAAGCCTCTCGACTGAACTTCTTTGAGGTATTCCTTATACGCTTTCTTGTCGTTCTCATTTTCAGTAAACACTACTTCAGAGTTTTCATTTAGCATTATCAAGGACTGCTCTTTCCAATCATCCTGAGCCAATAAATGACCGCCCTTAGGTTCAATTAAGCATTGATAATACATTTTTTTATTCAATACATCGTTGATAATAAGTAAATAATCAGGGCTGAAACGGTGGCCATCAAATCCGAATAACCAATAATCTAGTTCATTACGAATGACATATATTTCTGAGCCTAGATATTTATTATGTAAGTTTTCTATCTGTGTAGACATCCATTTTACAAACTTCTTCTCCTCGCTCGTGCCATAGTTCTCATCATATACATACCATTCAGCGTGTTTTACATCGAATTGTAGTTCTGGATTATCGTGGTCGGTTTGGGGCTTTGCTCTTTCATCAGTAGAAATGAATATCTTCTCTCCAGTTACTGAGTCAATACTTGGGAATGAAGCCAGATAAATAGACTTTTGTTGTGCAAATATTTCCGCTAGAGAAATAGGGCGGAAAACATTACTTCCGACAATCTTCGGCATGTTCAAATCAATCGACTTGCGAACTTCTGGCAAAATCACAGCAACCAATAACTGCAGTTTTTCCTGAGCATTTAGAAGATGAATGTCCTTACCGTCCTCGTAGGTATATTTGATTATATAAAGTGGCAGATATTTATCGATAAGTTCATTGATGGTTTTAATCCCGATTAAATGATGTTTTAAGTTTTCAAATCTAAAGAAATCATTCTCAGAAGAAGCCAGAGCCTTCTCTATAATTGGACGACTGAAGTATTCCTCTGTAATGCGAATTTCCTTTGTATGTTGGGATGCTATAATCTGGTTCTGTTCTCTGCCAGAAAGACCACCAGAGCGAAGATTATATGTGCTTGCTTTAATAATGCGTTTAAAGGTGGTATCAATGTCTTCATTAGTGGTTTTCTTCCTCTTCTCGGCCTGGTTCACTAAGACGAAACCTTTCTTATAGGTATCGCTTTCTAGGAAGCGTTGTTTCATAGTAATAGTTTTTCGTTCAACACCTTCGTTGATAATACCCTCGCCAAGCAAATCTTGACGTAATGTTTCGAGGAAGGTTCCAGTTTTAACGAAATGATAGACAAATGTCTCAAGAATGCGACCAGTATCATTCGGGTCGTTGTCGAACTTACGGCGATATTTGTTATACTGAAGATTACGACCAAACATACCGCCATCATCTTCTCGATACTCTTTAGGAAGTTCGTAAGGACAATACCTTGCTCCACGACCAATAAGTTGGATATCCTGAAGAGAAACCTTCTTTGAAGCCGAAATGTCAAAATGAACAATATCAAACAGGCTCAAAACATCCCACCCTTCATTCAAGGCGTTCACCGAAAAGATTGCACGAATTTTATTCTTAGGGTCATCAAGTTGTGGCAATAAATCAGCCTTTTCCTTCTTCTGGCTGTTATAAATCAAAGTATTCTCATGTGCGAAGTTAGCACGAATAAGCGCAGTGAAAGTCTTTAGTCCATCCCAGTCTCCTTGTTGGACTAAACCATTTCTTGGGCTTTTAATCCAGTCAAACATATCACTTATTATTTCGTGTTCGTGATTAATATTCTTCGTTTTAGCAACACGTTGCAATTCTGATAAGTCTTCCGCACGAAGCGTGCTGATTACTTCATCAAAGAATTTACGGTCTTTTTCGCTCTCTGCGATCTTAGTGGATTTGATTAGGATTACGGGGGTAAATATCACACCCATAGTCCTCTCTGCAAATAATCGTCTGAATTCAGATAGAGCAACAGCGTTCACTATAAGTAACCGTTTCTGGTTTTCAATCTGTGTTTCAAAGTTATACAAGAATTTAACATCTTTTGAATAGCCATCCTTATTGAAAGCGAGAAAATCATAGCGGAAGACAAGTTTATCTTCATATTTCTTATGTATCTTGTCATTGGCGAGATCGATGGTCGCAGTAAACTCGAGAAGCATATTATCTGGATGCATATTTAATGTCGATAATACAGAAGTTTCCCAGTGTTTTTCTTCTTTAGTGGTCGTCTTGTTTTTTGACTTCGTATCAGCATTTAGACTATGAGCCTCGTCTGCAATAATTACCATATTATTCTTTTGAAAATCTTCTATCGTCAAGGAATTCTCTTTGTCTTCCGATAAACGATTGACTAGCGTCTGCTGACTGGTGAAGATAAAGTTAATACTATTATTACTAGATTGGGTAGGCATATTAATTTGTTTTACGCTTATTTTACGTCCATTGATTTTTACGCCTTTTGGATTAAATAGATACTTTTCAAACTTATAATCCGTAAAATTTTTCTTAGCCTGTTCAAGGATTTGGTCTCTATGGACTAGGAATACAAAATTATTGTAGCCCTTATTATATAGATAAAGCACGCAGGAAACCATTACAAGCGTTTTGCCAGTGCCTGTAGCCATATTGAATAGAAGATGCTTGGAAGCGGTCCTATCGTGCTCAAAAAGCCAAATAAAATGCTTTAGCGCCTCTTCCTGATATGGACGTAATTTTTTAGACGGATGCAGATTATCAGTGATGTACTCTGGTATCACAAAACTCTTAGACCAGAGTTGAAATTCGGGGTTATTCTCGATTTTTTTGAAAAGGAAATCATTGAGAGTGTCTTTGATTTTAGTCCTAGTTCTCGGCATCTTCTTGAACTCCATAGAAACGTTCTGTCAGAGCCATTTCATCATTGCTGACTTTATATCTTGCGTCTCGCATATCGAGCAGATTTAAGTATAGTTGGTTCTCATCAAGGATGTCGACAAGCATATTACGACGCTGTTCCCAAGTTTTAGAGCGGAAGTTTTCATCTTTCTCAAATTCTTTCTTGTCGAAAAAGAATTTCAAGAAAGCATTCTTCTGCATGTCCGAATAGACTTCTTTCACGTCACTGATTGAAGTTACTTCCATCAATCTGTCTAGGAAGGATTGGTTGTATTTTTTGAGTTCAAAATAGCAGAAGGAACTTCCATCTATTACCTTTGTCAATCGTTTCATCATTACATCGATATGTTCTTCTAGTTGTTCACAAACTATAAACTTTCTACTATAACCCTGTTCTTTGTTAGCCTCGATAACGGCGTGTGCTGTGGTTCCAGAGCCAGCAAAAAAGTCAAGCACAATATCATTATCACCACTCATAATTTTTATGATATCTTCGACTGCATAAAGCGATTTAGGATAACTAAAATCATTTTTTCCGATGATGCCTTTTAGAAGATTTGTTCCATTAAATTCAGATTGATATTTCTTGGCAATCCAAACATTTTTCAAGACCTGCTGTTCGTAATACTTGTGATATAAAATCACTTTCCCATCAACAATTTCTGCTTTGAAAGATTTACTATCATTTAACTCATCAAATGTCGTTTTTATATTTTTCCAAGAAAAATCACCTGTATTAGTCGTCGGATATAGTTCGTAGGCGTCATCTATTTTAGTAGAAGTAATTGTCTTTAAATCCTTACTGACATAGATAGGATACCAGTTTTCTGGACGAGCCTGTTTAGACCATACTGCCCTTGCTCGAATATATGGTTCCCACCTATAAGCACCTTTTTCATCTCTTTCAGTGAATGTCGCCTTAACCTCATCATCAATAGCAACCTGTTGAAAATTTGCTTTCTCTTTATTCTTTGCATAAACTAACAAGAACTCACTATTCTCTGAGAAGAATTTTGCTTGGTTACGACCTTTTGGATTGTGCTGAACGGTGATAATAGATAGCCTATTATCTCTACCAAAAATTTCGTCCGCAATAACTCCAAGATAGAAAAGTTCACAATGGTCAATTGCAATAGTTATAAAGCCATCTTCACGAAGCAGTTCTCGTGCAACTTCAAGCCTATTTTTCATAAATACCAACCAAGAAGAATGGTTAAAGGTATTATTGTAAGAAAAGATGTTTTCATCGCCTCCAGTATTGTAAGGAGGGTCAATATAAATTAGTTTTACTTGTTTGGATAAACGTTCTCTCAACGAGAAAAGAGTAAGTAGATTGTTGCCTTTTATTACTAAATTTTGCTTTAGTTTCCCATTATCATCAAACAATTCAATGTCACTATTAGCGGTGAGAGCGACCTCGCCATTTTTATCAACATATTTAAAATTCGTAAGGACTTTTGGTTCTTCAAGAGTGTCAATATCCCTCTTGTCGACTTCCAGATGCAAAAAGCGCTCATCCCTCCCAACATCCTCTTTATTCATACCAGCCTCAAGGACAGTATCCTTAAATGGGAAGTTTAGAACTATATCAGGTGCATTTGCTAAATAATTGCCAGTTTGATTAGAGAATAGACCAATACGATTACTATATATCGTAAAGCGTCCTTTTTTTAGAGAGTTGTCGCTCATAGTTTATCCTTTATGTAAATTAACAAGTCCTTTTCAATTATTATACTAGAAAAATCGATTTTTTATCTTTACAAAAGTAGGTCTTGCATAAAAATCTTACAATATGGTATAATTTATGTATGACAGAGAAAAAACTACAAGAAGATGAATTTGTGTATCTCACTGACGGTAACTGGACTACTTTAGCAAGTGCGTCAGACGGTTACTACGAACAGTTGTCTGCATCTTGGCAACAACCAAGAGCAAGGATTAAGAACGTTGATATGACATACAGGTCATTGAATTACCTATCAAGTATCGGTTTGTTTCCCGATAACCGAGAGGAAGACGGCAAAGGTTGGCGAGAGTTATCATATACTGAATGTATTTACCTGACCTTAGTCTCTGAGTTGAGGCGGTTCAATGTCAAAGCAGAGACAATTCAGCGTGTTTTTAATGCTTTCAGTAAAAAAGTAAAAACAAAAGAAGCAATGGTTTACTCTAGCGTTTGGCTAGATGTTTTTATGCTGACGCACTGCCTTCATTCCGAAGTATATTTGACTATTAATCCGAATGGCGAAGTTCGTTTCCTAGATACGGGAAGCGCATTCTTTTATTTGGAGTATGAAAATAAAAGTGGCGTAATTTTCATTCCATTATCTACGGTCATTAATAAGTTTCGCCTAAGGAATAACCTTAAGCAGATTGAAATAAAATATAACATTTTTAGTGATGGTCTTAAAAATTCTGAGCGCAGTATGGTAATGGGCTCACGCCAATTAGAGGATGGCGAAAAAATGGAAGTCATCAAGAAAAGACAGGGTGCCCTGATTACTACTAGCAAAAAAGTTGACGAAGAATTATTCAGCAAGATATCCTCACTGGTCGATGAGGATTTTGGTAGTATAAAAGCCTCGAAAGAAGGCGGAAAGGTTGTAAGCGCACAAAAAAAGAAGTAAAAAATCTTGTTATTGATGATTAGTAAGCAAGAAGTCTCGACTATATGAAAAACATAGGTTGACGACATCTTCCTACAAATCTAAGCATTGTTTCTATCAAAGAACTTGAGGAAACTTCATAAAGGAAATCCACCATGGAAGTTTCTCAAGTTGAGAATATCAAGAAAATAGCCTCAAAAATCAGTCATCCAGATAAAAAGAAAAGAACTGAGACGGCAATAGAAATTAATGAATTTGCAAAGATTATACTTGCGCAATACGACTTTGAAAGGAGCAAAAAATGATAAACGCAAATAGCATACACTAGAGTTTCATCACGAGAACAAGTAGATGAAGGAAATAGCCTAGCGGTGCAGAAGCACGTTATTTCTGAATTTACTCAAAAGAATGGTGTCAAAATTAATAAATGGTTCGTATAAGAAGGCGAAAGTGCAAAAACGGCAAACCGAACCAAGTTGAAGGAGATGCTTACTTATGCTGTTAAGCATAAAGGAGAAAACACATCGCTTCTAATTTATAAAAGTCGACCGCCTATCCCGTAATGTTGGTGACTATATGACCTTGAAAGACGCTCTCGGAAAATGTGGCATTCAGGTTTATTCAGCTACTGAGCGTTTTGAAGATACTTCTCTCGATAGAGCGATGGAAAGTATCGCATCTACATTTGCTCAGTTAGATAACGAAACAAGAGCAGAGCGTTGTAAGGGCGGTATGGTAGAAGGCGTTCGTGAGTGTCGTTGGATGTGGAATGCTCCTATCGGATATGCTAATGGCAGATGGGCAGACTGTCGATCCGCGTTCAGTGAGATGTGGAATGCTCCTATCGGATATGCTAATGGCAGGGATATAACTGGCAAGCGCAATATAGTTCTCGATGACCGAGAAGATTTTGTAAATATCTTACGATCGTCTTGGCATTTAATTGTATCTGGTAGCAACGAAACCGAAGCGTCAAAGATAGTTAAATACGCAGTTGAAGATAGCGGGCTATAAAGAGATCTCCCGAAATACTTTTTCCAGAATACTGAGGAAGAAAATTTATATTGGAATTGTCGAAGGACTTGGGCTTGCAATTCAAAGCAAGACAATTACTCTATTAGTAGAAGAGGATGTGTTTTATAAGGCAAACAGCATTCTTAGCGGGAATGCGAATGTAGGCAACAAGTATGTAAAACATAACGAAAATATCCGCTTCGTGGAGTGCTATATTGCAAGAACGGTCACAAAATGACTGCTTCTGCTCCGAAAGGTAGGAATAAAACGTATCCTAAATATCATTGTCCTAAATGTAAAGGACAACATATGAACTATGACTTTGCATATGTGAATGAGGAATTCCTGAACTATATAAAGGATTTCAAAATGAGCAGAGACATCAAAGAAGCGCTCAAGACGGCTATAAAACTTAATCTCGAAGACAGGATTAAGAATAATTCAGGAGTGAAGGAAAAACTTACGCAACGCCTCACTCAGATAGACGCTGAGAGAAAAGAAGTTGTGCGCAAGAATATCAAGGGTGCTTTAACGGATAAAATTACTCAGGATACAATAGGCGACTATGATGCTGAGGAAACCGAAATTAGGCTAAAATTGAACGAAATGAGCGACGATACTGAAGACGTAGAATTTGGCGTCAACAAACTGTCAAACTTAGTCGAAACATTTCAGGAAATTGAAGACCCTGAAATCCGTTTTCGGTTCCAAAAATGGTTTTTCCCGCAGGCTTGACGTTTGACGGTGAAAAATTTAGAACCACTAAAATACCTGCTATTTTACAGATAAAAAGAACTGCCCTTGCAGGCAATTCTTGTCAAAATTTCACTACTGGTGACTCTACCGGGAATCGAACCCGGGTTGCCGGGATGAGAACCCGGTGTCCTAACCGCTAGACGATAGAGCCAAACTGTTGAATATTATAGCAGCAGAGCTGGGCGTTGTCTAGCTGCCGAGCTGCTGAATGATTTCGATTAGGCGGCGCGGCGTGATTTCAGCCTTAATCAGGTAGGCGTCGGCGTCGTTCTCTAGGGCGGCGCGGCTTTTCTCGTCTTGATCGAAATTTGTCATGACGACGATACGCGACTTCTCGGCGCTGTTTTCTTCGAATTTGCGGATGGCGGTCATGATTTCGGTGCCGCGCATCTCTGGTAGCATGATATCGAGCAAGATTAAATCGTAATGCTGATTAGTAGCCATAACCAAACCATCGTGGCCGTCCACCGCCCACTCGACGTTATAGCCAGCCATTTTGAGGCTGCGAACATACATCTCGCCGATGAAACGGTCGTCTTCGATGACTAAGATTGTGGAAATTGCCATAGTACTCTCCTGATTACCCCGTGTATTTAGTGTGATTTTTAATCCAGCTGTTGCCTACCGAGATGATTTCGGTGTTGGAATTGTCGGCGTTGTGCAGTTTGTCAGAAACAGCGGCATAGATTGGTAGCGTGAAGGTGAAAGTTGCCCCCTGTCCTTCGGTGCTTGATACGCCGATAGTGCCGCCGTGACTTTCGATGATAGCTTTGCTGAGATACAAGCCGATGCCAGTGCCAGCGACTGTCTCGCGGCTGCGGTGGCTGCGGTAGAATTTGTGGAAGAGATTGTTGATGACGCTGGCTGGAATGCCGATGCCATTGTCGGCGACCGAAACTTCAACATGCTTGTCTTTGGCTCGAGCAGTGACACGGACGGCACCGCTTTCGTCGGAGTATTTGATGGCATTATCGATGAGATTAGACAACACTTCGGAAATACTAGAGCGGTCGGCGGCAACGGTCGGTAAATCGCTCGGAATGTCAACGAATAGTGAACGATGCTGCGAGCGGGCGCGCAGCTCCATATCGTCGCGGATAGTCTCGTAGATTGTCGCCAACGAATCTTCGTGCAGTTGGAGTTTGAGGTGGCGGCGGTCGTAACGACTGGTGTTGAGGATATTGTTGATGTAGCCAGATAAACGATTGCCGCTAACGATTAATCTTTGGAAAAGCTCTTTTTGATCGGGCTCGAGTTTACTATCGAGTTCGAGCGCCAGTACGTCTAAGTAGCCGCGGATAACGGTGATTGGACCGCGCAGCTCGTGGGCGGCGAACGAGATGAAGTCAAGGTCGTCGTCCTCTGGCTGGTAGATTTCGGTCTCGTCGTAAGCGGTAATGATAGCATCCGCGGTATTACCTTGTTCGAAATCAACAGTGATATTGAAAATACGGCGGTCTTCTTGCCCGATGACCTTGTTGGGAACTCGCAGCCAAATTTTGCGGGCGCGAACATTGTCGGTACGGTGTTGGTTGAGCCATTCAATCAGGTCGGTGCCGTCGTCAAATAGCAAGTCAAAATGATAAGCGCCTTTGGCGTCGAGCGAGATTGGCGCGGCGCGGTTAGCGAAAATTACGCCATTGTTCTTGTCGAGGATAATTATGCCAGTGCTTGTCAGATTGAGGGCGCTGGCTAGTTCGTCAGTTGCGCTAGTTTTGTCTGGGCTGGTTTCGGTATGTTCTTTGTAGATAGACAGCAGCATATCGCTAAAGCCGGTAGCTTTGTATTCTTTATTGCTAGGGTTTGGCAACTTTTGGTCGATTTTTTGTCCAGCGGCATTAACTAGCGCGGTCGAGAGGTCGCGCAGCGGAATCATGGCAAAAGACAAAACTGCGAAATTTGTTGCAGTAGAAATGATTAGTAGCGAAATGACAATTGTTGCAATAAGAAAGACGTCTAGGCGAACCTGCAAAATGATCATTATTGCAATAACCGATAAAGCGACCAATAATTGAACGAGAACAGATATTATTGCAACCTTGTTGCGATGAATACGCCAAAAATCACGCATTTCTGGTGTACGTTTGACTACTGGCTTGGCGTCGCTTACTGCCACGAAACACCTCCTCCGCCGCTGTTTGGTACGGCAGCGATCCAGGTTTGTCCGCGATTTAGCGCGACTGGTTTGCCAGCGGCGTCAATGAGCTCGAGCGGGCTAAAACGGTCATTCTTGCGCCAAGTGCATTCAGCGACCGTACCGTTCTGAAACACTGTTGCAGTACCAGTGCCAGTAGTAACGATGCTTTGCCGCCAGCCATCTTCCATGACAGTAGTCTCGTTGACATGCAGCGCGATGACGACGCTCGGCGCTAGCCTACCCTCTTCGCGGTCGTTGCTGGCCTGTCCGCCGATACTGCGTAGATAGGTGTTGCTAGCCTTGTCATAATCATAGTGCGTATTATACCAACTGCTAGAGAAATTGATGTCGATATTGACGGCGTTTGGTTTGTTGCTGGTCTTGCCGTCAGTGCGGGTGAAACTGGTGAATTGCGATGATTTATAGCCTTTGCCAGCGTTGAGCGCGTCTAACTTCTCGAAGCTGGTATAGACATTATGCGGCGGCCGCCGATCATTAGCGCGCCAGTACGAACCACCGTTGAAAAACTGATCGATGTCGCGGTAGTTACCGCCACGAATCTCTTGCAGTGAAGCGTGGCTGCCACCGACATGGGCGACGCTAGCCTGATATGGCGCTAGCCAATCGACGTAGTACATACGCAGGCTGCGGACTGGGCCGATGAGCTGTGGCTTGTGCTGCTGAAATAGCGTCAGAAAGCGTGTGATGCCTCCTTCGGCGATGGCTTCGTAGACGACTTCGGCCTGCTTGAGCCCGGAATGCGGCCGGGCATCAGGCGAATTTTCAATCATGATAGCAGTGACTGGCTTGGATAAATCAGCTTTAGAGGCAACTTCAATGCCATTGAGATGGGAATAGTATTTTTCTACTGGTTTTTTCTGAACTGGTGTAATGTAGTTGTTGCTAGCTACTGGCGCGCGATATGTCAACACGAAAGCTACTGCCCCGCCGATAGCGATTAGAACTGCGCCGCAAATGCACATTGTTGCAATACGATGACGATTAATAAAATCGCGCAGTCGTTGCAGGCGCGACTGCTTTTTGTTAGTCGCGTAGTGCTGTGCTACGAGCGGGCTTGGTTGTCTGTTTCGTATGTGTATTTTTTGCTTTCGCATCTTGGTAAAATTATAGCATAATTGGCATGAATTGGTTATGGTTTGAGACATACCAATTTTATAGTATGATTGATAAATAATTGAGGAGGGATTTATGACAACGACCGGAAGACCAGTGTCTAAAAAGCATCCAAAGAGGCGCCGGAGTGTACTATGTCAATAAGAGATGGAGTTCCTGCTGAAAAAGTTGATAATTTCTACCATGTACGAAATGAACTTAGCAAGCTAGCAACGACACAAGAGGGGCTGAATAATGCTGACCTTACGGGGGAACTAGGAAGTCTTGCGAACAGAGCGTATAAACTAACGCGTGAGCAAGAAGCGGCTAATGCCAAAATAGAACGCCAGAAATCTGGAGAAATATATGACGAATTTGGCAATGCGGTCGTTGCTTTTTTGAAAGCTTATAAAGGCAGCCCTGTAATTTGGCAGGTAATCGATAGTTATATGGAACGTAACCCAGAAATTTTTGATCGGCGTTATAGAGCAGGATTCAACAGGTGGGTTGAACAGGCAGAGAATGATCCAAACATTGTTTATTATTGCGATCCTGACACGCAAGTTGAATCGTGGGCATGGTTGCCAGCTAGCGAAAACGACACGACTAGCGATGGAGTAGCAGGGTCTGCTATATCAGAAACGCCATCGGTCGATCCAGTTGGGGCCGCCGAAGAGGTGAAGCTAGAATCGCCCAAAAAGTCGGAAAAGTCTGTTTCATTACCGCGCAGACCAGTGGCTAACGGCAGCCCATCGCACGGTGACGTTTCAAACCGCATTACCGTGTCTACGGATGTGCCAACTTCGGCTGTTCAGCGCGAACAACCTCCTCACTTAGAAAAAGAAGCGGCATTGCTAGAAAATTTACGATCTGTCGAACGGCCTCATGAAGTGGTAACAACAAAGTTAACAAAGTGGGGTTTGCAAATCACTGAATACCCGGATGGTACGGCTAAGTTTTCAATCGAGTCAGATGAGTCAGGTTCGGATAACTGTAGCGAGCAAGCTTTATATCCGTTGGTGGTTGGGATTTTGGGGCAAAGTAAAGATCCGATGACAATTGAAAGTTTATGCAAAGCATTTGCTGAGAAAATGGAACTAGAATACGATTCGCTCCCCGTCGGAAACGACAAGAGGCAAGCTATTTGGTGGTCAGTTAATAAAGCTATTAGAAGCCTAAAGCTTATGCTTGAGCGGTACTGTCTGTACAATGTTTTTCAGGAGGACGTAACTCAAGATACTAGTGACCATAAGATAAATAGAAGAACATTGACACCTACCTATCAACTTCATGAGTTGTGTAAAGAATAAAATTTTGTTGTTGCCTACCTGTAACTATTATTTTATATCTAGATAATTACGTAGGCGCGCCAGCGTGTGTTCGCGATCAATCAACGCCAGCGTGTCGTTCAGCTGCGGGCTGAATGGTGCCCAGGTGACGGCGATGCGGATCAGGCTGAAGAGGATGCCTGGTTTTTGGCCGGTTGTTTCCAGTAGCTTATTTAGGCAGTTTTGGATTGATTCTGGCGTCCAGTCGGTGAGTTTGGCGAGCTCGTGGCGTGCGGTCTCTAGCAATTTGCGGCGCTCGTTCTCGGACAATTTCTTTAGCTGTTTATTGCCGTCAATAAGTTCCAGGTTAATTTCAGGCTCCGCGAAAAAGTAGCCAAATCCGCGTAAATCTTCAAACATTTTCAGGCGGTCTTGCGCTAAAGCCAGCACTTTCATGCGGTATTCCTTAGTTATGTTTGGAGCGTAGGCAGATTCTGGCCAGAAACCAGTCTGTCCTTCATCTTTTTGCGGGTTATCGTCCTGTGGCGACACGTACTCGTAAAGCTTATCGACGGGAACATTGCGTATATGAGCGCCATTAAGCCACAACAAGCGTTTTTCATCAAACCGCGCGCCTGATTTTTGGACGCGTTTCAGGCTGAATTTTTTAATCAATTCGTCTCTGGTGAAAACTTCTTGCTCGGTGCCGTCATTCCATCCCAGGCTAGCGAGGAAATTGAGCATGGCGTCTGGCAGATAGCCCTCTTCTCTGTAGGCTAGGATGTCTTTGGCGCCGTCGCGTTTGGACAATTTCTTATTGCCCTGCTCGTTCATGATCGGCGGTACTGAGGCGAATATCGGCCAAGGTATATCCAGCGCATCGTAGAGATTAAGGTATTTGGGCGTGCTGGCAAGGAACTCTTGCCCGCGGATAACATGGGTGATTTCCATTTCGGCGTCATCGACAATGTGCGCAAAGTTGTATGTCGGAAAGCCGTCGGATTTGACTAATATAAAATCGTCAATTACCTCTGGGCCGGCGTGCATTTCGCCCATGACTTCGTCGTGCCAGGTGTAAGCTTTCGGTTCTGAGCGAAAGCGCAGCGGCTGGCTGCCATCCCAGGTCGGCGGGTTTTCTGGGCGGTAATCACGGTACAAAAAGGGCTTTTTATGGGCTTTGGCTTCTTCGCGAAAAGCGTCTAACTGCTCCGGCGTATACGGATCGGCATAAGCGCGGCCAGCGTCAATGAGTTTTTGTGCATATTTACGGTAAATGTCAAGTCGTTCTGACTGCTTGTACGGTCCAAATTCACCGCCAAAATCGTCTGGGCCTTCGTCTGGTGTAAGGTTGAGCCACCTCAGGCATTCATAAATATGCTCTACGCTGCCAGATACTTCCCTTTTTTGATCGGTATCTTCTATGCGCAGGATGAATTTTCCATTTGATTGCCGGGCGATGAGCCAAGCAAACAGCGCGGTACGCATACCGCCGACGTGCATATAGCCAGTTGGGCTAGGCGCGAAACGAGTGCGCGTGGTCATGAAGCGCTCTCTTCTAATTTGGTGACGCGCCGGTCAAGTAATTCTAGCTCGTGCCGAGTAGTTTTGTCATTATCAACAATAGCTCGTTTGATTGTTTTGACGTCGGTCTTGAGGCTATCGAACTCCTCGCGTAAATTATTGAATTCCTCGCGTGTTGGTTGGTTTGATACAATCTCTAATACCGCGCGCATCTGCGAACGGATTTCTTCAAGAATGACGTTGGTGTAATTTTTGTCGTCGCCCATGGCCTAATTATAGCAAAAAGCACCCGGCAGGTGCAAAAGTTAAGAGTTATCTCCATATCGCCAAAAACAAGGACTATCCTTATATTATACCACAAATATGTATAAATTACAAACTGGCGGCTATCTTTTGGATTTGTTCTGGTGCTAGCTCGGCGTTGCCATCGACAGTGTAAAGAATACCAGCATTAACCCAAGCGGCATGAGTACCATATGAATAGATGGTTAGGCCATTGGCGGCGGTCGTGGTGTACTTATCATGAGATTTCGGCTTGATGTAATTTTCGAGCACGGCCGATGAATCCCATTCGGAGCGAGTTTGCGCTAAGGTGAAATTCTCGTTGCTGCCGTTAGCGGCAAACTTCATGATTACGCTGCCCTGCTGGTAAGCAACTGGACCGTTGAGGCTATAGCCAGACGGCTGGTAATTCGGATAAGAAGCGTTAATACCAGCCTGCGAGGCGGCTATACGTGTGCTCAAAGCGGGCATATTGATATACGTGAAGTAGGCGCCTAGCAGCAGGACAGCCATAGCTGTGCTGCCGATACTAACTAAGCGGCGCCAAAGCGAAAAGTTTTTTGTCGGCTTGACTTCTTTGCGCTGTTGGCGCGTCAACATCTTGTCGGTAGCTTCCTGAATGGCTTGCTGCTTGATGACTTGCGATGGCAAGACGCTGCGCGTTTGCTGTTGCTTAATGATTGCTTGCCGCTGGCGAGCAGTCTGCTCAAGCTGATTGGCGGTAGGCGCTATGTCTGGTGTTTCTGGGGTGGCTGGACGCTTGACGGGCGGCTTGGTAGCAGTTGTAACTTTGGCAAAATGCGCAATGTTAGACGATCGGCGGATGTCTTGGACGCGGCGAGTTCTCTTGCTGCGGCGAATAATTTGCGGCGGCGTACTGCGCTCGGCCGCTAAGCGCTGCGAACTGCGAGAGGCGGAATTTTCTTTAATACCCGCTGGGGTGGTTGCTCGCACTGGCGCTACTGAATCAATGGTGCGCGGTTGTTTCTTGATATATTTGCGCTGCAAGGTGTGGGATTTTTGGGTGCCGCTATGAAAATTGCTAGCCGTGGCTGCCGGCGTGCGTGCCGATCGCTGGGCGTCGAGAATATTGCCAGTTTCGGCGTCGTAGACATTACCCTTGATGGTTATGTTGTTGTTTGTCATTTCCCTTACCTATGTTTGCGATACTACTCGTGCTTAACTATTATCATAGCCTAATTTGCTATTACACGCAATAGCAAGTGGTATAATACGTACTATGAATCAGCAAAAAAATCGGCGCAAGCAGCGTATTAAATTAACCTTTACTTATGCTGTGATGACCCTGGCAGTTCTAGCATTGGCAGTGGTTTGTTTGATGCTAGTACAAGGCTATCGTTTAGACTTTGATCGAGGTACGGTTAGACAAGGTGGCATGATGCAA
Organism: uncultured Candidatus Saccharibacteria bacterium; assembly: GCA_938042065.1. Taxonomy (GTDB): domain Bacteria; phylum Patescibacteriota; class Saccharimonadia; order Saccharimonadales; family Saccharimonadaceae; genus Saccharimonas. The sequence continues at coordinate 21,906 of CALISG010000022.1, forward strand.
TTTGATTCGCGGCCTGATGGCGCAACGATTCAGATAGATGCCGCCACTCTTGCCAACCGGACGGCGACGCGTATTGTAGCGACTGCCGGGCAGCACACGGTAACAGTATCAAAAGACGGCTTTGTGCCTTGGCAAAAACAAGTTAACGTCAAGGCCGGCTCAATCCTTTGGTTAAATTACGTCAAGCTAGTACCGACGAGCATTGAGGCCAAAGACGCGATGGAACTCGCTAGCCTCGACAGCGCAGCGGCAGCGCCTGATAAATCGCGCTTTGCGGTTATCCAAAACAAGCAGCAGCCAGCGGTTGATTTTCTCAAAGTTGATAACGACCGGATCGAACATAAACAGCGTGTTATATCTGCTGATAGTTACACGGCCGACGGCGCTAATCACAGTTTTGCAATTGAATCGTGGAGCAAGGATAGCAAGCGGGTGTTAATCAGCCATTCTTTTGATGATTCAAAAGAATATCTTATCGTTGACCTCGATGGCAAGGCGCAGAATATCACCCGCGATATCGGCGTGCAAATCAGCAAATTAGCTTTCGATAAAAGCGACTCGCAGAATGTGTATGTGTTAACGGCCGATAGCGATGTTCGCCGGATTAGACTGTCGGATAAAACGTTGTCGGGTCCGCTAATTAGCGATGCTAGTGATTTTTATGTTTCTAGAAACGGTTGGATTAGCTATACTACCAAGCCGAATAATAGCGGCGAGCGGACGATTGGCTATTTGTCGAAAGGCGCTTCGAAACCGCGGGCCTTGCAAACTTTCAAGGATATGGCTGGGCGCAGTCTTAATCTAGCGATTGAGGAGTATTATTATGATAATTTTGCGCTCATTACTCACGGCAAAATGGTTGCTGTCAAGAAGGTAAAGTTGCCAGCAAGCGATTCGACAGACGAACTGCAGCAAGAGTTGCTAGCGACGCTGCCGTTAGCAACTGACGTTTCGTATGCGGGCTTCTCGCCTAACGAACATCTGTATGTTTATGCGCAGGCTGGGGCTAGCTTGGTGACTTATAATTTAGAGCTGCGGTCGATTGCTAACGTTTCGATGAAGACTACCGCTACGAGTGAAATCGCTTGGCTGGATAATTCGCATATTATGCGAGTGGCAGGTGGTACCTTTGAATTCGGCGACTATGACGGTACTAATATGCATACCATGGCGACCGATGCAGTTGGCTCGGCAGCAATGCAATCGTCGAATAACCGTTTCTTGTATTATTTCCGCAAGCATAGCTCTGGTAAAATCACTGCTTCCTATATCAAAATGTACGACTAAGTTCAATAATTGGCAGCAAGATTTTGCCCGCCGGTTGCTGTTGCTTGTTGAGCGCCGGGAGAAGTTTTGCCGTGAGCGGCTAATTACCGATACCAAAGATCCGCTGCAAGAATGTCGGCGAGTTGGCTGGCATTTTCTTGGTCGAGGCAGCGGTATTGCTGTTTTGCTCGGCGGTTTTGGCTTCATTCGGATTCGGGCTGATTTGCTCGCCGAAAACTAGCAGGCGGTTTTGTGCTGTGCCTAGCGGCGTACAAGTGATTAGCGTAATGTAAGGCTTGTCGTTGCCGATTTGCAGCGACGCAACGTCGGTCGGCTTAACTACCTTGGTGCCGGTAATTTTGTAAGTATAACGCGTGCCGTTGTAATTAGCGTAAACCACATCGCCAGCGGCCATCTTCTCTAGCCGAGCAAAAATAAATTTATAATCGCCGCTGTCAGTCCAGTCGTTAGAGGAATGACCAGAAACGACGAAATTACCCTTTTCGCCAGGCTTAGCGTTGGCACCTTGGATATTGAACCAAACGATGCCTTTATCCATGGCCTTATTTAGTGAGTTGGTGTCGGCGGCATTAGCATCCCAGACAATTGGCACATCGACGGCAATTTTCGGGATAAGCAGCCGCGACTCGTTGGTGGCGACTTTGGTGGTATTTGGCGAGACGATAATTGATTCGGGGTCAGCGGCGCCTGGCGAGACATACGCCTCGACGTAGGCGAACAAAACGCGATTATACTGCAAAAATAGAAAAACAATCATCACCGCGCAAGCTGCCACGATTGGCATGAAATGGCGGCTGCCGCGGACTTTCTTGGCCTTGTCGTTGATTTTGCGGCGAATGGAACTGCGCAGATCGTTGACGGCCTCCTCTTGCGATACGGTGCCGTTGTTTGGCGTTGAGTTTTGGTTTTTTTGCGCTTGCTGAGCAGCTTGCTTTTTGAGCGACTTGCGAGTGGCGTCAATCTGCGAGACATAGTAGCGCTCGTAATACTGCTGATAATATGTTTGCCAGGCGGTGTGGTATTTTTGCCAAGAAGCATCGTGCGTAGCAGGCGTGGAGCTCTGGCTCATGGTTCGGGTATATGGGTTTTTATCTGAATCAATGGCGCCAGGGCCGGCCGTAACGCTGTTAGACTGCGCACTATCAGCGATGGTGCCAGATGGCTGCGGGTAGGCGTTTGTTTGCGGCGAGTGCGAGTTCTTTTGGGGCTCCTCGGCTTTTTCGGGCTTTTTTGCGCTAGAATTTGGCTGCTGGCCAGCTGCAGCAGTAGCATGCGGATCATTTTGAATAATCGAACTGATCTGTTGGCGGACAATATCAGCCGCTGCCGACCGGTGCTGGTCGGTTAGCGCGCTGTGATGAGGCGCTCCGTCTCTGGGTGGAACGGTTAGTGATGAACGATCGTCTGGCTTCATACTTTCTATGCTAATTATAGCGTAATTAGCGGTTATTTACTAGTTAGCGCTGGTCTGTTACAATGAAAATGTACCTTTTCTGCCGCGGTGATGGAATTGGTAGACATGAGAGACTCAAAATCTCTTGAGCATTAGCTCGTGCCGGTTCAAGTCCGGCCCGCGGTACCATAAGATAGACGTATGTGGGCGTCTTTTTTTGATGCTCTTACCCCTGTTATGGTGGCGGCGTAAAGCATAAGTAACAATATTATGCAAAAGTGTTGACATAATTAAAAGTTTATGCTACAATGGCATCATAAGCGTGGGATAATGCACGCAGGGAGGAAATCAATGAAACTATCAATTAAGAACCTGGCGATTGTCGGCGCGGTTATAGCTGCTATCGCTGGTGGAATCTGGTTGGCTAAGCCATCAGAAGCATCTGTCTGTGACGGATGGATTAACGTGATTACTTGCGGTACGCCAAGTCATCAAGACCTTAAAAATGTTTACTACGGACGCAACGACATCAAAGCGCTTTATCAGTGGAACAACATAAATGATGCCATGATTGAAGGCAAAGGCATGAAAAACGGTACCGTTTACAAGGATGGCCGGATCGTTGTCGACGGCCAAGTCGTAGCAACTAACGCCAAGACCGTTCAGCGTAATACGCGCTACCCAGGCTCGTCATACGGCCGCGAGACGGTTGGCGGACATTCGTTCTACAAGTTTACGACTCAGAACAGCTTTGTCTACAATCAGTTTGACGCTTTCGTCTGGTTCGATGAAAACGGCAAGTTTATCGCAGCCATTATCAAGGATTGCGGTAACCCAGTCTGGGGTGATGCAACCTGGAAACCGAAAGACATCCAAGTCTGTGATCTTACCAGCAAGAAAATCATCACCATCAAAGAGACCGAGTTCAACAGCAGTAAACATTCCAAAGATATCAACGATTGTAAAGAAATCAAGGTCTGCGACCTGACTAGCAAGCAAATCGTAACTATCAAGGAAAAAGAGTTCAATAGCAAGAAGCACTCGAAAGACATTAACGACTGTAAGGAAATCCAAGTCTGCGACCTCTCGACTGATACGATTATCACTATCAAAGAGAAAGAATTTGACAGCAAGAAGCACTCTAAGAATTTCGCTGACTGTAATAAGGTAAAGGTTTGCGAACTCGAAACTGGCAACATTATCACCATCAAAGAAACCGAATTTGATAGTAAGAAGCATTCTAAGAATGAAGCTGACTGCGACAAGGTGAAAGTTTGCCGCATCGCTGACAAGAAAATCGTCGAAGTTACCCGCAAAGAGTCGAGCGACAGCCAGTACACCACTGACATGAGCAAATGTGAAGAAACTCCAGCGACTCCACCGGAAACTCCAAAAACGCCAACCCCATCAAATCCAGTTGAATTGCCAAAGACTGGTACCGGCGAAGTAGTCGCCTCGGTGGTCGGCCTCGGCGGTTTAACCGCAGCAGCCAGCGCTTACATCGCTAGCCGCAAACGCCTCTAGCCAATCCCCCCAGCTAGAAAATCCAAAATCCGCTCTGAATTTTGTCAGGGCGGATTTTTTGTTGGATTATTTAGAGAGAAGACTGGCGGTGATGGCCTCAAGCGGCCGCGACGGATTCCAAATATAATAAACGCTAGCGCGCGTTGCTACCGTGCCGCGCCAGATGCGCATCGGATCGTTCCATGGCATGGTGGTGACCTCCCCGCTGTGAGCAGTAACGAGCGTGTCTTGATGCAAGGTGGTAATGGTAATTGGGTATGTCACGGTGAATTTGTGCAAAGCTTCGACTAACTGCAGCAACTGCATACTGAAAGTCAAAATTTTGGGATAATAAAGCGTGCGAAAAAGTTTTTGCAGCTGCGCGAAACTCAAAATTAACACGGTATTCTGGCGTGCTGCTAGTGTAGCGAAATCGTTGCGTACTAGATCTACGGCATCGCGGGTGATAACTACTGGGCCTTGATAGTCGCGCAGCAGCTGGCTGTAAACGATTGCCGTTTGACTGTTGCGCCCGGCATCGCCTATTAGCAGTAAACCGTCGCTCCATGCGCTAAGCGCTTGCAGCTCAATGATAGACTCTTGAGCTAAGCCGCCGCTAGGATTGCTAGGCGCGTAAGTGACGCCAGCCATGGTGCGTGGTAAGGTGTTTTTGAGGACATCCGGCAGCAAGGCGCGGGCTTCCCCTACTCCGCTAGCGAGCGCTGTTGAGTAGGCCTCGGCGACACCAGCAAAACCTAGCTTGTTGCCGCCGATAATACCGAGCTTTCCCGCGCGCGAACGCTGCTCGGGCTTATTCCATTCGATATCGGGAAAGAGCGGCTGTTCGGGTGTTTGGTGCTGCCAATATGCTAATTCCATGAATGTATTGTAGCGCGAAAAGTGCGGACATACCAGCTCAAGCGCTTGCCGCAGCCGCCGGGCTAGCGTACAATTTAGGCTATGGAAAAACACATCGCCGAGCACTATCAAACTATATCTCAGCGCCTAGCGGCGGCCAAGTCGCAAACTGATCTGGCAGAATTGGCGCGCTATCACCGCACGCGCGTGCAAGAATTTCAGCACGAGCGGCTGATTCACTTGTTGGTGACATTTTTCTTCGCCGGGCTATTTTTAGCGTCCCTGGCGGCATTTTTGGCAACCGCGGCGATGGGGTTGGCGATGAACTGTTTACTGGGACTATTGGCGCTAATTTTGTTTGTGCTAGAGTTAGCTTATATTCGTCATTATTACCAACTAGAGAACGGCGTGCAGCGGCTGTACGAGTTAACGGTAGCGATCGAAGAAAAACGTTTTGCCAAAGACTGGGCTTAATCAAGCTGGCGAGTCAGTTGCATTTGCTTGCCGGACGATTTTTTCGATAATATACCTATCTCTTGGCTCGAAATCGTATTCTTTTACAGTTGCAATGCCGTTTTTGATAGCGATATCTGGCAGCGTAACGCGCCCTTCTGGATAGCCGCGGACTTTGTCTTGATCGATTCTAAATGCGCCTTGATTATTCTTTGCGGCTATTAGTTTAACGGCTTGAGCGAAAATATCGATGTGCGACGGCTCGAATCTGCTGAACAAGTTGTTGAATTTAACTTCGCCTAGGATTTCGTCTGATTCTTTATCAATGCCGAACCCTAATTCTCCAATCTCGAATAAGATAGGTTCGAATATGTCGATGTTTTCCATCAAGTAGCGGTTATTGCTGAGTATTCTGCCATCGGCATAGACTTTAGTTGTATCTCCGCCGCTTCTGGTTATATTCCAAGTATAGACAAGTTTGTCATATGAGCCGATAGACGTGTTGCTTGGCAACGATGATTTGATTTCGTTAAGATTGGCGGCATTCATCTCAACTTTGCAGTCAAGGTAATGATAATATAGAGTACGCTGTCCGTTCGCTGTTTTGTTTTTCTCTGATTTCTCTAGTACTCTAGCTGAAATTTTGGCTTTGAAATTAGACTCTTTAAGCTTATCGAATAGCGCCGGGAGTTTTTCGGGAATTTTGTAAAACACGTTAGCTTCCGAGTCGGTGTTGATTGCGCCGTCGCCCTGCTTCTGAGTTATTGCAATGAAGTTTTGTTGCGGCCATTCTCGGATCGGCGAGATAACGTCGGCGATTTTCTTTACTGCGATGACAGTTTGATCTTTAGGGTAATCCGGCTGAAGCGTTATTTTGTAAGTACCTTTTTTGTTGCCAAAAAAGTCCTCTACGATGTCTGATAATTTGAGGTCGACTTTCTCTACGCCCGGTATTTGGCGTATTTGTTCAGCGCAATCATTTAGTTGTCCGAAAGAGCTTACTGGATTTTGCGAAAATGTTTCGGATAGCCCGTAAATGACGCCAATAGATATTAGTATTACGAATAGTATTGCGAGTGGCGAAACGATCAAAGCAATCGTTAGGAGTATTTTGTTTGGTTTCTGCGAAGAATACTGCTGATATTGCGGCTGTGGTGAAGCGTATTGAGGTTGGTTTTGCGGCGGATACTGCTGCGGGTATTGTTGATATTGCGGTTGCTGCGGATATTGCGTTTGTTGAAGTGGTTGCTGCGAGTTATTTTCTGGAGACATAAGACTACCTTACTATTTATATTATTTCAATGCTCACTGGGCAGTGATCGCTGCCCATTTGTTCGGCGTGAATCTGCGGGTTGGTGACGCGCCCGGCGATTTCACGCGATGCCAGCCAATAGTCGATCCGCCAGCCGACATTGCGCGCCCGGGCGTTGGCCCAGTGTGTCCACCAGGTATACGCCCCGGTCTTCTCAGGAAATGCCGCCCGGAAGGTATCGACAAATCCAGCGTCCAGAAAATTCTGAAAGCCTTCCCGCTCCTCGTCGGTAAAACCGTGCTTGCCGACATTAGGCTTAGGATTTGCCAGGTCAATTTCTGCATGCGCCACGTTCATATCGCCGCAGTATAGCACTGGCTTGACTAGCTCCAATTCCTCCAGATAGGCCAGCACTGCCGGATCCCATTGTTCATGACGCAGACTCAGCCGGCTCAAATCCCCTTTCGAATTTGGCGTATAACACGTTACCACCCAGAAATCGTCGAATTCGGCAGTGATGATGCGCCCCTCGTCGGCGGGATCGCCATACTGATCGCCGGTCAGATTGAACCGCTCAATGATATCCGGCGGCAATCCGTCGCGCCAATGCAGCGGCCGGATTTTCGAGAAAATCGCCGTGCCGGAATAGCCCTTTTTGGCCGCTGAATAGAAATGCTCGTGGTACTCTGGCAGATCAATTTCTACCTGGTCGCGGGCAGCCTTGGTTTCTTGCAGGCATAAGATATCCGGATCGTAGGTTTGCAGGAAGCTGGCAAACTCACCCTTGTTGATGACGGCACGGATACCATTGACGTTCCAAGAGAATAGCTTCATGTAGTTATTATAACGTAAAATCATCGTGGTGGGGTTACCAAAGACGATTCGCTTTTGATATATAATAAAAATAGGACTTAGATATGTCCTAGCTCTTGTCGGAAGTATCCCGGGGCGGGTTGTTGTACTATTATAAATACTTTTATTAGTGCAATTGCCTGCTCTGGGATGTGCATGCCCAGGCAGAGGAGGGACGGCCATGTTTGAGGCGGTATTTGTTGCTATTGTGATCGGGATCGGGATCGCCATAGTAATAGTATGGTCGATAGTTGATCATGTAAGGGGCGATGACTCCCCCTTCTTTGTGGTGGAGTCGCGTCAGGTTGTCCGCCCACCTGAGGCGGACGCCCTCTACGATGGCATCTATGATTCTTTCGTAGAAAAGGACAATGAGGGCGACGACCGGCGATAGCACTGCGGCGTTAGGCGGCGAGACACCCTTGTCTTGCTGTCTAGCGCCGCCTTCTCATTCTGAAACAGTTTGTCTTATCATCTATGAAAACGTGCAGCCTGCTGGCGGGTGTGCTAAGATTTATGTATGAAGGTTCTGATAGTAAGCGAAGTATATCGGCCTGGTGTTGGAGGCGTGCAGACAGCGCTGGATACTCTGATTGCTGGTCTGAAGGAGGCTGGCGACGAGGTGACGGTGTTAACTGGCTCGCCAGACGGTTTGTTTAGCCATTTCACAGAGGTAGATGAAATAAACGGTGCGAAAGTATTGCGGTTGCCAGCGGTAAAATGGATTGCTAATCGCGACAACAACCGGGTGGCATTCTTGCCAAAAAGATTCGTGCGGCGATACTTTCGACAGAACCAGCCTGATATCATTCATCTGATGACGCCGATTTCATGGCTGCACAAAGCGGTCGTCCAGCAAGCTAGCCGGCGGCAGATTCCGATCGTCACGACTAATCACACCATGGCGCTGAATCTCGTGATGAATGCCAAAAACAAAACTATTGCCTGCTGGTTTGTCCGGATAGTCGAGGGCAAAATGTGCAAGCTAGTCAATCAAACCGCTTATATGACGGCGCCGACGCGCGCGGCATTAGCGACTACGCCAGCGATTCATATACCAACGAAAGCAGTTTCTAACGGTGTCAATGCGGTATTCTATACACCAGGTAAGGCTGACGAGAAGCTTTTGCAGCGTTTTGCGATTGATGCGTTGCGGCCGGTGGTGGCCTATGTTGGGCGGCTTGACGGCGAGAAGCGGATTGACTTGCTGATTGCCGCGATGGAACGCTTGAAAACTGATGCGCAGTTGGTGATTATTGGCAAAGGTTTAATAGAAAAGCAACTGCGAAGTCAAGCAGCTAGTCTGGGTGATCGCTGTATTTTTACTGGTTTTGTTAGCGACGAGGAAAAGCGTGCTTTATTGCGGCGAGCAGATATACTCGCGATGGCTAGTCCTGCCGAGCTGCAATGTATTGCGGCGCTAGAAGCGCTGGCTTGCGGTACGCCAGTGGTGGTGTCTGATCAGGTTGCTCTGCCCGAGCTATTGGACGGCGGCAAGAATGGAGCCAGCTTTCATTATCCAGATGTGAGCGATCTAGCACACAAAATCGATGAACTGCTAAATGATGAGCCGCGCCGGCGCCAGATGGGCCGGGACGCTCGCCAGTGGATTATTGATAACCATACTTATGAACGCACCGTTGATCAGTACCGCGAACTGTATGCCGAAATCGTTAAAACTTACTCGTAGGCTTGTAATGTAAATTGTGGATAGAATAGATAGTTAGACGAGCTTATTTTGTTGTCTTTTTCTGTTTGCCGCCCATTTCGTATTCGTAAATGCGCTTCGTGACGCGCAGTCCGTGCGTGTAGCGGTAGAGTTCGCCGTATATTCCTTTGAATACTTGACGCAGCGAATTATTCTGATAGCGGCGGTCTAAGGTACGGTAGGTTATCTTGATGATGCCAGTTTTGTATTTCGCTCGTTTTGCCTTGAGTATGAAATCATAATCCTCCATGATGTAAAGGGATGTGTCAAAGCCATTTAATGCATCAAAAACTTCGCGCGTGGCATACAAGCAGCCAAAGCCGATCGGCCACGGCGTGTGCTGCATTAGGCGCGCATAGGCATTCATTAAGTAGGCTCCAGCTCGAATACCGAATTTGTTTGACTGCATCCTCTGAATGAAGCTGCCTGCCTGGAGGCGTTTTTTGTTGATTTGCTTTTCGAATTTTTGCAAAAAATATTCTGGGAAAATTAAATCGGCGTCAGCGAAGATGATCATATCGCCTGTTGCCTTGCTGGCGCCATGGTTGCGAGCGTGTGCGGGACCTTTTTGCGTCGTGGCGGTAGTTTTTAGCGGCAATTTTTTGGCGTATGTTTTGGCTCGAGCTATGGTGTCGTCGGTGCAATTCGAGTCTACTACGATCACTTCGTCTGCTGGACGCGTTTGTCGGACTAGCGAGTCCAAGAGATTCTCGACGACGCCAGCCTCGTTCTTGCAAGGAATAATAATGCTAATTTTCATAAAACTAGTATAATGGTATTGTGTCCGAAATTCCAACTTTGAGAGAATTATACGATGAATTAGGCTGCCGGGACCAGACGGTCGACGGCGTTTGCTGGCTTGAGTGTAATACTAGCGCCGATAAAACTGCGATTCTGTTCCACGGCGTGACTGGCGGCAAAATAGACATGATGCCGCTAGCCAAGCGGTACGTTAATTTTGGCTATGCCGTGTACGCGATAGATTTACCGGGGCATGGCGGCTCGGTGCGCCCGTCCCTGGAAAGCTACGAAGATCTGGGCGATTGGTTTACTAAAGTTCTGGCACAAATCGGCCGAACGCCAGATTTGATTGTCAGTAATTCGTTTTCGTCATCGATAATTTATCATGCGCTGCGCACTGGCAGAGTTCCGTCGGCGGCGAAGATTGTTATGGCTTGCCCGACGCCAGACACTACTCATCTTGCAAATATGTTGCAAAGGTTGTCTAATAATTTTCCTGAAAAGCCTGGTTGGTACATCTACAACAGCAAGCCTATCCAAAATATTCGCACTGTGCTTGCGTTGAAAACCCGCCGGCAGGAAGCTTGGCAGTGGCTGCGTGAGTCAGAGAGCTACAAGAAGGATTATTTGACTTTGCGTGATTCTGAAATTTTGACTACTATGCTGTACGAGCAAAATCCTTTCGTCGAAGGTGTGCCGCTTGATAGCCAGCGGCGCGTAACGGTGATTCTGGGCGGTAAAGACAATATCATTACTTCGAAAACACCTGAAATTATCCGCCAGTTATTGCCTGAAACGCAGATTATCAGCGCCCCGTCAGCTGGCCATATTTTGCAGTTCGAAGCAGTTGAATCCTATCCGGATAGCTAAAGAGCTGTGCTCTACCTACTTGTCTCTGGGGTTGGCGCGTGTGGTATAATAAGGAGAGTTATGAGAATCGCTTTCTTTATTGACGATTATTTGCCGTCGGTGCATGGCGTGGCGACGTCGACTTTGAACTATAAGCAGGCTTTGGAGTCGCTTGGGCATGAGGTTTTCGTGGTAGCGCCAAAATGCGAAGGCTACGAGGACCACGACGATCACGTCATTCGCTTGCCATCAGCCAAGAATTATGTTTTTGATAAGCGTGAAATGGCGGTTATTTACCCTGGCCTAGCCAGGAAGCTTGATGAATACCAGTTTGATATCGTGCATAGCCAAATGCAATTTTATATGGGCGTACTGGCACACAGCGTGGCTAAGCGGCAGAATGTACCGCATGTGACGACTATTCACACACTTTATGTTGAATTAGTTAATGATTATCCGTTTATGGTGACTTCCGGCTTGATTGCGGCGACAGCGGCGTTTCCGGTAGTGTTGCGAACAAGGCCGATTTTGCCGAAAGCCTCGCGCGAGCAGTTGCGCTCAATGAGCAAAAGCACTATCAAAGATATCATGTCGCGCCAGGGCTGGCGGCTGATGGCGGCGTTTGCTAATAAGTGTGATGCTTGCATTGCGCCGTCGAAACACCTCGAGCGGATGCTGATCGAAGATGGCGGCTTGACGGTGCCATGCTACGTTTTCCCGAACGGTATTGACACCAAGCGCTATAAGAAAGCGTCGGCGGCTGATTCGCCGATTGAAAAGCGTCCTGGTGAGAAGTTTATCATTTCAGTGGCGCGGCTGAGTCCAGAGAAGCGCCAGCGAACTTTGATTGAGGCCATGCCGCACATTCGCAGCAAAAAAGTTAAACTAGTTTTAGTCGGCGGCGGTCCGTACGAGGAGGAATTGCGACAGCGCGTTGAGGAGTTGGGCGTCGGCGATCGAGTAATTTTCGCTGGTATGCGTTCGGGCGACGAGGTAGCGGCGATGCTCAAGCAGGCTGATGTATTCTCGCTGGCGTCGTATCATTTTGATAACCAGCCAATGACTTTCCTAGAGGCGGCGGCTAGCGGTTTGCCGATTGTTTACTGCGACGAACGGATGACCGAGGCTTTGACCGAACGCAACGCTGTCTTGACTGATGGTATTGAAGGCAAAGATTTCGCAAAAGTATTTAATGATTTGTTTGCGTACCCAGAGAAAATCGAGGAGTTGTCGCGCGGCGCGTTGAGCGTTGCCAAGAAGTTTGATTCGACGGCGATGGCCAAAAAGATGGTTGAGCTGTATGAAAGTTTGGTTTCGTCCCATCAAGCGCTGGAAGAGGAGCAGTAGCAGTTCAGGGTGCGAGATTCGGTGTATTCGGCGCAGCTAAAATTTGCGCAAAATGCGGCTGTGTTCGCGTTCTAGGTCGCGCTGCTTGATGGTTTGGCGTTTGTCGTAGCGTTTTTTACCCTTGCCTAGAGCAATGACTAATTTGATATAGCGTCCGCTAGTAAGCAGTTTGGTTGGAACGATAGTGAAGCCTTCTTTTTTGCGAGCAGCTAATTGATCGATTTGGCGCCGGCTGGCCAGCAGTTTGCGCGGACTAGTATTGACAGTGTGCGCATTTGGCGTGCCGCGTTCGTTCTGCCGCAAGCTAAAACTGGCGTTGTTAAGCCACAGCTCGCCGCCGCGAATAGTGACGTAAGCGCCTTTGAGCTGGACGTGGCCTTCTCTGGCTGCTCGCACTTCGAGTCCGGTTAAACTTAGGCCTGCTACGATTTCATCGCCAAGTTCATAATCAAACCGCGCTCGGCGATTAACGATCGTTTGCATAGCTAGCTTTTTTGTCTTAGCGCTAGATTTCTTAGACATATGTTAATTATAACAGGTTTAAGACTTATATTATACAACATTTATGATTAAAATACAATAGTGCTCGGGGTTGCTCTCTGTTACAATAGAATGAATGATAGCTGATGTTCACATTACTGACAAAAGTTTTGGCGACAAGCAGTTGATGAGCGACGTTAAATTCAGCGTCAACGACGGCGAGAAAGTCGGGCTGATTGGCCGCAACGGCGTTGGCAAATCGACGCTATTTGGCATGTTGGCGGGAGTGGATAGCGACTATAGAGGGTCGGTTGTTTTCCGGCGCGGCAGCACGATTGTAGCGACGGCGCAGGAACACCATAGTTTGGGTGATATTACAGTCCTGGAATATATCCTGCGCGGGCTGCCGGAATACGCGCGGCTGCGGCACATTTTGACGACTTATCCGGCGGCGATGGGTAGCGATATGCGCAAGATCGAGGAGTACAGCCAGGCGTTGGAGCGCTTTGGACAGAAAGATTTTTATCGCGTTGAAGAACTGGTGGCTGAGGAGTTGAAAAATTTCCAGATGGAAGGTTTTGGCGAGCACCAATTGGCGACTTTGAGCGGCGGGCAGAAACGCTTGGTCGAAGTTGTGAAAATCATGCATGCGCAAGCGGATCTAGCATTGATTGACGAGCCGACTAATCATATGGATTATATTGCCAAGAAGCAGTTTATTGATTGGATGAAAAGCACCCGCCAAGCGATGTTGATCATCACTCATGACCGCGATGTACTGGCAGAGGTTGATCGAATTGTTGAGCTGCGCGATGGCGCATCAGTGAGTTATCGCGGTAATTATGATGATTATTTGCGCCAAAATGCCTCAGCGACAGGCAATGCTATGCAGGATTATGAACAAACCGAACGGCGGATTGCTAATTTGCGCGACAAAGTTCTGCAATTTCGCCGCCTGAAAGAAAAAGCCCGCGATCCTGGCACGATCGCACAATTCAAGCGGCGTGAGAACCAAGCGGCGGCCGAGCTAGAGAAACTGGAGAAAATCGACAAGCCGACTTTTTGGATTGACAGAGAGAATGTGGCGCAATTGGATTATAAAGTAGCTGACCGCTATCAAAAATTTAAATCTCGCAATATTCGTTTGAATATGCGAGACGGCGCTATGCGTTCGCAGCGCAAGCTTGTCGAGGCTCGCGATTTGGCGCTAGGCTTCGACAAGCGGATTTTGTTCGAGGGTGTTAACATCGATTTGCGCGAAGGCGAAGCTATCGAGCTGCGCGGCCGCAATGGCGCTGGCAAGACGACGCTGATTCGGGCGTTGATGGCAAATGCGTCCTCTAGCGATGCTTCCTCTGGCCGGCTTCGTAAAACGGCTCAAGTCACGCCCCAGCTAGCTCAGGCTTTGATTGAGGATACTGTTCAATCTGTCCCAATTGTTTATGCTGGTTCTCTCTATCTCGATCCGCATATTCGCGTTGGTATTTACGAGCAAGAGATAGCGGCGACTTATCTGAACTTGCCGCTGGCGCGAGCGATTGAGCAGATGTATCTCGATCGCGGGCTGAAAATTAATGACACCAAAATCCGCCAGCTGATGGGCGATTACCTTTTTGTTGAGAGCGATGGCGCGGTGCCCTTGGCTAACTTGAGCGGCGGGCAAAAAGCTCGGTTTCAGCTCATTAGTATGCTAGCGAACGAGCCGCAACTGCTGATTTTGGACGAGCCGACCAATCACCTGGATTTGCCTTCAATCGAGGAGCTGGAAGCGGCGCTCGAGCGCTACGCTGGCGCAATTTTGTATGTCAGCCACGACGATTATTTTCGGCGCAAAATCGGCGGTTCGGTTGTTCAGATTGGCAGCTAACGGACTGCTTTTCCTGAACGCGCTCTTGTTGTGGTACGGCACGTATCAGGGCTAGAATGTATTTACGTAAAATTAATTTGAATAATCGCCGCCCGTAACATTGAAGTACTCTTCGAGAGTTTTAATCTCGCGCTTTTTCATGTCTTGAGCAGTTTCGCGGCCAACGTAACGCCAGTGCCAAGACTCGACGACATAGCCGGTGATATTTTTGGCGTTGTCAGGATAGCGCTGGATGAAACCGTACTCGGCGGCGTGCTCGGCCAGCCACTTGTATGTTGGCGTAGTGGCGAAGCACTGCAGGACGCAATTATCCGCCTTGAGGTCGACAGCTAAGCCAGTTTGATGTTCACTGCAGCCTGGCCGGGCGCTAGACGAGTCGGCTTCTTTCTGATTGCTATGTTTGACCCAATAGTCATAAGTTTCGACTTGGTCGTTGTAAGATCGGTAGCCGCTAGTCGAGGCTAACGGCATTTTTGCTTGCGTGGCGGCGGCTTTCATGGCGTTATATTGGGTGGCGGCCTCTTTGCGCAAGGATATCCCCTTTTCGATAGGCGCCAAATCATTCGGCTGCCAAGTTTTTGGCTCGAAGCAGTGCTTTTTGTTAATAACAATGATCGTGCTGTTGTAGTCTTTTAAGACTTTCTTGCGGAGGGCGGCTTTTTCGGCCCAAGCTTTTTGCTGGGCGGCAGCGAGCTTGTCGGCGGTTTCCTGCTCTTTGGCCCTGATGTCTTTAGCGGTTTTGTAATAATCTAGCCCAGTGAAGGTAGCTAGACCTAATGTCGCTGAAAAAGCTAGCGTAATCACAAGCACGCTAAACTTATGCTTATTCAAAAATTCACCCTTCATAATTTATAATTCTATTCTACCACAACTAAGCGCCAGCGGTATAGAAATCTTTGCAAGTTGATTAGTTAAAGTTGCGACAATGGTCGAGTAATATCAATTGACTCTAATGGGTAAAGTTTGATATCAGTAGCCGATAGGAGACGCTGCGTAAAGTACTTTGAAGTACGTGAATTGTTGTGCGATATCATTCAGCTTGAGTAGTATCAATGATGTTGCGTTTATATTTTCCTATAGCCACACCGCCGCCAGCAAAAGCTAAAGCGACAAGCGTATATACAACTTTGGTGATAAACATAACGTCATAGTAATTGCGCAGCGCAAAATACCATCCTAGTCCAGCAAGAATGAGGATTATTCCCGTCGTGCGCCATGAGTGAGACTTAATGCCGAATGAAATCAAGTAGGACCCCAGCCCAAAAAGTACAAGAAACAAAACGGTATTTATTGCGCAGACAGGTATGTCAAGATACATATCGGATGCTTTAAGACCAATCTGGATATTATATATGGGAAATTCTTGAACAACCGCCGGGTCTTGCTTAACTGGAGTCAGCAGCCAGCCTAAGAAACCAGATTGATGAATAATATTCCAGCCTGCCTCATGTGCCAAGAAACGAAAACAATCGTACATTGTATTCTAATTGTAGCATAGATCAATACCTCGCCGGTAGGGGTCGCTAAGTCGCATCAGGCACAAGACCCGACCCCACGACCCCGCCCGCACACAACCGAACATGCCCGAACAAGCCCAAAACACCCCCAAAACCCTCAAAATCAAACAAAAACCCGCGCCACGGGTTCACCATGACACGGGTTTGAGTACGGGCTCAATGGTCGGGGTGACTGGATTTGAACCAGCGACCTCACCGTCCCGAACGGTGCGCGCTACCAAGCTGCGCCACACCCCGACACTTAGCCTATTATATCCTAGGCGCCGGAGTGTGTAAACTATTTAGTTAGTCAACAACTTCTACGCCCATGCTGCGAGCGGTACCAGCAACTACCTTGACGGCGCCGTCTAAATCAATAGCGTTGAGCTGATCCATCTTGGTTTTGGCGATTTCCTCGAGCTGGGCGCGAGTGATTTTGCCGACTTTATCGACGTGCGGCTTGCCGCTGCCCTTTTGGATGCCGATAGCACTGCGGATCATGTCGTCGACTGGCTGGCCCAAGCAGTTCCAGGTGAAAGTGCGGTCTTTGTAGACTTGAATGTGCACGATGACATCTTTGCCCATCATGCCTTTGGTGGCTTCATTGAATGGATTGATAAAGTCCATCATATTCAAGCCCCACTGGCCAAGCGTCGAACCGACTGGAGGTCCGGCGGTAGCGCGGCCAGCCGGAATGCGTAACTTTAAGTT
Organism: uncultured Candidatus Saccharibacteria bacterium; assembly: GCA_938042065.1. Taxonomy (GTDB): domain Bacteria; phylum Patescibacteriota; class Saccharimonadia; order Saccharimonadales; family Saccharimonadaceae; genus Saccharimonas. Next base: position 38,703 of record CALISG010000022.1, read on the forward strand.
ACCAATAATTTTCTTTGCCATAATTTTCCTTTACTAAATATATTGAGAAGCTGATATTTAGTGCGTAACTGCTATAGTATAGCGTGTTTTACGAGATTACGCAAGCTAAAGCTCGGCGAGTTGTACGGTTTTGCAGAGCTTCAGCTCTCTTGCTGTGATAGGATTTTTGATTGGCGGCCTAGACTTTTTTGACTTGCAAAGCATCGAGCTCGACTGGCGTGTCGCGGCCGAACATGCTGACCATGATTTTGAGAGTGCCTTTGGCTGAGTCGATTTCGCTGACAGTGCCGTCGAATCCCTTGAATGGTCCGTCGATAATGTTGACTACCTCGCCTTCTGTGAAGTCGATTTGGTGTTTTGGATCCTCAACGTTCATGCGCTTTTTAATTTTGGTAATTTCTGCTTCGGAAACTGGAGTTGGCGAGGTGCCGCTACCGACAAAGCCGGTAACGCCTGGCGTGTTGCGGACGATATACCAAGTTTCGTCGGTTAATTTCATCTCGACCAAGACGTAACCCTGAAAAATGATGGCATTGATGATTTTGCGCTTGCCATTTTTGATTTGAACTTGCTTTTCTTTCGGCACAATGGCATCAAAAATTTTATCAGCCATGTCGATGGTTTGAGCGCGCTGGCGAATGCTTTCAGCGACTTTTTCCTCGTAGCCGCTGTAAGTATGGATGGCATACCATTGCCGCGAGCTGTCATAACGATTTGATTTTGCCATAAGATCCTTTCTACTTTGTTCCCATGATTAGTTTGAATAGCCAAGCGAAGCCATAATCTAGCAAGATAATGACAAGGAATAACGCCGCAGTGAAAACAATCAGCGCGCCAACCATGCCCCAGGTCGAACGGCGGTCTGGCCAGCGGACTTGTTTGATCTCCTGCCAGGCGCCGCGGAAATAGCCAGCGATAGCGCTGAGCGGATTGCGGCGGCTTTTTGAGTTTTTTGATTTGCTGGTTTTGCTGGCGGTTTTGGTTTTGGCGCCAGATGGCCTAGCGGTCTTGGTGTTAGATTTCTCGGTTTGCGCGCGGCCAGCTAGTTCTTTGGCAGTCGCCAGAATGCTCGGCTTCTTTGGCTTTGCAGCTTTGTCGCCAGCAGTAATGCGAGTGATGCGGTTTTGTGATTTTTGCTTTGATTTACCTTTTGCGGATTTTGCCACGATAGTGTTTCCTCCCAAATTAAATAGCCTGGTATGTCCCAGACTGTCAAGCTAATTATACGACTGCCGAACGAAAATAGCAAGCGATTTCGTGTCTTTTCTGAAGCGTTAAGATTTATTCTTTTTAACGGCGGGCAGCGAAAAGCTAAATGTTGATCCATGATTAAGGCGGCTTTTGAGTTTGATCTCGGTTTTGAGCTTGAGAGCGAGTTTGGCAACGACGTAAAGCCCTAGCCCGGTGCCGCTGGTTTCGCGGGTGCGGTAATCTTCGCTGCGCCAGAATTTTTGGTATAAGTGTGCTTGGTCGCTGCGGCTGATGCCGATGCCAGTATCTTTGACGGCAAAATTGATGGTGTCGTTTTCGCCTGGCTTGACGATGATGGTGACGCCGCCCTTTTCGGTATAGCGGATGGCATTGTTGATGAAGTTTTGCAAGACTTCTTTGAGGTAAAGGCGGCTTTGGTTAACCTGGCCGACCTGCGGTGCAATATCTATATCAAAGGTCAATGATTTGTCAGCGGCTTGCGGCGCGTATTCGGCGTATAGTTCATCAATTAGCGCTTGGACGTCGATGTTTTCCGGCTCGTCAGCGACACCGCGTTCAGCACGGCTCAAGGTCGAGAGATCGTTGACCATTCGCGCCAAAAATATAATTTGCTCGTGAGCAGTGCTGATGCCATTGATTAATCTTTCTTTTGGAATGTCGGGACGCTTAATCATCAGTGAGACATTGCTCAGCGATCCTTCGGCAATAGTTATCGGGGTGCGCAGCTCGTGGCTGACAACCGAAATAAACTCGTCGCGCTCGTCGTCGAGAGATTTTTGCTTGGTGATATCGCGCAAGATGATTACATAGCCATCGTCGCTAACGCTGTTGGTGCTGCGAATTGGCGAGTATGTTGCGCCGAGGCGAATGCTTTCATTGGATATTTTGGCAGTTAGATCATCGCGGAATTGCGTAGTTTTGGCGGAATGCAGCTTGTCAGCGAACTTGAATGGCTCTTTATTATTATCGACAATCGAAATAAAATCGTCAATACATTTGCCAGCGAGATCGGTATTAGTATCAAATAGGTTTAGTGCCGAGGCGTTGTATAGCGAAATGATACCGTTTCTATCGGTGCTAATAATAGCGTCAGAGAGGTTGTTGACGATAGTAACGATGCGATCGCGCTGCAGACGCTCGGCGGTTTGGCTGCGCAAGAGTTCGGCTTGATCAATCGCCTGAGCTGAAATGACCATCTTGACCATGTAGCTTATAATGAGCGTACCCAAAAAGTGGATGACGATAGACACAACTTGTTTGTCGTCGCTAGCATGAATAATAACACTGCCCGAAGCGGCAACAAACAGAGTTGCAATGCTGATATTGATGCCCGCCTGACCCAAATAAACAGAGCTAGCTAGCAACAGCGCCGACCAGGTGTAAATCAGCGGCATATCAAAACCTGAAACTGTCAGCACATAAACTAACGCTAGAATATGATAACTAATGAGTCCGATAATGTAGCCAGTATGCTGCCGCACCGTGAAAAATTGCCAAAAGCCGATGATGACCCAACAGATATTAACCACGTAGAAAGCATACATATTCACTGCTGTCGGCTTGCCGAGCGGCGAGAATTGCATGAAGACGCTGTACGCCACTAATAGCAGCGGAATCAAAAGCGCTATCCAGCGAATAATCTTCATGCGATGCGTTGACGGATCGATGTTTATATAATCTTTGACTTGGCCACCCATAGCTATTATTAGTATAACCGCAAAGGCAATTTATGAAAAGACTTAGACGATTGGAGTTTGGCGCTTGAGCTGCTGCCGGTGGAGTCGGTAGCGCGTGTCGTAGCGTTCAACTTCGCGCCAAAAGGCTGCGGAGTGATTCATATGGCGAGTGTGGCAGAGCTCGTGAATCAATACATACCGAATCAATTCATCGGGTAGCTTCATCAAAGCAATGTTGAGGCTAATCGTTCCGTTGGAGCTGCAGCTGCCCCATCGGCTGCCGGCGTGGCTGAAGCGAACGCGCTGGTAAGAGAAGCTATGGATCCGAGCTAATTCTTCTAGTAGCGGCGGTAAGTATTTTTTGGCGTCGCGGCGCAAGATCTTGATTGCTTCGTCGCGGATTTGCTGTTGAAGTTCTTGGTCTTCAAGCGAAAATTCGGGCGGCAGCTTGACTAGCAGTTTGCCGCGCATGGTACGAATTTCCGGCTGTTTGATCATCTGTGTCGGCACGATAGCTAATTGATGGGTTTTGCCGATGAGCTGCCCGTCGTGATACGGCTGGGCGATGGACGAATCTTTGGCTATTTTGCGCAAGTCTTCGCGCGACTGTTCAATAAACGAGCAAATAAACGCTAGCGGTACTAGCCGGCCGCTAGTAACGACGAAGCGCCCGTCGGTGCCGAGCTTGATGCGGGTGTAGCGAGTAGCGCGGCGCATGATAGCAATCTCGCCGAACTCCGGATCGTCGATAGTTTGGGGTTTAGTAGGCATATTATTTATTGGATACTGATGCCGCGGCGGCGAACCTCGGGGCGCTGCCTGGCTAAGCTAGTCATTGGCCGGCTAGGACGATTACTATCGCCGAGACGAGCTAATACAGTACGCGCTTGAGTTTTGTATGTGTGTTTGCCGCTGATAACGACTGGTTTCTCGATAGCGTTTGGTTCGGTGAAACTCTTGACGGCGGCATCAAAGTTTATAGTATCTAGCGAGTGGCCTTTTTGAATGCGGCGCCGGCAAGTTGCTTCATCGGTCTGTACCCAAATAATAAGCGGCTTATAACCATGCCCCTTGGCCCAGCGTGCAAACTCGGCGCGGCGGACGCGGCTTAAATTGCCGTCTTCATAAATAAAAGTTTGCTTGGTGCGTGCTATCTCGGCCAAAAATCGCTGGCAGACCTCCTCGCTGGCATTGCTATCTAGGCTGTGCTCGCTAATAAATTGCGAATCAACAAACGGCGCATTAAACATCTCAGAAAATTGCTGCGCGAAAAATGTTTTGCCGCTGCCTGGCAAGCCAACCATCATGATAGCGTGCGGATGAGAGATAGAACTAGGATTCATAAAATTATTATAGGTAATGGAACTTAAAACTGCAATTATGCACTTATGTGGTTTGTGGCAGGGGCATGAGGAATCGAACCTCAATCTACGGTTTTGGAGACCGTTATACTAGCCGTTGTACTATGCCCCTTTACGCTTTCCTATTATAGCATAGCGAAATGCTTTTTAGATATCATCAATGGCGATATCTTTAGGTTGATCTTTTTTGACGCGGACGGCACGCTTGAAGCGGCGATTAGCGGTTTCATCAGCAGTATGCGGAATCGGCGGCAGCGACAGTAGGCGTTCGGATTTTTCTTTGTCGTCATCGAGACTAGAGACAGCTTCCACGAAAAATTTATCAATTAACCATTCGCGCCCCGGCGGAGTTTGCCCGGTGACAGTAATACGCCAGCGCTCGTCGCCCCATTTATCGATATTGGTAATTCGCAATGGGTGCGCTAGCATCATCGTGCCCTTTGGAATGGCGGCGATAATTCGGCGGATAGCAGCGACGCCGGCTCGCTTGTCGCGAACGAAAATATCAACAGCGATCGTGCGTACACCATGCGGCGTGACGCGGGCGCCAGTGATGTTTTGGTTGTGAACGGTGATGACTTCGCCATTGAGAGCGCGAATACGCGTCGAGGTCAGCGTGAAGCGCTCGACAACGCCGCTCAAGTCCGTGAATGGATCGAGCTTGACGAAATCGCCTATCTTGTACCAGTTTTCTGAAATCATAATCGCGCTAGCGGTCAGGTCGCGCAACACGATACCGATAGTTTGTCCGGCCACCAAAGCAAACATAGCACCAGCACCAATAGCGGCTAGCCCGCCGGAGGTGCTAGAATTGGCGGCGGTTGGGCTGAGGATTCGCCAAGCGATATAACCAACCGATACTACCACTAGTGTGCGAATGATAGCAATAGACACGCTCAGGTATGTTTCGGTTTGCCGCAACCGAGTGACGCGCGCTTCGTCTGATTCATTGTCGCTGCGGCGGCCGATACGTTGTGCTATGAAAATCAAGCCGCGCGCTAGGAACTTACTTAACCAATAAGCAGCAATCATCGACAAAACTAGTACTAGCAGCGAGCGAAAAGCATTCGGCGATACTAGCAGGCTCTTTAGATCGTTAATTACCGAAGTTGATATTGCACTATCCATGCTTACTATCATGCACCGTTTGCAGCAAAAAATCTATATGTTTTCACGATAATTTTTCACAAAATTTTACAAAATGCTTATTTTTGTTGCAATCATAAGCAAAAAAGCGCTATACTGTTAAATGAACAACATAAGGGAATGGTTAGGCTACGGCATGACCGAGTAGAATTTTTATGAAGATATTAATGTTAGGGTGGGAACTCCCGCCGCACAACAGCGGAGGTCTCGGTGTCGCGTGTTATCACTTATCTAAGGCGCTTGCTCAGCGGGGTGCGTCAATTGATTTCGTGCTCCCCTACACTGCAAAGTACGATGATATTGATTTCTTGAATATTTACTCGGCGACCGAGCTGCCGCCATTTCATGGCGATAAGGCGTTGAATTCTTATGGCGGCGGCGCAGTGACGGCACGTAATCTCGATGAAGTCCCGGCTGGTGATTTGACGACCATGCGGGGCGTGCAAAAGCAATATGTTGGCTATGTCGAGCAGCTGGTCGATCGGATTGACAAGCCGGATGCTATCCATGTCCACGATTGGCTAACGATGGAAGCTGGCATGCGCGCCAAACAATTAACCGACGCGCCGCTAATCGTTCATGTTCACGCTACGGAATTTGACCGCGCTGGTGCTAGCGAATTTGGCAACCCTGTCATTCACGAGATTGAATATAACGGTCTAATGATGGCTGACCGAATCATTGCTGTTAGCAATATTACTAAGGGAATTATCGTTCATAAATACCATATTCCAGCTGACAAAATTGAGGTCGTACACAACGCAATTGATGCTAGCTCGCTGATTAACTACGACTATGACCGGCGGACTTACAAGTACTTAGAATTACTTAAGGATGAAGGCTATACGGTGGTATCGACAGTGACGCGCTTTACAGCGCAGAAGGGCCTGGTGCAGCTGATGCGCGGTTTTGCCAAGGCCTGCCAGCAGCACGACCGCTTTGCTTTTTTGCTAGCTGGCGACGGCGAGCAGCGCGACGAGCTGATTCGGATTGCTGCTGACCATGGGGTTGCTGATAAAGTATATTTTACAGGTTTTGTCCGCGGCAAGCAGTGGCGCGACGCTTATCGCGTGTCGGACGTCTTCGTGATGAGCTCGGTTAGCGAGCCGTTTGGCTTGGCCGCACTAGAGGCGGCACATTATGATACAGCGCTAATCGTGACTAACCAGTCTGGTGTTGGCGAAGTTCTCGATACGGTTTTTCGTTATGATTTTTGGGATACGCATAAGTTGGCTGATCAGCTAGTGGCTTTGGCTAAATCGCCGCAATTGCTAAACGATATGAAGCGCGGTATCAAGTCGGAATATGCTCGTATCAGCTGGGACGACGTCGCTAGCAAGTGCTTATCAATTTATAGCCGCACTCAGAAAGGAGCCAAATGATGAGTAAAAAACGCGGAGTGGTTTTGTATCTGCATATGCATCAACCGTGGCGGGTTCGCGAATATTCGGTGTTTGATATCGCGGATCGGCATGATTATTTCGATAATTTCGATGATAAATATCGCAGCAACCGCTTTATTTTTGAGAAAGTTGCTGATAAGTCGTACCGGCCGATGCTGGCATTGCTGCGCAAATTACTGGCTGCGTATCCAGATTTTTGCGTGTCGCTATCGGTGACTGGTACATTGTTAGACCAGGCTGAGCGCTGGGCGCCAGACGTGATCGATTTGCTGCGCGATATTATCGCAACTGGCCGCGTCGAAATCGTCGGCGAAACTTATTACCATAGCTTAGCGTTTTTCTATAGCCGCGATGAATTTCAGCGGCAAGTTGATATTCATCGCCAGAAGATTCACGATCTGTTTGGCGTCGAAATCACCGCTTTTCGCAATACCGAGCTGAGTTACAATAACGAGCTAGCCGAATGGGCTGACCAGCAAGGCTACAAAGGTATTATCGCTGAGGGCTGGGATAAGGTTCTCGGTTGGCGCAACGCTAATTACATGTACCGGCCAGCTGGCGCAAAAAATGTCAAATTATTGTTGAAAAATTACCGTTTGAGCGATGATATCGCTTTTCGTTTTAGTAATCGCGACTGGGAATCGTATCCGCTGACTTCCCCGACCTATGTCGATTGGGTTGACGCAAGCATGGGCCACGACGGCGAAATAATTAACTTGTTTATGGATTTCGAGACTTTTGGTGAAAATATTTGGGCGGACACAGGCATTTTCGAGTTCTTTGCTGACTTTGTTGAGCGTTGGCTGGGGCGTTACAACCATACTTTCTACACGATTAGCGGCGCCTGTCAAGCGCTAGAAGCGCACGACGAGATTGACTGCCCGCAGACGACTACTTGGGCTGATACCGAGCGCGACTTGTCAGCGTGGCTAGGCAATAGTATGCAGCACGAAGCAATGCGCGATCTCTACGCTATGGAAAAGGATGTGCTTGGTTCGGGTGATCTTGGCTTGATAGCTGACTGGCGGCAGTTGACGACCAGTGACCATCCGTACTACATGTGTACTAAGTATTTTAATGACGGCGACGTGCATGCGTATTTTAGTCCGTATGATTCGCCGTACGACGCGTTCTTGTATTTCATGAATGCGTTGCGCGATGTGCGCTACCGATTGCATGAACATAATATCGCGGGGTATTGATGGCGCGACCGATAATTCTTAGCAATAATGAACTGCAAGTTGGACTGAGTCGTCATGGCGAGGTTAGCGATGTCTATTTCCCTTACGTCGGTTTAGAAAACCATACGATTGGCGGTAATACTCGGCATCGTGTCGGTGTTTGGGCGGATGGCCGCGTATCGTGGCTGAGCGACGATGGCTGGTCATTCAAATTTAGCTATCACCACGAGGTGCTGATCGGCCATATCGTGGCTGTGAATGAACAAATTGGCATTATGCTAGAGTTCGATGACGCGGTTGATACAGATTTTAACGTGCTTCTGCGGACGATTCATGTGGTTAATTTGCGGCCTGAAACGCGCGATGTTCGGTTGTTTATGCATCAAGCTTTCATTATCGGTGATTCTGGTAGCAGCACTGATACCGTTCAAGTGTTGCCAGACGATAACGCTGTCATTCATTACCGTGGACGCCGAGTCTTTGCGGCGTCGGGCCAAGTTGACGGCGGCAGGTTCTTTGACCAATATGCAGTTGGCGTATTTGGCCGCGAGGGCCGCGAAGGTACTTATCGCGATGCTGACGATGGCGAGCTATCGAATTCGACTGCCGAGCATGGCCGCGTCGACTCGACGATCCGCTTCAAATTAGAGTTGGCCGGTCACGGTTCGGCGCGGGTAAACTATTGGCTAGCCGCTGGTACTTCCCTGCGCGAAGTGCTTTACATACACAAAAATATTATTTCTCAGACAATCCATAAGCGCTTTGAAGCTACTGCTAAATGGTGGCGGCTGTGGCTGCGTCCAGCGAAGAAAGTGGCGCAGCGTGTCAAACCGGAATATCGCCAGGCGTTTATCAATAGTACGATGCTTCTCAAGGTGCATATTGATAAGCGCGGTGCTGTTATTGCTAGCAGCGATGGCGAGGCGCTTAATTATCAGCGCGATGCCTACGCATACTGTTGGCCGCGTGATAGCGTGTATGTTCTCTGGCCGTTAATTCGCATGGGTTATACCGAGGAAGCCTACAATTTCTTTGATTTTTGCCGCCGGGCGTTAAGTCCGAAAGGTTATCTATCACATAAATACCGTGCCGACGGAGCTCTGGGTAGTAGCTGGCATTCGTACGTACACCCAGATGGCACTGTCTCGGCGCCAATTCAAGAGGACGAGACGGCTTCGGTGCTGTTCTTATTCTGTCAATTTTATAATAAGACTGGCGACGACACGCTGCTGCAGCGATTCTATACGTCAATGGTAGTACCGATGGCGAATTTTCTGGCTGGCTATGTTGATAATCGAACGCACTTGCCAAAACCAAGTTATGATCTCTGGGAAGAGCATTTCATGGTGACGACGTACACGACAGCGACCGTTCAAGCGGCACTGTTCGCGGCGGCTAATCTGGCCGATCAGCGTCGAGACGAAGTCGGAGCTGTCGCTTGGCGGACGGTCGCCGAGGATATCAAGCAGTCCGCGCAAAAACGCTTGTACGATCCTCATCAGAAAGCTTTCCGCAAAGGTTTGCGCCGCAACAAAAACGGCACTTACACGCCCGATGATACGCTTGATATGTCGGCTGTTTATGGTGCTTTTATTTATGACCTATACGATAATCAAGAAGATTTGCATCAGGTCATACAAACAGCTCTCGACCGCTTTCATTTCAAGCTGGAAGCGCCAGGTTTGCCGCGCTACGAGGATGACGCCTATTACCGCAGCGCTCCAGATGCTCCGAGTAACTGGTGGTTTATCGTTTCGTTGTGGCTAGCTCAGTATTATTTGGAGTGCGGCGACGAAAATTCGGCGCAGCGGATAATTTCGTGGGTGGCTAGCCAAGCTTGGCCGACTGGCGTTTTATCTGAGCAAATTGATCCGGTTTCGGGGCGCGAATGCTCGGTAGCGCCGCTTTGCTGGAGCCAGGCTGAATTTATATCGACGATTCTTGACACAATAAAAAGATGAGGATAACAGGGTGGGAGTCAGTTCGAGAACAAAATTGAAAGCATCTAGAGCTCTTCGCCGGCTTACGCCGCGGCATATTGCTAAGACTCGCGCTACGCGCCAAGCAATGCGCCGCTTCGCAGATCGCGCTGGCTTGGTATATTTTGGTTACGCTAATCAGCATGACGACGACCATCGCTTGGTGCGCGGCCATACGGTTTCGCACACGCATATCGATGATTATCTTTGCATAGGTACAATTCGCGGTTACGATACGACAGTTCTGCAGCGGCGCGACACTATTCGCGTCCGCCAGGGTCAGTCGCACAAGTACAAGGATCAACGCTGCCATTGGCTAATCGCTACTGTCGATTTACACACTGAACGTCCGCTGCCGCACATTTATATTGGCATGAAACGGACAGATCCGATTTATCAAGCGTCGTACAGTACTCTACAGCCGCTAATTTTGGGGGCTACGGCGCGCTACCTGCAGGCTTTTCTTAATAAATATAATATTTATGGTGCTGCTACTCGGGCCATAGAGATTGAGTCAATCATATCGCCGCAGGCTGCCGAAGTGATAGTTTCGCATTTCGACAAAATTAATATTGAAATCGAGCGCAACACTGTATATTTATACACCGAAAACGAGCGTCCAACCGAGGCGCAAATCGAAAAGCTAGTCTCGAACGCATTGTGGCTAGCCGAGGTAATTGATACTGCCGTACAGCAAAACAGCCCTCGCTAGAGGGCTGCTGGCTTGCCTAGAAAGGCTGCTATTTTAGCCTTTGCGCGGTTTAACTTCGTTACGGCCGAGTGATTTTTTGGTATTCTCGACGTATTTGACATGCTTACGCAGTTTTGGGTCGTATTTACTCAGAGTTATTTTATTTGGCGTATTTGCCGTGTTTTTGCTCGTAACATAAGTGCGGTCGTTGCTTAATTGGCTGACGAGTGCAATAGTCTTGCGCTTAGTATTATTCTTCTTTGCCATAACTTCCCTTTAATGTTGTTATAAAACTTCAGTAATCAAGTATAACAGATTGGTGCAGCAATTTCAAGCTAGATGCGTTATTATCGCCGACGCATAATTTTCTAGCGTAAATTTGCAGAAAGAGTTGTTTTAGCGCGGCTTGGATACTGTGCCGCTCATCTCAAAACATACTGCTGCAACCAGCAATACATCGCCACGGTGGCTGCTGCGCCGACATTGATGGAGCGGGTCGAGCCGAATTGCTCGATGGCGACGATCTTGTCTGCCACCTGCGCCATCTCCTCAGAAATCCCCGGCCCTTCCTGACCGAACACCAACACCGCCCGCTTTGGCAAGCTCGTCTCTGACATATTGACGCTGCCCGGGATATTGTCAATTGCAATAATCGTCCTGCTTTTAGACCGCATCAGCTCGACAAACTCCGCCGTCGAACCGACATAATGTACGTGCAGATATTTATCCGTCATCATGGCGCCGCGCTTATTCCATTGCCGCCTGCCAATCACATAAATCTGCCGCACGCCAAACGCATTGGCGCTCCTGACAATCGTCCCCATGTTAAAGTCCCGCTCGGTATTTTCCAGAGCAATCACCAAGCCATGATCCTTGGCGTCCAACTCTTTTACAATCTCCGCCTCGCTCCGGCCTTTGAATTTATCGATTACATTCCGCGTGTCTTCCATGTATGTTATTTTAGCAAATATTAAGCTAGCGGGACCGGCTGGCATAAGTCTGCTCGTCGTTGGTTTAATAATACCTGAAAAAGGAAGCGCGGCATTATCGCCAACGCACAATTTCGTCGAGCTGGCGGCGAGTTTTGGCTGGCACCTCGCGCTGGCTACGGTAACCTAGAGCTAACATTACCACTGGCTTTTCTAGATCTGGGTCTATTAGCTGGTGCTGCGACAAGACCTGGCTGAGCTTGCTAATCGAAAAGCCTTCAATCGGGCACGAGTCAATCCTGCGCCCAGCGGCGGCCAGCAGCACAAAGCCTAGCGCAATGTAAGCCTGCCGCGCCGCCCACTGATGAATCATTGCTGGTTGATTGAGTATCTCAAAATCCTTTTTGGCCCAATATCGCCAAAAAGTCTTGAAGCCGGCGGCCTTGATGGAATTTTGTTTCTTGACATCGTGCAGTATGTGGTCGATATGTCCGCCTTTTTGCTACAAGCCTTCGCTGGTTTTGGCAGTAAATATCAAAATGTGACTGGCGTCAAAACGAGCAGCGTTGGCACCTGCGCAGCGTTTGACATCGGCGCGTAGCTGTTCGTCTTCCTGCGCGACGATAATATTCCACGGCTCAAAACCGTACGAACTTGGCGCTAGGCGGGCGGCCTCTAGGAGCAGTTCAATATTCTCTTGCGAGATTTTCTTGCTAGAGTCGAAAGCTTTGGTGGCGTAGCGGAATTCGAGCGCTTGCTTGATGTCGTCTATCGATATGATTGGCTTATTCATTTCATCGTCCCCTCTTTAGCCGCCAAAATCTTGTTGGCGTAGATTAGCTTATATATACGATTTTAGCACTTCCCTAACTATCTTGAAAACTTGATAGTGTCCTAATGGCGAAAAATGCAAGCCGTCTGATAGCGGTAATTTAGGCAGCTCGATGTAATTGCCAAGTTCGTTTTTGTGCTGCAGCATTTTTTGGCGAAGCTGTTCGGACGCGTCGGTAAACTCATACCCCGAATTGTCGCTAGTGTCAAAACACGGCGGCAAAATATAGATAATTGGAGTCTCGCCGGCGAGATTGCGATATTCTAATAAGTCACGAACAATGTCCTCAGGCGTTCGCGCAAAACGCTGTTGCAGGTCGTTGGTGCCGAGGGCGATAATGATTAAGTCGAAGTTATCGGCCTTTTGTAGAGCCGCCGTAAACGTCGACAAGCCATTCTTATGCGGCTTATCAGTGCGGAAATCGCCAGCAACTCTGCCGCGAACGCCGTCGATGTAGATATGTGCTTTGCCGCGTAGCGCTTGGCTGAGGCGGTTAACCCAGCGATCGCTGTAGCGGATACGTTTGCTAGCAAAGTTAGCGCCCCAGACGTTTGAATCGCCGTAGATTAGAATGCGTTTTGCTGTTGTCGTCTGTTTTTTACTCAAGTTTGCGTCCTTTCTTCTTTGAAATAACCGCTTGCTGCTCGGGCGTGAATCGCCGCGATTCGCGTATTTTTTGGTAGGCTTTGTTGCGCGTCCAGGCGTCGATGTGTCCGTTTTCTAGTTCCGCCAGCGTCAGTTCAAAGAAATTCACCGCCGCCGTAGCATACAGCCAAGCTAGCGCCATTTTGACGTAATAACCGTCGTGTTTAACGTTTCGCAGCGCTGCGAAAACCTGATCGATGTGTGCTTCGTCTAGGAAATTAGTCATCAGCGAAATCACGCCGTAGCGCACCGTGAACTCGTCTTCATTCTGTAAGCATTCTAGTGCAAAATCCCACCATATTTCGCCGGCAAAGCGCCGCTTTTTCTCGACAAACACATCAATGTGCGCCCACGAATCAACGAGCGGCAAGTATTGCTTGGCTAGATCAATCATCGTCTGGTCATCGAGCCGAGCATGCGTAATCAACAGTCCGCATAGCAGCACGTAGTCAAATGATTTGTTCTGTGTCGTTAGTAATTTGCTAATATACGCTGCGCTCATATCAGGCGCCAATTCCCGCGCCAACCGCCGCAAATCCGGCACACGTACGCCGATGACCGGCATCTTGGTGTTGACAATGCGCTGATTAAAGGCGGCGTAGGATTCATTGCCTTGAGCGAGGTCTGTCAGTTGGGTTACGATGTCTTCGGGCATTTTAGCGTCAAACGCTCCTTTCATTATTGCCATTATAGCAAGAGACACAAGCTTAAATTTTACAAAAAATAAAAATCATTGTTGACATTGCATAGCCGAATAGAGCGCCAGTAATCACTCTCTTAGTATTGTTAGATTCGTATTTGGTGTAGAGCTGGGTAAAACCATCGATCAGCATTGTGACAATTAGAATAACTGAAATATACAGAGGTAAAGTTACGAAAATTCTAATAATAACACCCATAAAAAACGATAAATACATAGCGGTACAACGCGCGCACAGCGGAAACTTGCGAATGCCAAAATGGAATGATCTGCTATCTATCTGATGACATATTCTACTACCGACTATGAGAGATTTTGGATATATGAAATCCAAGAAGAAATTAGAACCTGCAGCCACAATTCAAACACATTCTGTGCGAATGCTCCTGCTTTTTGCCGCTACCGCACATGCCGCATAGAAGGCCGATTGGTCCGAATAGGCAGCAGCCGCTGCATGCTTTTGCATCGCTGAATCCTTTATTTGTCGTACTATATACTGCTTGAATTCTTTCGCTGCCGCAGTTTGGACATTGACCGTTATTGGCTCGCTGTGATTGTTGTTGTGCTATAGCGCTTACTCGTCTAGTATATTTTATTTTTTGTTGTGCTTTGTCGGTCATTTTATCGCCTTTCGTACCTAATGTTTTGATTATATTTTATCTAATGTAATAGTATGAATGAGATACTCTATATCGTCAATATATTTATAATCTACAGTTTCTTAAAATAAAAATGCGACATGTTACGTCGCGTTCTCCGAAAAAGTCTAATCTTGGAGCCACGATCGGGGCTTGAACCCGAGACCTCATCCTTACCATGGATGCGCTCTACCAACTGAGCTATCGCGGCATGAAAGCCTACTAATTCTAACATATTTGCCGCGGTCGAGGCAAGCTACTTCTGGCGGCGGGTTTTCTTGCTGGCTGTCGATTCGGGTTTAGGCAGGTTCGGCGCTACGAACGCTTCCAATAGTGCCCAGGCGATACCGTTTACCAAGTAAACTACCGCGAATCCGGCAGCAATCATCGCGGACAAACGGCTTTGCGGTACATTCAGGAGTGTCAGTAATCCAGCTAGAATCAGCCCAATTAAAACTACTGTTAGATAAGCTTGCTGTAATTTGCGGCGCTGATCTTTTTGGTGGCTCCAGCTGCTCAGCGACTGCTTAATAAACTCGTACATACTATATATTATAGCATATACACTGTATAAAGTCAATAAAAGCCGCCCGCGAGTAGCGGACGGCCTAAAATTCTACGCATGGTACCGGAGGTAGGACTCGAACCTACGAAGCTAAAAAGCGGGAGATTTACAGTCTCCTGTCATTGCCACTAGACGACTCCGGCATGAATTATGGAGCCGACTCTCGGACTCGAACCGAGGACCTGCTGTTTACAAAACAGCTGCTCTAGCCAGCTGAGCTAAGTCGGCATAAATTGAAAGGTACGACCCGAAAGCACACCTAACAGTGTAGCGTATTTGCATAACCTTGGCAAGTGTTTTATTGCGGAGAGATGGCGCCAGCTGGCTGTTTGACGCGGCGGTCGACATGCTGTCCGCGCGACATGGCGCGATTGATTTTGTCGCGAATAGCAGCGGCCTTCTCTTTCTGGCCGTTGCGGTCATATGAATCGGCTAAGATGTTAATGCTTTGGATGCTTGGCTCTAGAGTGACGGCACGTTCAAGGTGCTGCAAGACAAGCTTGGCATTGCCGAGTTTTTCTTGTACTTTGGCGTAGGCGATGTGGCGCGAAGCAACTTCCTCTTCCATCTCTAGGGCTTGCTCGAATGCCAGGGCGGCCTTTTCGTAGCTTTCGGTTTCGTAGTAAATCAAGCCGACATTATGCAGGCTAGAGGCGCTTGGCTCTAAACTTTGGGCAATTTCGAAACATTCAATGGCGTCATCGTAGGCATGTTGCTTGGCATACAAAATACCTAGACGGTTGTAAGCGTTGGCGTTTTTGGCGTCGATGCGCAGAATGGTCAGCAAGGCTTTTTCGGCGCGCAGATATTTTTGCGCCTTGAGCGATTCTTGAGCGATTTCCCAGAGCTTATCAAGCTTTGACGATAATTTCGCTGGTAAGTCGCCTGCGATGTCTTCGGGCGACTGGCGGTACGCGACTGCTGCGGCGCCTAGTCCCAGAACCAGTAAAAATCCAAACATACTATGCATTATTATAGCACATAATCACGCGATCAAAGCGGCAAGCTGAAGCTTGATGTTGCCGTTGGCGGCGATGCGCTCGTAGGTTTCGCTGAGACGAGCTAGTTTGTCGATGGTAGCTGGCGTGTTGTTTTTGGCGGCGGCATTTTGAACGAGTAGAATGCTATAGCGTAGCAGCTCTAAAGTAGCTTTGCGGTCGGTATATCGAGCAGCAACAGTTAGTTTATCATTTATCGGACCAGCAATTAATGCTTGCGAGTCTTTGATGACGGCGCCGATATCGGCGAGCTCGCTGGGTTTGTCAGCCAAGCGCGAGATTAATGCCGGCCGGCCGCTTGCTAGAAACATAATCTGAGCAATCGCTGTAGTGTCAAGCTGCCGATATTTAGCGAGGAGCAGCCGGCTGGCCTCCTCAGAAATCGGACGGATAGTAAGCCGCTCGACGCGCGACATGATAGTCGGTAGCAGCAAATTCGGCTGGTGCGATGTTAATATAAAATGAATGTTGCGGGCTGGTTCCTCTAATAATTTCAAGAAAGCATTTTGTGTTTGATGATTCATTTTGTCGGCGTCATCAATGATATAAACAGCCTGATTGTTCGTGATGCCGCGGGTGTATTGGCGCAGATCGCGGATTTGGTCGATGCGAATGACGCCGCTTGCATCGGCTTGTCCGTCTTTGTTGGTGGGCTGAATAATTCCAGCGAGTGCTGGGCCGGCTAAGTATTTGGCTGTAGTTAGCAAACCGGCACCATCAGCGCCTGTCAAAAGTAAAGCTTGCGTTAGACTGCGGGCTAGCGCTTGAATTTGTCGCTCGGTTGACGGCTCAAAGATTAGGCTCATCATCTAGCTCCGGGAAAAGTTTGGTAAACTCACTAGGTAGCGGCGCGACGAACGTTTGGCGCTTACCAGGTTGCGTGGTAATTTCTAATTTGTAAGCATGCAGATAGAGGCGATCGGCAGATTTGCCATAGACGCGGTCGCCGTGAATCGGCGTGTGTAAATGACGCAGATGAACGCGCAGCTGATGAGTGCGCCCAGTCTGCGGGCAGAGTTTAATAGCGCTGAGATTGTGATGCGTGGCGAGCGTTTGGTATATGGTTTGTGCTGGCTTACCATTTGGGTCGGGGCGAAAGGTGCTGGGCGCCGACGGGTTGCGGCCGATCGGAATATCAATCTTAGCGGTTAGTGGTTGCGGTGTGCCGTCGACGATGGCTAGGTATGTTTTCTTGGCGAGATGCTGCGAGAATTGTTTTTTGAGCAATTCAAAAGCTTCGGGAGTGCGCGCCCCGATGATAACGCCGCTGGTGTCGCGGTCTAGCCGATGGACGATGCCTGGGCGATTAGTTTCCAGCCCGACGGTGGTATAGCGTCGGAAAAAGTCGGCGACCGTGAATTCGTCATTCAGCACCCCTTTGCTGTGAGTCAGAACGCCGGCTGGTTTGTTGACGACGATGACGCTATCGTCTAGATAAAGTATCGGTAGCTCCTCATCGCTGTAATCGGTAGCTTCGGGCAGATTGACGGCGATTTCGTCGGCTTCGGTGACTAGCTGGCTTGCGCTTTTGGCTGGCGTGCCGTTGACAGATATATTGCCAGATTTGATATATTTTTGCCAGGTTGATCGGCTGGTTTCTGGGTAGCGTTTGGCTAGCAAACTATCCAGCCGCTGGTTGTCGCTCACCTGTTGAAACAGATAGATATCTTTGCTTTTGAATGGTAAGCCATAGGTGGTTAACTCGCTGGTTGGGTTTTCGAAAATCACGCCGCGAGCGTCGCTTTTGGCGGTAAATATTTGCTCCATGATATAATTTTCGCGGTCTTCGGCAGTATCGTCAATCAGCACGAAATAATGCTGGCGGTTAAAGCGAAAGCGCACCAGCTGATTGATTGGGCTAGGATTGCTACTTTTGATCTGGTCGATATGGTGCGGCAGGTTATCTGCGTTTGCTACGTTGAAGCGGCGTAAAATCGCCAGTAAGTCATTGGCAGTGATTTTCATACGATTACGCTGCTTCCCTGTTCAGACGGCTGGTTACTCGAGGATTGGTGCATGTTGGCGCTATCTCCTGAGTCCCACGGCTTTTTGGACGCGATGTAAGGTTTGGTTGGCGATGCGGTTCATGGCTTGTTCGCTGGATTCGAGTTTGGCTTCAATCGCTGGCTCATCCACTGCGGACAGGCGCGCCTGGAAATTGGCTAAGAATTCGGCAGTTTCATCGGCGACGATGCGCTTGAAATCGCCATAGCGCTCCATGCCGGCATATTCGCTAATGGTCTGCTCCAGCGTGACGTCTCGTCCGGAGTCTTGGCGCACCAGCGTTAAAATCTCTAGCAAGTTGGAAATGCCGGGCTGGTTTTCCCTGTCGTATTGCACCTTGCCTAGCGAATCGGTGGCGGCGCTCATGATTTTTTTGTGGGCGGCTCGCGGGTCGTCGCCCAGGAAAATCACGCCTTTGCCGGTGTCGTCGGACTTGCTCATTTTTTTGGTCGGGTTGGCGAGGTCTTTGATGCGTAGGCCTTGGTCTTTACCGAAAAATCGGTGCTGTTCGGCGACCGGTTTGGGCACGACGAACAGGTCGCCGAATTTGCGGTTCATGCGCTCGGCGATGTCGCGGGTGAATTCCAAGTGCTGGGTTTGGTCGTCGCCGACTGGCACGTAGGTGGCGCCATAAAGCAAGATATCGGCGGCCATCAGGACTGGGTAGTTGAAGAGACCGACGGAAGTCGGCGATGTCTTGTTAAACCCATCGAATGCTGCGGCGAACAGCTTTATTGAGCCTCTTATATCTTTGTAGCTAACTGTGCTATTTATATCGTATTTTTTATCGCATCGCTGTAGTATAGTGTCAATGACCTCGTTAATGTCTATTATGTCGCTCTTATCCTTAAACTGCGTCATTCGGCTCATCTCACCAAAACCAGTGAAGCAGTCCAAAATCCACGCCAGCTCGCTGTGGGCTGGGACGCGGCTTTGACGGTACAGATGAATCGCCTGGTTGTCCAGCGGCAGTCCGGCAGCCGTATAAATCCGGGCGTTGTTGAGGATGCTGTCGTACAACTTACTATGATCAATCGGCGTGGTGAAGCTGTGAAGATCGGGGATGAACAGATTGATATCATAATCGGCCGAGCGGCGCTTCGCCATATCGACGATCGGCAGAATCGCGCCGAAATAATTGCCAATGTGAATATCATTGTTGGCGCGTACACCGGTGAGAATGACTGGTTTGGTTGGTTTCATTGTATACATTATAGCACTCCTTTTGATAAGTAATTAACTGTAGTATCGATTGGTCTAATGTGCGATAGCTTCTCCTCTTCTGCTCAAATAATAAAAAAGACCGCTTGCGGCCTCTAGTCATGGTTTCAATTTGGAGAAATTACAAACAATTCAACAAGCCGCAGCGTTATGTACGGCGCCAGGCAGTTTGGTTGAATTGCGATGATAAGATCATAAATTTATCTTACACGGGCTGGTCGATATTTTCAAGACGATTTGCGATGCGGAGGATTCGATTTGGATCGATAATAGATAATGACCGCCTGAATGTTCTAGAAGTTTGCGACTGCAGAAGTTTGACTTGAGCCGAGAGCTGCGTATACAATGGCGCTATGAATAAAGTTCAGTGTCGGATTGCATATTACGTTTTCTTGTTTGCGTCGGCGCTAGTTTCGTATATTTCAATTGAGACATCTATGGATACGATGAGTGCTAAGCAGCCGCCAAATGTGCCGCTTCATCTGTTTGAATTTGCGCTGGCTATCGCGCTGGTGTGCGTGGCGTTGTATTTCCGGTATAAGGCTTATAACGATGATGATACTAAGAAATAAAGCATAGCATGGATAGATTAGCGTAGCAAAGCTAATACTCCGCTATGTGAGAGCGAGATGTTTAATTGCAGTGTGGCGTTATTTGCCAGCGGATGGCGTGTTTGTAGGCGAGGCCGGCGCTGCTGGCGGCAGTGGATCAACGTTGCCTGGCGGCGTTCCTTCTTTCCAACAATCCTCCGTGCGGAGGCTGTATCGCTTGGAATCTCTCTGTGCCTCTTCAGGATCCACTACTCTGATAAGTCCTTTTTTTCGGTCGCAGGTTACAACACTCTGGGACGTATCATGACTCGGATCTTTATGCGGCATCGGTTCTTCTTGCTGTTCGTGTGGTAGCTCTGGATTGCCGGTGCTGCAGGCTGCGGTTATCGCCTCTAAGCCGGTGAATCCTAATGTTAATAGTGCTTCGCGGCGGCTAAGAACATTTACTTCTCCTGCTCCTGTTGGGCTTTCTGGACGCTTTGGAACTATTGCCATGATACTTCAATCCCCTCCTTCGGGATTAGCGGCTTGTAGCCTATATGCAACCCACCTAGCATTTATAATAATAAGTATTACTATATACTTTTATAGCAAAATAATCAAATGATGCTCAAGCAAAAAAAACAAATACCCCGCCCTAAAAAGCGGAGTATTTGAGCCTGCTCTAAACGGCGAAGAGTTAGCGCTTTGAGTATTGCTCGCGTTTGCGTGCGCTGCGCAGACCGTATTTCTTGCGCTCTTTCTCGCGCGGGTCGCGCTTCATGAAGCCAGCCTTCTTGAGTGGAGCACGCAAGTCGGCGGCACCAGCAGTAATCGCTTTGGCAATCGCTTGCTTGATAGCGTCAACTTGGCCGCTAAGCCCGCCGCCGCGCACTAGTACGCTGACGTCAAACTCTTTTTGCTTGTTGACGGTTGCTAGCGGGTCGGTAATCTCAGCCAGCAAAGTCTTGTTGCCTGATAAGTATTCATCGGCAGTCTTGCCGTTGATGGTGATCGCGCCTTTGCCGGCGGTCAGGCGAGCGCGGGCAGTAGCGCTTTTGCGCCGGCCCAAGCCGTAATCGTATTTGTCGGTAGCCATTTACTTAACCTCTACTTTCTCTGGTTTCTGAGCTGCGTGGTCATGCTCGGCGCCCGGGAAGACACGCAGGCGAGCCATACGATCGGCTGCGAGTTTATTCTTGGGCAGCATACCTTTGACGGCGTGCTCAACGATACTTGCCGGGCTTTTGGCGCGGAGATCTTTGAGCTGGGCTTCTTTCAAACCGCCTGGGAAACCGCTGTAGCTGTAGTATATTTTGTCAGTTTCTTTATCACCAGTCACGACAAGTTCGCTAGCGTTAACGACGACAACGTAATCGCCGTTGTCAACGTGCGGCGTGTAAGTTGGCTTGTATTTACCAGTGAGGTAGCTAGCGATCACGGTCGATAATCGGCCCAGGCTAGCGTCGCGGGCGTCAATCAGTATCCAGCGGCGAGCAATGTCGGCAGGCTTCTGTGAAAAGGTTTTTCCAGCCATTACTTAGCCTCCTTTGCTGCTTTTGGCATTGGTTTGAGTTCGTCGACGAATTCAACGATTGCCATTTGAGCGCCATCGCCAACGCGCAGCCGAGTGCGCTCGACGCGAACGTGCCCGCTAGTGCGGCCAGTTAGCTGCGGCGCGATTTGGTCGACGAGCTTGACGGCGGCAACTTGCGTACTGAGTCCAGCGATGACCGCCCGGCGGTTGGCTAGGTTGCCTTTTTTGGCTTTGGTGATTAGTTTTTCGATATAACGTACGAGCTCTTTGGCTTTGGGAAAAGTCGTCTCAATGCTTTCTTCCATAACCAAGCTCGTCGCTAGACCTTTCAGGAGCGCTCGCCGTTGGTCGCGTTGGCGGCCGAGCTTGCGTCCTCTGTATCCATGTCGATGCATTTAGAGCTCCAATTCTGCTAGTTTATCTTTTACTTCGTCAAGCGCCTTGCTGCCGAAACCCTTAAGTTCGCGCAAGTCTTGCTCGTTGAGCGTGACTAAATCGTGAACGGTGCGAATTTCGTTATTGACTAAGGCATTGGCGGTGCGAGCACTCAGGCCTAGGTCTTCGATTGAGGCGTTCAAGCCGTCGTCTTCGTCTTCGTCTTCGGTGCCAAGCGCTGGTGCAGACGCGACAGTAGTGCTGCCAGCCAGAGCTGTGTACTGATTGACGAGAATAGCGGCAGCTTCTTCGAAGGCTTCGCGCGGCGTCAGACTGCCGTCGGTTTCGATGGTCATCTCGAGCTTATCGAGGTTAGTCTCTTGACCGATACGAGTCGGGTCGACCTTGAAGCGAACACGAGTAACCGGGCTGAACATAGCGTCGATCGCAATCATGTCGCTATGCAGGCGTTTTTCGCTAGATTCTTCAATAGGCTGGTAACCGCGACCTGATTCAACTACCAAATCGATGATAACTGTCTTGTTTGGATCGTCAACGTGGCAAATCACGTGGTCAGGATTCATCACCTCGACATCAGCACTAGTTGCGATATCGCCGGCAGTAATGATGTCGGCGCCAGCTTTCTCGAGGCGCAGCTCGACTGGCTCATCGGTGGCAATACGGAAGTTGACGCCTTTGAGATTCAAAGTGATATCGACGACATCCTCTTGAATACCAGGAACAGTCGTGAATTCGTGCGTGGCACCTTCGATTCGGAAAGCGACAATCGCGCCGCCGCGGATGCTGGAGAGCAATACGCGGCGCAGGCTGTTGCCGAGCGTGTTGCCGTAATTAAAGTGCAGCGGCTCAATAACAAACGTACTTGAGTTCTCGCTGTTATCGATAATCTTGGCGAGCGCTGGGTTGTGAATAACTTTAGACATTTTAATCTTTCCTCCCTTTTTAACGTGAGTAGTACTCAACAATTAGCTGCTCGTTGATGCCCGCTTCGGCCTCTTCGCGCTTTGGTTCACTAGTAATTTCGATCTTTAGCTTTTTGATATCTCCCTTTAGCCAGCTAAGCGGCGCCTGAGTGGTATTGCCAAAGATATCGTTGATCGCTGTAAAGTAGCCAGATTTGGTACTCTTCGGGCGAACAGTAATTACGTCGCCGGCCTTGACGCGAATCGATGGAATGTCGACGCGGCGGCCATTGAGCTCGAAATGCCCGTGGCTAACCAGCTGGCGAGCCTGGCGGCGGCTAGTAGCAAAACCAGCACGGTAAACTGCGTTGTCGAGACGCAACTCTAGGAAGCGCAGCAAATTTTCGCCGCTAAGACCTGGTTTGCGAGTCGCTTCGTTCATCAGCTTAGCAAATTGCTTTTCCAGCAGGCCGTACATGCGCCGGACTTTCTGCTTTTCGCGCAGCTGCTGAGAGTACATGCTCTGCTTACCTTGGCGGCCATGAGCGTGCTCGCCCGGGATACCGCTTTTGCGCGCGAGGATTTTGTGCGCTTTAGGATGCAGCGCAACTCCTTCGCGGCGGCTCTGTTTGACGATTGGGCTAGTGTCTCGTGCCATTACGCTCTCCTTGCCTTTCGCGGACGAACACCGCCGTGCGGCACGCCCGTTACGTCTTTAATACTGTTGATTGAAATGTCAAAGCTGCTTATGGCGCGGATTGCCGCGTCGCGGCCTAGGCCGACGCCTTTGACAAAGACGTCAACTGTGCGCAAACCATAGGTTGATTTAGCAGCTTCGGCGGCCTTTTCAGCAGCAATTTGCGCTGCATAGGCGGTACCTTTTTTGCTGCCGCGGAAACCGCAAGCGCCAGCACTGGCGGCGGTCAACGCGTTGCCTTTGCTGTCGGCAAAGGTGATAATCGTGTTATTGAATGTCGCTTGGACATGCAGCTGGCCGGTCGGGACTGATCGGCGCTGCTTCTTTTTTGATTTAGCTTCTGCCATTATTTAAGTCCTTCCTTATCAAGTCTTGCTTGCTGCTTTTGGCTGCGTGCCGCCGACGGCGATTGCTTTGCCTTTGCGGGTTCGCGCATTGGTGCGAGTTCGCTGGCCGCGTGTCGGCAAACCGTTTTTGTGCCTTAGGCCGCGGTAAGAACCGATGTCCTTTAAGCGTTTGATATTGTTGGTCACCAGGCGCTGCAGATCGCCTTCGGTGACATAATCTTTGTCGATAATGTCGCGAAGCTTCTGCTCTTCAGCCTCGGTGAGATCTTTCACCCGAGTGGTCGGCTTGATTTTAGCCGCCGCAAGGATGTCTCGAGAGTACTTCGGCCCAATACCATAGATATAGGTAAGGGCGATTTGTACCTGCTTGTCACTTGGGATAACTACCCCAGCAATTCGAGCCATGCTTAACCCTGCCTTTGCTTGTGCTTAGGGTTTTTCTTGTTGATAACGTAGAGACGGCCTCTGCGGCGAACAAACTGATCCCCCGGACCCCTCTTCTTGACACTCGGTTTAACTTTCATGAGCGTACAACTTTCTACAGGAAAAACCTGTTTTTAATGAGAGATGCTTGATATCAGGAGCAGCTCTGCGTTATTAATCGCGTGCGCGGAAGACGATTCTACCCTTCGTGAGATCGTAAGGGCTCAACTCGACTTCTACGTTATCGCCTGGGACCAAGCGGATGTAGTGCTTGCGCATCTTGCCGCTGATATAAGCGATAATTGTTAGGCTGTTCTCTAGTTCGACAACAAATTGAGTATTAGGCAGTGCTTCCACTACCTTGCCGCGCAATTTGATGACTTCCTTTTGACTCGCCATAGATATACAGCTAACCATTATAGCGTATTTTACATCATTTGTAAATGCATTTTGGCGATTTTGTAAACTATAATTTCGAAAAAGATAGGGCCCAGTCCCAGCCAGGAACTTATATAGTTCAACCAACCGGGACCGGGGCTTTAAATCCTCTCTATTTTCAGGAAAGAGAGGATTATACGGATATATTATGATGCAGGTATATTCAAAATGCAAATTGCAGATTATACTGCTCGGCGCAGGCGCAGGAGTTTGCGCCGATTTTTCTTTGTTTGGCCGTCGTCGAGGTCGTCAATACTGAAGTCGTCGTAGGTTACCATCAGAGCGCGCGAATTGATTTGCCGCAGCGTCTCGAGGCCGACAGTCACTACAATCAGTAGTCCGGTACCGCCAATCGACAAGTTCGAAACGTTAAGTCCGAGCTGCGCAAAGATATAGTCAATGGCGAACGGCATGATAGCAATAATGCCAAGAGCGATTGAGCCAAACAAAATCAAGCGGTTAACGGTGCGCGTCAAATACTCTTCGGTTTGAGTGCCTGGCCGAATGCCGGCGATGAAGCCGCCTTGCTTTTGCAGATTTTCGGAAATTTCGTTAGCGTTAAAGACGATACCTGTGTAGAAATAAGTGAAGGCGATAACCAGCACAAAGTACAAAATTGGATAAATCGCTACCGTCCAGTCGCCGTTGCTGAAGCTAGCTGCCGTTGGCGTTTGGAACCACTTGATTAGGTTGTTGGCGATAGTGTGGTTGGCGCCAGGCATAGCGCGCATAACTTGGCCGACAAATGCTGGCAAGCTGAGGAAAGCCACCGCGAAAATCACTGGAATAACACCAGCAGCGATCAGCTTAATTGGCAAAATGCTTTTGACGCCGCCATAGCTAGTGTTGCCAGCGACGCGCTTAGCGTAATTGATGGTAATGACGCGCTGCGCTTCGTTGATCTTGACCAAGAAGTATAGCAATACCAAACCGACCGTACCGAGAATTAGCAGTAGCCAGAACGTTGTTGGATCGACTGGTACATCAAACCAGCCAAAGATGCTAAGTTTGCCCTTGGTGGTGCTTAATAGCGAGTTAATTAGCGTACCAAAAGTATTTGGCAGCTGGCTAACAATACCAGCGAAGATGATAAGCGAAATGCCATTGCCGATTCCCTGTTCGGTGATCAGCTCGCCGATCCACATCAGCAGGATTGAGCCGGCAGTCATAGCGGTTACCGAAATTGCCCACTGCCAAATCGAGGTGCCAGTGGTGCCGGTTGACGAATTCGCCAGGACGGATTGCTGTAGGATGTAAACAAAAGCGATAGATTGAACGATAGCTAGCGGCACGGTAACGACGCGTGTCCACTGGTTGATCTTGCGGCGGCCTGATTCGCCGTCATTGTGCAGCTCTTCTAGCTTCGGGATTGCTTTGGTGAGTAGCTGTGTGATGATGCTGGCAGTGATAAATGGACTCATGCCGACCAGAACAATACTAATCTGGCTGAGCGCGCCGCCGCTCATGAGATTAAGAAATCCGCCAAAGTCGCTGCTGCCAATAACGCTTTGGATGACGGTGCGCAGCTCGGTTGGATTAGCCAGCGGCACTGGTACGTGCGCCATGAAGCGAAACGCTACAATTAGCCCGAAGACGATTAGCAAGCGCTTTTGCATATCTTTATTTTTCAGTGAGCGGAAAATTATTCTCCAATTCATTACCTAGCCCCTCTAGCTACTAACAATTCATTAACTTATCACAGTATACAGTATTGAGCTAATAATAGCAAAACGCCCTCCGTAGAGAGCGTTTCGTTGTGAGATTGCAAGCTGCCGCGAGCTATCTTATTCGGCTGGGCTAGGCAGCTCTGTCGTCTGCTTCGGCTTGCTTGGCAGATTTTGGCAGCGGTGGTACGGCAGCTTTTTCAAAAGCGCCGCCGGCTTTCTCTAGCATAGCGACCACGCTTTGCGATGCGCCCTGCGTTTGCAGAGTAATCTTGGCGGTCAAGTCGCCGCGGGCAATCACCTTGACGTTGTGAAACGGCGTAGTTATTAGGCCGGCTTCGTATAGCGTAAAGTTGTCGACGTTGCCTTTCAAATCATTCAAGCGGTCGCTATACACCACTTGAGCTGGTATGCGCAAGCTTTTGAAGCCGCGCGCCTTTGGAATAGCGGTAACAATGCCGTTCTGGCCGCCCTGGAATGTGCTGCGAAGCTTTTTGCCAGTGCGAGCATTTTGACCTTTGGTACCGCGGCCAGCGGTTTTGCCGCCGCCAGCAGCGATACCGCGACCAACACGCTTGCGGTCTTTATTCGCCGAAACTTGGAGCTGATTGTACTTCATATTAATTCTCCTCCTTGGCGGCTACCTTTGCTTTTTCGGCTTTTTTCTCAGCGCCAACCCACTTTTCGCGCGGAACTAAGCCAGCCAGCGCTTCGACAGTTGCGTAAGCAATATTGACTTTGTTGGTACTACCTAAGCTCTTAGACAGCAGGTTGCGGATACCAGTCACGCCGATAACTGCGCGCACTACGCCGCCGGCAATAATACCGGTACCCGGCGCTGCTGGCTTGATGAGGACGCGGGCGCCGCTAAGCTTGACTTCCATATCGTGCGGAATGGTTTCGTTGACTACTGGGATAGTAACCAGGTGTTTCTTGGCGATAGCCGTAGCCTTGGCAATGGCTGCCTGGACATCAGCTCCTTTGGCTACGCCGACGCCGACCTTGTTCTTGCGATTACCGACGACGACTAGCGCTTTGAAACGGAAGCGGCGGCCGCCCTTGACGACACGCGCCACGCGGTCGATATTGATTACTACTTCTTCGAATTCTTTAGGCGCGTCATCGCGCTGGTTGCGCCGGTCATCGCGGCGACCGCCTCGACCTTGACGGCGGCTGCGCGGGGCGCGTTTGTCGTCTCGGGGCGTGGTTTGTTCTTTGGCTTCGGCCATTTTAGAACTCCAATCCTTCCTTGCGAGCTGCGTCGGCCAGAGCTTTCAGGCGGCCAGCGTACTGGCGGCCGTTGCGGTCGAATACAACTGCGTTAATCTTTGCTTTCTTGGCTTTTTTGGCGATTTCAGTACCGATTAAGGCGCACTTTTCGGTCATCGTGCCCTTAGCTTTGCTGCCGACAGTAGTGGCTGCTGCTAGAGTGTTGCCAGTAGTATCGTCGATTAGCTGAGCGCTAACGTGCATATTGCTGATAACGACACTGAGGCGCGGGCGCTCTGGCGTACCGTTAACTTTGGCGCGAACGCGGTTCTTGCGCAAGTTGCGGTTCAATAGTTTGTGCGAAAGTGAATTAGACATTATTTCTTACCTGCCTTTCCTGCTTTACGCAAAATTTGTTCATCGACGTAAGCGATACCCTTGCCCTTGTATGGCTCCGGCTTCTTGAGCGCGCGGATTTCGGCGGCTGCTTGGCCGACTTTTTGCTTGTCTATGCCAGAGACGACGATGATCATCTTCTCGTTGCTCACATTGACGCCTTCGGGCGCTTTGTACTTGACCTCATGGCTGAAACCTAAGCTCATCGTCAGCTCGTTGTTGCTTGACGACACGCGGAAGCCGACACCTTTAACCTCGAGGCGCTTCTCGTAGCCCTTGGTCACGCCGATTACCATGTTGTTGATCAGCGCGCGCATCAGACCGTGCTGGGCGCGAGCAGTTTTGGACTCATCCTTCGGATGAACCGTGACTTGTCCGTCTTCGACTTTCACCTCAACCGCTGGCGTGATGAATTGTGTCAATTCACCTTTCGGGCCCTTTACGACCACGTCACCAGAGTCAACCGTGATTGTCACACCGGCCGGAATAACCACCGGCAGTTTTCCGATTCGACTCAGACTCATTACTCACCTTTCGTGTGATTTGATATTAACCCTGGTATTTTAGCATAGATTAGGGGTAGAATGCAAGGTTTTTGATCGTTCTGCTTAGTTACCGTATGGAATGAGTAGAATAATCGCCAAAATGCCGAGAGCAATATATGTTGCTAGCGCAGCCTTGGTCAAATACGGTTCTGGCATGGTGTAGATTTTACGCACTTCGTAATAATCCCATAGCCGCCAACCAGAGATC